>CAZUHU010000158.1:0-8998 GCA_964620645.1 uncultured Chitinophaga sp.
CTTGATAAAAAAGAATCAAAAAATCAAGGCTGTGAGGCTTTGCAGCTGAACGGCGCTCGTTATGCTACAGAAAAAGAACTCGTCTGCCTGGCGGCAGACTCAAACAGCTTTTTCTGTTTAACGCTTCACTCACACCATTCTTAGCGGCAAATCCTCAAGGCCGGGTATAGCATGGGATAGTGAGAGGGAAACGGACGGTCTTAGGCATGAATATAATGTAGCTTATTGCGGATAAGAGGCGCTGAAAACATTGCAGTAATCTCCTTATCCTTGTGGTGTATGAAGGTTTTAATTACAGCCGGCCCTACCCAGGAACCCATAGACCCCGTTCGGTTTATCAGCAACTACTCCAGTGGTAAAATGGGCATTGCCATTGCCGAGGAATTTGCCGCCCGTGGCTATGATGTGGTGTTGATTAAGGGCCCTACAGAGTTGAAATCTTCTTCTTCTAAAATCAAGGAGGTGCCCGTAACCACAGCAGCGGAAATGTTTGATAGCTGTGCGCAATATTTCGGTAGTAGTGATGTTATAGTGTTTGCTGCTGCGGTGGCAGATTATACACCTAAATATCCCAGTCAAACCAAGATCAAAAAGAAGGAGGACGAGCTGTTTATAGAACTGGTAAAGACCAAGGATATAGCAGGCGAGCTGGGCAGGCAGAAAAAGCCCGGCCAGTTTTTAGTTGGTTTTGCGTTAGAAACTGACAATGAAATGGCCCATGCGCAGGAAAAGTTAAAAAAGAAGAATTTGGACTTTATTGTGCTGAATTCAGTGCGCGACGAGGGGGCAGGTTTTAAATTTGATACCAATAAAATAAGCATAATTGATAAAGACGGGAATACCGTTAAATTTGATTTGAAGAGTAAAACCGAGGTGGCAAAAGACCTGGTTAATTACGTTGAGAAAATGATTAAATAATGACGACAGAATACAGACAACAGGCGACAAAAAAGGTAGGGCATTTTGCCGTTCTGCTTGCGTTTTTGTTTTTGGGGTTTACCACCTCTGCGCAGGAGTTGCGCTGCCAGGTAACCGTAAACGGACAGCGTATTAACGGCGTGGACCCCAACCTGTTTAGCACCATGCAAACTGCCTTTAACGAGTTTATGAATAACCGCGTATGGACGCAGGACCAGTTTGGCGCAGAGGAGAAGATTGAGTGCAGTATGTTTATTAATATACAGGAATCGCCGAGCCAGGATGTGTTTAAGGCCAGCGTTACTATACAGTGTTCTCGCCCGGTGTTTAACAGCAGCTACAGCACACCATTATTTAACTACATTGACAACGATTGGATGTTTACGTATGCGCAAAACCAGCCGCTTGAGTTTAACGTTACTCAATACAACAGTAACCTAACTTCCTTACTTGGTTTTTATGCTTATGTAATGATCGGCCTTGATTACGAAAGTATGAGCAAGGGTGGCGGGACCAAGTATTTTAATATGGCCGAGCAGATAATGAGCAATGTGCCAACCAATGCACCTGATGTAAAAGGATGGCGCTCGTTTGATGGTGTGCGTAACCGTTATTACCTGATTAACCACCTGCAAACAGCCAAATACGAAGGCTTTAAGCAGGCAATATATACCTACCACTTTTTAGGTATGGATAATTTTTATGAGAAGCCTGCCGTTGCGCGCCAGAACATTTTGAATGCGCTGGATATGCTTAGCCGTATTGCGCAGGAAAACCCCAACGAGATTTTACTTGCTGCCTTTTTTCAGGCAAAGAGTGATGAACTACTGAACGTTTTTAGCGGCGCTGATATGGGGGAGAAGACCAAGGCGCTGAATCTGCTACGCCGGGTTGATCCAAGTAATGCGGCGAAGTATGATAAGTTGGTGAAGAGTTAAGGCTTAACTGCTTCCTACAACTTTATTTCGCGCATAAAATCTACAGTTACCTGTATATCGTTATACAGTATGCGGTCCTCAGCATAATGCGGAACTATTTTGCGGTAGTCGGCTTTAACTTTTTCGATAAGCGGCGAGCTTTTATGCTTGCGGAAATCGAGCGCTTGCATGGCCGTCATAAATTCAATGGCCAGCACCTTTTCAATATTGTAAACAATTTTGTAGGTCTTTACTGCTGCGTTGGCGCCCATGCTTACATGGTCTTCCTGTCCATCGCTACTGGTAATGGTATCAACACTGGCAGGGGTAGCCAATTGTTTGTTCATGCTTACAATAGCCGCTGCGGTATACTGCGGTATCATTAAGCCCGAATTCAAGCCGCTATCTTCTACCAAAAACTTAGGCAGGCCGCGCTTGCCTGATATAAGCTGGAATGTACGTCGCTCAGATATACTGGCTAATTCACTCATAGCCATGCCCAGGTAATCCAGCGCTAAAGCTAAAGGCTCGCCATGGAAGTTGCCACCGCTTACAATTAAATCTTCTTCTTCAAAAATGAGCGGGTTATCCGTTACAGCATTTATCTCGCATTCAAAAACCTCGCGTACCTGGCCAATGGCAAACTTTACAGCCCCATGCACCTGTGGCACGCAGCGGAAGGAGTAGGGGTCCTGCACGTTGTTCTTAGGCTGCTTTGCAATGGCGCTGCCTTTTAGGAATTTCAACACATTAGCGGCGCTTTCTATTTGTCCTTTATGGTTGCGCACTTTTTGAATAGCAGGATGGAAAGGGGAAACCTGTGCATCGAATGCATCTACTGAAACAGCGGCGGTAAAGTCGGCCAGCTTTTCAACACGCTCCGCTTCCATAATGCTGTAGCAACCCCATGCGCTCATAAACTGTGTGCCGTTCAAAAATGCGAGTCCTTCTTTGGCTTTCAGTTTAACGGGCTTAATCTTCAATTCGCGGAATACATCAGCAGTTGCGCGTTTTTCGCCTTTGTAACGCACCCAGCCTTCGCCCATTATGGCAAGGGTAAGGTGAGCAAGGGGGGCTAAATCGCCACTTGCGCCAAGTGAGCCTACCTCCCATATAATCGGATACACGCCTTTGTTATACAACTCAACCAGTTTCTCTACTGCTTCAACCGTAACGCCGCTATGCCCAAGCGAAAGGCCTTTGGCTTTAAGCAGCATCATTAGCTTTACTACCTCAGGTTTAACCTCATCGCCCATGCCGCAGGCGTGGCTGCGCACCAGGTTTTCCTGCAGTTTTTCCAACTGCTCAGGTTTAATTTCAACATCGCACAAAGCGCCGAAGCCTGTATTAATGCCGTAGTAACGGGCGTTGGGTTCGGCAATTTTTTTCTCCAGAAATTTACGGTTGCCTGCTATTTTCTTTTTAGCGTCCGCACCTAATTCTAACTGTTGATTGCCCGCTAAAAAAGCAGACAGATGATCAATACTTAAGGTTTTATTGCTGATGGTGAATTTCTTGCTCATACTACACAAATTAAAAAGCAGGCCTTGAGCCTGCTTCAAATGTATTAAGTTCTGCGAATGAGGTAAAAAGCTATTCCGCCAACATAAATTTTTGGGTTTGCCTGCCCTGTGCGTTTGTTAAGGCCGCTACGTAAACACCGGCGGGAAGGGCGCTTAAGCTAAGTGTGGTTAGGGATTCCTCAATTGTTTGGGTAAACATTAGCTGCCCGGCTACATTAAAAATCTGCAGTTCGGCTTTCGTGGTGTTGCTGTTAACTACCTGTATGGTTTTGCCAATGGTAAGCAGGCTGAAATTTTGCAGGGTATTCTCTTTAATCCCTGAAACAACCGGTGTTTCTACTACCTCTATAACAACGCTTTCGCTATCGACACAGCCAAAGTTATTGCCGGTGGTAAGTATTACATTGTAGGTACCGATAGTACTGTAATATATAACCGGGTTAGCCACGCCGGTAATGGTAGTGCCATCGCCAAAATCCCATATAAACATGGTGGTGTTTAGCGTAGAAGCTGAAAACTGTATAGGCTCGCCAATGGCAACGGTATCTTTATTGATAGTGATGGTAGTTATAACCTGGTTGCCATCCACAAATACCGGAACGGTGGTGGTATAGCTGTTGTAAACGAAGGCTACGGAATAGTTGCCTTCCTGCAGCAGCGTAAATTCAAAGTTGCCCGTTATGTTGTAAAAAGAGTTGATGAGGTTGTTGTTGGCATCAAACAACTGGCAGCTGTTCCAGGTTAGGGAAGAATCCTGCACGAAGGAAATTTTGCCATTGTTGTTGTTGCAGCCCGCAAAAGTGGTGGTTATGGCCGTAGGATAGGAAACGTGTAAAAAGAAACGGTAGTTATCCTGTGTGGCCTGCGCTACATAAAAAGAATAAATGCCGGAGCGGAGGTCGTGCATAACGCCAAGTTGGCGATCTTCTAACCGGATGATGGATGTAGGGTCGAAGTTTTCAAGAAGCGTAGCCGAAATACGGTAAAGGCTGCTATCAGAAACTTTAAAGCCTATGGGAATAACAACCGCCTGCGTAAAAGGGCCGTTGGCGTTTGTTAAGCAGGCAATACTATCCGTTGTAAGGGAATAAATTTGCGGAATCAATGGGTTGACGTTCATTACCTTATCTATATCCTCGGTAGTGAGGTAGGCAGGGGAGGTGCCGGCGTCCAGATAAACGGTGGCATCGTCGGCAAAACCGGTTTGGCCATCCTGTATGCGCAGGCGCACCTGCTTGGCATCAACAGCCGCAAAGCTATGGGTAACAGAGAATAACAGTAAGAATAAAAAGACCTTTGTCCGCATCGTCAGGGTGATGTTGAACTATTTACGAATACCAGCAAATTACGGTTCAACCGCATTTTGCGCAATACTTGTTTAAACATATTTTACAAGTCACAAATTGTGCCAGTGTATTAGTGTATCCCGGTGCTTGTTAGTAAGTAGCGCAAAGTTAGTTAGCGGTTGCTTATGGTTTTATCCCCGTACTACCGCGTTTCATAAGATACCGCTACCTGCAAAGGTAAGACTTTAAGCCGGGCTTACGGTTTAAAAAAGGCAAACAGGCAATTACTTAAGCAGGGCTGTAAGGCCTGCAATGTCCAGCTTTTGCTCCTCGCGCGTAGCGGTATTACGTACACGGAAGAAGCCGGTTTGCTGCTCATCGGCCCCTATTTCGGCTATAAAGCCTATGCCTTTTTGTTCGGCATAGGTAAACTGCTTTTGTTTTTTGACGTTGCCCAGGAACACCTCGGCCGCTATGCCCGCGGTGCGCAGTTGCTGGGCCAGCGAAAAGGCGAAGTCCTCTAATGAAGCCTCGCGGGGAACAAAAAGGATTTTGGCGCCCTGTTGTATAGTTGCCGGAAAGAGTTTTGCCTCTTCCATAACATCGTAAATGCGCTCAATGCCGAAGGAAATACCCACGCCGCTCATGTTTTGGCCGCCAAACATTTCGGTAAGGTTATCGTAACGGCCACCGCCGCCAAGCGAGCCCATACTTATGTTTTTGTTTTCATCAGCATCTTTATCTAAGACAACCTCCCAAATAAGGCCGGTGTAGTAGTTTAAGCCACGGGCAAGGGTGGGGTCGTAAACTACGTTGGGGTTATCCTTTAGCAGGTTAAGCACGTAGGATAAATCTTTAAAGGCTTTTTGGCCGGGTTCTGTTTGGGTGATAATACCCATGGAGTAGGCCGCACTTTGCTGCCCCAACATATTTTGGAGTGTGCTGATTTGCTCATTACTCAAGCCCTGTTCAGCCAAATCGTTTGCTACAACATCCCACTTTACTTTATCCAGCTTATCAATAGCGGTTACAATTTGCGTAAGCAGTTGCGGGCTGTTGATGGCCTGCGCCATAGCTTCCAATACTTTGCGGTGGTTTACACGCACGTTTACTTTTACGCCCAGCTTTTCAAATACTTCGCAGTAAATTTTGGTAAGCTCTACTTCGTTTATTAAAGAAGTACTGCCAATAACATCTGCATCGCATTGGTAAAATTCCTGATAGCGGCCCTTTTGGGGACGATCTGCCCGCCATACGGGGCCTATGTGAAAACGCTTAAAAGGAAAGGCGATATTCTCCTGGTGTTGTACCACATAACGCGCTAAGGGTACGGTAAGATCGTAGCGGAGGCCTTTTTCGGCAATGTGTTTTAGTACTGCCGATGAATTACCGGCTGCTAAATCTTCTTTTGGCGTGTCTTTTAAAAAATCGCCACTGTTTAAAATTTTGAAGAGCAGTTTGTCGCCTTCTTCGCCGTATTTGCCTGTGAGGGTTTCTATACGTTCAAAAGCAGGGGTTTCAATTTCTTCGAAACCGTATTTGCGGAAGACCTCTTTAATTACATTAAATATATAGTTACGCCTGGCCACTTGTTGCGGCAGGAAATCGCGGGTACCTTTTGTGTTTTGGGGCCTAATTCTTTTCTCGCTCATTTGGGCGCAAAGTAAATAACCTTTGGCAAGGCTTCAAGGAATAACCCCCTCCGACGATTCTGATCATAATCAGAATCTTACTCGTCCCCCTTCCCGAAGTTTCGGGACCAACTGCGTTGGTGAGGGGGACAATTTAATTGAGATTCCGGCTTTCGCCGGAATGACGAGGGCGCTAACTCGTACTAGCTACTTGTATTTTTCAATTATAGCATCAGTGGCTTCGTCGAGCATTTTGTAGACGTTTTCGAAGCCTTTATCGCCGGTGCCGAAGTAGGGGTCGGGCACGTCAATGGCGTCTTTTTCGTAAACCATACTCATTACTAAGGCTACTTTGTGTTGGTCTTCTTCGCTGTTGGCCATGTCTAACACATCGCGCAGGTTGGCTTTGTCCATTACGTAAATGAGGTCGAACTCTTTAAAGTCATCGCGGATGATTGGGCGGCTATGCTGGTAAGTTATGTCGATACCGTGGCGCTTCATGCAGGCAATGGCGCGGGCATCGGGTAACTCGCCCCGGTGCCAATCGCTGGTTCCGGCGGAATCTACCGACCACTTTAAACCCAGCTGTTGCACTTTATGATGTAATAAGCCATGCGCCATGGGCGAGCGGCAGATGTTGCCTAAGCATACAAACAGGATTTTCATGAACGCAATATTACCATATAGGTACATAGAAACATAGAAGTGATGGTTAAATACAGCATGTAGTTAACCGTACAAAATACGCTAATTGTAGAGGCACAAACACTTAACGCACAATTAATGGACGGGACGTTGTTTGGTGGTTAATGGTATAGCGAATGATGTATATGCCTGCTGCAAAACCGGTGGTATTGATAAAGTATTTGTTATCGCCTGCTTTGGTTTGGCCGTTATATACAGTGGTGACTTTTTCGCCCAATACATTGAAGCAATCTATGCTTATAGTTTGGCTTGTTGAGGTGCTGAGAGGCAAACAAGTTATACCATGCGATGGGTTAGGGAATATCTCACCGATGGTGTTTACCGCGTCGCCTTCGGCAATGCCGACGTTGCCCAGCACTTTAAAGTTGTAAAAACCCTGAGGCGCTACAATGGGGCGTACCTGTTGTTTGCCGCTAACAGATTGGGCCCATACATAGTAAAACACCTCAGTACCTGCAGGCTGTGCCGGTATTTGCGCATGGAACACATTATTGCCCATGTTCATCATAGCAACAGACTGATAAGATTGGGTAGTATCAGTAGTATAGAACAACGTAGCGCCTTGTATACCGCTGCGGTGTTGTATGGTAGCTTCAACCTCGTACGCAGTTGTTGTATTGTAGGTATCGCGCAGGCGTTTGTGGTTTATCAGCAACGGATCGGCAACGCCAACTTCGTGCGTAATGCAGTGCAAAGCGCCTGAAGCAGGAATGCTGGAGGTAGAGTTGATGCCTACTACTTTGTAACCGGGGCATGCCTCGCGCCAAATGCGCAGGGCTGTTGTATCCATACTTTTATTGTAAGTAGGCACTATAATGGTTTTGTTGATGAAAGAGGCGTTGGTATAGGTATAGTAGGTGCCGGTAGTATTGGGCCATGTGCCGTTATCATCCGGTACGGGTATGCGCACCACGCGCCAATCAGTACCATATGTTGTTTGATAATTACTTAATATGTATTGCAGGTTGGCTTCAATCTGTGGCCCATCTGCTATGCCGGTTGGATATTCGCTTACCAAAATGGTTTCTTCATCCAGCAGTTTCATGTGCATGTCTATATGATGGATGCCATCATAAGGAAGTGTTTCCATTTTGATGTAACGGTTAATGCCCATAAAGTCGTGCATGATGGTATCGATCTGGCCTTCGGTATGCGTTACTCCAAAGCCACCAATGGCATCATCATTATCTTCCAGTATAAGTTTGCTGGCAAAGGCGGTGCCCATGCCATCGCTCATATAGTTGCCGCCGGTGTTCACTAAATCGTATGGCGCCTGGGTGGTGTGGTAAACAGGTATGCCTAAGTTACGGGCAAGGCCTTCGGGCACGGTATCATCCTTAGGGCGTGGGCGGTTGTAAATCCAATCTACCAAAACCAATGAATCTACATTGTTGAGGTAAACAGGGTTTTGGCCGTAGTCGCGCGCCCAAACGGTGTTATATGGTATGTTGAGGAAGGTAATGTTGGTGGTATCTATACCATTGTTCTGTAAATCGGTGATTACGTTGTTGGGGTTACTGGTAACGATGTACATGCGGCACTCCTGTTTGCCATAGCGCACAATTTCGCGAAGCATAGAAGTATAGCTGGTCCAGGTGATGAGGTAGCCCTGGCTTTCTTCCCACTCTGCCATAGCACGCACCGGTGCAGCAGGCGGGCTGAAGAAAGGAGAGTAGCTGCGTTCGCTGAAGTTATGGTAAGGTGCCTGGTATGTTTTTAGCGCCTGCTTTTCGGAAGGAGTGAGTCCGTTAGGGATGTTTTGTGCTTTGATAGCAGCAGCAGTAAGTATAAGAAGGAAGGTAAAGAGGTTTTTCATTCTTGTTGTTTGTAGGTTGAAAATAGCAGGAATTTGTGGAATGCAGTTCGGTGCATTTCTTTTGATAATACAGAGAACAAGACTATCTCCGTAATATTGAGTGTTTGTTCCTTTTCTTTTAAAAGAAAAGGAACCCCCGCCATAGGCGGGACAAGCAAAAGAAACTGTCCGTTTCCATCACTCCGTGGGAAACGGACGGGCT
>CAZUHU010000159.1:0-8956 GCA_964620645.1 uncultured Chitinophaga sp.
GGGCTCTTTAGCTGCTTGTTGAGCGCCCTTTTGGCCCTAACCATTTCCATAAATTCCTCAATAAGGCCGGGGTCTTTTGCCATTTCCATAGCAAGAAAGGCTTTTTGCTCTTCGGTAGTTTCGCCGTAGGCATGTAGTAAAAGAAGATCCTGAGTAGAGATTTGTTCCATGTTGGTGATTTTGTTTTTTCCAACAATTAAACGCGGGCGTATAGGATTATTGTACTGCATCATTAAAAAGTTTTAAGTTTTTTAAGCGAATATTTCGTTACCCGATAAAGCAAGAAACACATGCCCTGTAATTTGATTTGCTATTAAGTAACGGCGGGGTAACGCGCTTTATTATAATGTTGTTGCTAATAAATTAAAACGGGATATATAAAAAATGCCGCCCTGTAAAGGGCGGCATAATCAGTATAGCAACCATCTATATCCGTATTTTTATCAGGCATTTATTAATGCCAGGTTGTTTTCTTCCATCATGCGGCGCAGGTTAATAAGTGCATAGCGCATACGCCCTAAACAGGTATTAAGCGGTGCGTTGGTGCGCTCGGCTACCTCGCGGAAACTGAAGTTGAAGAAATGACGAAGTATAACTACCTCCTTTTGTTCTTCCGGTAGCTGCTCAATCAACTCTTTCAGTTTGCCTTCCATTTTTTCAAGATGCACGTGGTCTTCCAAGCGGGTTTCTTCAAAAACGAGGTGCTTGAATAAATCATCTCCATCTGAAGTTACAATTGCCGGTGCACGCTTTACTTTGCGGAAGTAGTCCATACAAAGGTTGTAAGCAATACGCAGAACCCAAGGGGCAAATTTGCCTTCTTCGTTGTACTTACCTGAACGCAAGGTGTCAATTACTTTAATAAAGGTTTCCTGGAAAATATCCTCCGCCAGAAATTCATCCTTTACCATACAGTAAATGGATGTATATACTTTATTCTTATAGCGTTGTATTAGTTTTTCAAGGTCCTTTTCATTGCCCTGCAGGTAACTTTTCAAAAGTTCCTGATCGCTTTTAAGTGGTGTACGCATAAAACTCGGGTTTTAGTGATGAAATAAAATTGTGAATCGCTTGCCGAGTGAGTTACTTAATAGATAATGCAAAATTATAGCGGCTATTGCGTTTAACTGAGCAAATAGGCATCCCCCATGTGGGGGATTCTCTGTTTTATCTTAAGTTACATTTACTAAAACCCGATTAGCCAAATTGAAAGATGAGCGGTAGAAAAGATGGAGTATAAGCGTAATTGGGTGGCGTAATTTATTGTTGCTGCTGTGGTTGCCTTATTTTGCCGGGCACGGGCTGGTATGACTTTAGCGATCGGCGGGACAAAATGAAGATTGCAATAAATTCTCTAGTTTGTTTATGCTACCTGCCGGTTTCCTGAACGCTGAAGTTTGAAAGTTACGTCCAATAGATCAATCAGTTATTTTTCATATTTTGCCTTTACAAAACACTACCTATGAAAAAAACACTACTGCTCTCCTTAGTACCTTTTCTCGTTTGGTTAAATGCCCACGCACAATCACTTGGCTGGGTAAAACAACTTGCAGGTGATGGACTGGCGCACCCTTACAGCATGGCCGTAGATAATAACGGCAATGTTTATTCAGTAGGCTGGCTAAACAGCAGTTGCGATTTTGACCCCGGTGCAGGCAATGTTACCCTTACGGCAACTGCGCTTGATGCATTTGTGGTAAAGCTGGATGCTGCCGGTAATTATTTATGGGCCTATAACATTGGCAGCAAATTGGAGGACCGCGCAAACGATATAGCGCTCGATGCTGCAGGCAATGTTTACATAACCGGCTTTTTTGATGATAGTATTGACCTTGACCCGGGCCCGGGAACTATGTTAGCTGTACCCCAAAATAACCGTGCAGGTTTTTTGATAAAATTAGATTCGATTGGCATGTTTCAATGGGCTAAGGTCTGGCAATCTACTAGTGGAATATTGTGCACCTCAGTTACCGTTGATGCAACAGGGCATATAATAGTAAGTGGTGGTTTTACAGGTACTGTAGACCTTGACCCTGATGGCGGTGTAATTACTGCAACCGCCGCTTTTATTGGCGATGCTTTTGTTGCCAACTTTGATGCATCGGGCAGTTTAGTTTGGGCGAAACACATCAGAAGCACGTTTGCAGGAAGTGCAAGGGTAGATGCACTGGCAACAGATGCTACCGGCAATGTGTTTGTTGCAGGAGCTTTTGGAAGCAAGGTTGATTTTGACCCGGGTGCTGCGCTGGTGGAGTTAACCTCCGTAGGGGTAAGCGGCAACCAGGATATTTACCTGCTTAAGTTAAGTAGCCAGGGCAATTTTAGCTGGGTGAAACAAATGGGGGGCGATGATATAGACCTGCCAACTGATTTAGTAATTGATGCTGCAGGCAACGCATATGTTACCGGTTATTTTAATGATACAGCCGATTTTGATGCTACAGCAGGCATAGGCAATTTTGTATCGCGCGGAATGGATGATGGCTTTTTAGTAAAGTTTGATAATGCCGGCAACCAGGCCTGGAGCAAACAACTTGGCGGCGGGGGCTATGACGAAGGCTGGCGCATGGTGTATGATAATAATTTTGACTATGTGTATTTAACCGGCGCTTTTAGCGATACAGTGGACTTTGACCCCGGCAGCGGCGTAAATACATTGATAGGCAAGGGCGACCAGGATGTTTATCTAAGCAAAGTTGATGCAGGCGGTAATTTTTTATGGACTAAGCAGTTCGGCGGGGCGTATATAGACGCCAGCGGAGGCATAGGCATTAGCCCAGGTGGCAATGTGTACTTAAGCGGTTATTTTTTACAGGAAGCCGATTATGATCCGGGTGTGGGAGTGGTAACATTAACCGATGCCCAAAACAGTATGGATGGATATATACTGCGAATGGATATTGCCACCGGGGTTAAGGAAGTAGCCAATGATAAGGGATTTTTAGCCTACCCCAATCCGTTTACCGATGTGTTTTATGTGAAAACAGATGGTTTTGTACCCGCGGGCGTGACTGTTTTTGATGTATTGGGCGAACAAGTGCCTGCTGCTATTACGCACGGTAAGCCAACAGCAATAAGAATTAATGCAGCACCCGGTATTTACATAGCCACCATTAAGGATACGTTAGGCGGCGTGCATATATGCAGATTGATTAAGGAATAAACGGCATAAAAGTGTCAACCTTTTCAAAATGCTGATTTGCCGGCAATGTTCTGGTTGTCAATTTGTTTTGTTGTTTTTTGAATACTTGTTAACCTTTTAAAGTGTCAACTTTTGTCAACCTTTTTGGGATAACGGGCATGAAAAAACCGCCCCCTGGGGGAGGCGGTTCTGCGAAAAACAATTGTAAATCCAACAACTAAAAGTTTATCTGATAGCCACTTTGTGTTCTTCCATCAGGCGGCGCAGGTTAATTAAGGCATAACGCATACGGCCTAAGCAGGTATTCAAAGGGCTCTTGGTGTATTCGGCAACTTCTTTAAAGCTAAAGTTGAAGAAGTGGCGAAGGATAACAACTTCCTTCTGCTCTTCGGGCAGCATTTCAATCAGTTCCTTCAGCTTGCCTTCAAATTTTTCCAACTCTACGTGCTGCTCCACAGGGGTTTCGTCAAACTTCATGTATTTAAATACATCATCGCCACTGCTGGTAACCACACCGGGGGTGCGCTTAACACGGCGGAAGTAGTCGATGCATAAGTTGTAGGCTATACGCATAACCCAGGGGGCAAACTTGCCTTCTTCATTGTATTTGCCTGAGCGCAGCGTATCTATTGCTTTAATAAATGTTTCCTGGAAGATGTCCTCTGCCAGAAACTCATCTTTTACCATGCAGTAGATAGATGTGAAGACTTTTTCCTTGTGGCGTTGGATAAGTCTTTCTAAGGCAAGCTCGTTGCCTTGCAGATAGCTGTTTACCAGCTCCTGGTCGCTCATGATAGGTGTACGCATAACCGTTTACGTTTTAGTGGTTAAGGAAAATAACGTAGAGTTTATGCTATAAGCTGAACAGGTTTTGGTTTTTAAAAACAACAATTATTTGCCCTAAGGCACTAAGACGCAAAGGTTGATTTTTACACTTTTTAAACCTTTGTAGTCTTCGTGTTCTTAGTGGTTATCAGTTTTACTTTAAAAATGAAACTTCAAAAACGCACTACAGAAATACGATGTAACCGGGTAAGGGCATACACTTTCAATCTGTGTTATATACTCTGAAAATTATAGGTAGAAATAGCTCTAAAACTTATTTTTGCGTTCTTGAAAAATGAGAAGTAGAAGGATGTTTCGCTAGAGCTATCTTTTGTGTTATGTTTCCGAAGTTAAACAAAGAAAATTGAAAAACAAAAATACCGAACAAAAAATTTTTATAAAGGGTGCCAGGGTCCATAACCTTAAAAATGTGGACGTTGAACTGCCCAAAAACAAGTTTATCGTTATTACGGGGGTTTCCGGCTCGGGTAAATCAAGTTTAACAATTGATACCCTGTATGCCGAAGGCCAGCGCCGTTACGTAGAAAGCCTATCCTCGTACGCCCGCCAGTTTTTAACCCGTATGGATAAACCGGATGTTGACTATATAAAGGGATTGTGTCCGGCCATTGCAATAGAGCAGAAGGTATCAACCCGTACCACCCGTTCTACCGTTGGCTCCCTTACTGAGATATACGATTACCTGCGCCTTTTGTTTGCCCGTATAGGCAAAACCTATAGCCCTGTTAGTGGTGAGCTGGTAAGTAAGCACGAGGTTAGGGATGTGGTGGATTTTATCTTTAAGCTAAAGGAGGGCGAAAAGGTTTACATCTACTTTGAAGAAAAGGTGAAAAAGACCTTTGCCGAGGAATTGAAACTGCTACTTCAAAAAGGCTTTACGCGCGTCAACTTTCGCTCCGGCGATGACAAGCAGGGTGAGGTAGTAAAGATAGAGGAGCTGATGGAGGATAAAGGAGCCATGAAAGCTAAGGCTAAATCGGTTTTGGTTTTAGTGGATCGCATTGTGCTAAAGAAAGACGACGAAGACCTAAAGAGCAGGGTTGCCGACTCCATACAAACGGCTTTTAATGAAGGCGGCAATGAGTGCTTGATAGAATATGGTGAGGGGCAAACACGCTTATTCAACAATAAGTTTGAAGCAGATGGAATTTCATTTGAAGAGCCTAATCCTAACCTGTTTAACTTCAATAATCCCTACGGCGCCTGCAAAACCTGCGAAGGCTTTGGTACAGTAATGGGCCTTGATGAGGATTTGATTTTCCCTGATAAGGAATTATCTGTTTATGAAGGGGCCATTGCACCATGGAGGGGGGAGAAAATGAGTGAGTGGGCTGAACCGTTGATTAAAAAGGGAATACTGTTCGATTTTCCCATACACCGCGCTTATAAGGACCTTTCCAAAAAGGAGAAAGAACTTTTATGGACCGGCAACAACTACTTTCAAGGGCTGGAATATTTCTTTAAATACCTGGAAGAGAAGAGTTATAAGATACAGTACCGCGTAATGCTTTCGCGTTACAGGGGTAAAACTACCTGTCCTGATTGTTATGGCTCGCGCATCCGTAAAGATTCGCAATACGTAAAAATCGAAGGCCATAACATTTCTGAATTGCTGATGATGCCTATACAGGATTTACATGCCTTTTTTAAAGGCGTAAAACTACAGGGCAGTGATGGGAAGATTGCTGAGAAGATTTTGCTGGAGGTAAACAGCCGCCTGCAAACTATGATGGATGTGGGCCTGGGTTATCTTACGCTTAACCGAATATCCAATACCCTTTCGGGTGGCGAAACGCAGCGCATAAACTTAACACGCAGTATTGGCAGTAACCTTACTTCTTCTCTGTACATTTTAGATGAGCCAAGCATTGGACTGCACCAACGCGATACCGAGCGATTGATAAAAGTATTGAAGAACCTGCGCGACCTTGGCAATACAGTAGTGGTGGTGGAGCATGACGAAGATATTATGAAAGCCAGCGACCACCTGGTGGATATGGGTCCTGAAGCCGGTGTATTTGGCGGTGAGGTAATGTATAACGACAGCTCTTCGAAAATTGAAAAGGCCGGCACTTTAACAGCAAAGTATTTAACCGGCAAGTTGGAGATACCGTACAACGCCAAGCGCCGTAAGCCGGCTAACTGGATAGAGATAACGGGCGCATCGCAGCATAACCTTAAGAACGTTAATGCCCGTTTTCCGCTAAATGCATTTACAGTAGTAACAGGCGTTAGCGGTTCGGGTAAAACAACACTCATTAAAAAAATACTGTATCCTGCTTTAATGCGGCTGTTTGATAGCGCTGCTGAAAAACCGGGGCAGTTTAAAGAGTTAAGTGGTGATGTTAAGCGTATAACAGCCGTTGAAATGATTGACCAGAACCCGCTTGGCCGCAGTTCGCGTTCTAACCCGGTAACGTATGTAAAGGCCTACGATAACATCCGCGACCTGTTCAGTAAGCAGCAACTGTCGAAAATGCGCGGGTACCAGCCCAAGGAGTTTAGCTTTAATGTGGAGGGCGGCCGTTGCGAAACCTGCAAAGGCGAGGGTGAAGTAATTGTAGAGATGCAGTTTTTGGCGGATGTGCACCTTAAGTGCGAAGCCTGCAATGGCAAGAAGTTTAAAGAGGAAATATTGGAGGTGCAGTATAAAGGCAAAAACGTGTATGAAATTCTGGAATTGAGCGTAGATGAAGCCATCAACTTTTTTAGTGAAAACCACGACATAGTAGTTAAACTGGCTCCTCTTAAAAATGTAGGGCTGGGTTATGTAAAACTGGGCCAATCATCCAGCACGCTTAGCGGTGGCGAGGCACAACGCGTAAAGCTGGCCTCATACTTAAGCAAGGGCACTGCACCTAACCCGGTGCTTTTTATATTCGATGAACCTACCACAGGACTCCACTTTCATGATATTAATAAACTGCTTTCTTCCTTTAACCAGCTTATTGAGGCCGGCCATAGCGTAGTGGTTATTGAACACAATATGGACGTAATAAAATGTGCCGACTGGTTGATTGATTTAGGCCCCGAAGGGGGCGAAGAAGGGGGCAATTTGGTATACCAGGGCCAGCCGGAAGGTATCCTTTCGGCAAAAAACTCGTATACCGCTATGTATTTGAAACCCAAATTGCATCATTAAACCGAGATTTCAACCGCTCGGCGTCAGTAACTTGGCCCTGCCCCCGCAGGGATAAGCATAGCTTTGGGAAGCTTTTTTACTGTGCCCCGGGTTGAATATTTAACGAACAAGCCATAAGTGAAGCAGAGTCTACTCATTCTGTTCGTGCTACTGTCCGCGCAACTTTTTGCGCAGGACTTTATTGGCTATGTAAAACGGATAGACAGCCTTTCCACTCCTATATACCAGGCAAAAATTGATGTTACCGAAGGCGATAAGCCTTTCACCAGCCTTAAGTCGTACTTTAATGGCATGTATAAGTTTACCCCTGCCAAGGGTAAAACCTATACCGTTAAAATTACATACAGTGGTTATACCGATACCACTTTTACCGTAACAACCGATAAAAGCGGTAAGCCTCAGCCTGAATCAGTAACAGTACGCCTTAAGAAAGACGGCATGCGCCTGATGGGTGTAATACGCAGCCGCGAAGAGGACTTCCCGATAAAGAGCGCTACTATAGTTTTAAAGAATGTAATGACGCGTGAGGAAAAGCGTTTTACTACCGATATTGATGGGGCATACAACTTTAAGCTGGAATACGAAACCAATTATCGGGTATCTATCGATAAACGCTCAGCAGGTATAATAAATACGTATAAGGATACCACCTTCTACGTTTCTACCATTGGCTTTAACCAGCCATTGGATTATAAACTGGATATTTACCTGGACCCTGTGTTATATGCCACAACCACTGTGCGCGAGGGTTACGACCCCACAAGCCCTAAAGGTAACCTGGATGTAAAACCTGTTGTAGAGGTTGGCAAAAAAGATGGGCCTATAAGCAGCAACCAAAACGTAAAGGATCCTAACCCTTTTGTGCAGGAACAGCAACAAAAAACCGCAGAGGATAAAATTGCGCAGTTGCAGGCGGAATTAGAAAAAACCCGGAAGGAGTTAGAGGATGCTAAAAAGCGCGAACAACAAAAAAAGTTTTCAGGTGGTGGAGGCGGTGTAAGTGCGCCTAAAAAGAAAAATACCAAGGATGAAAAAGAAGTGCCCGTTGTTGTAATTGATGATAAACCTGTTGCAAAAGAACAAAGCATTAAAGACGATGCTCAAATAGTAAAGGAGGCTGAACAAAAGGCGGTGCAGATTGAAGGGCAAATAGCCAGGGAGAAAGTAGAAGCACAGCGTAAAGCCGATGAATTGGCTGCCTTGCAAAAAGCAGTGGCGGATTCTGTGGCTAAGGCAAGGGAGGAGCAGGAGATGATAAAAATGACGGCTGCCCTTCAAAAGCAGACGGTTCAGGAGGATAGCGCAAACCAGGCCCGCGAGAAACAACAAAAGGAGTTAGCTATAAGAATGAATGCCAAGCGCGATTCATTGGCCAAAGCATCGGTAGAAGCCAGGAAAAAACAGCAGGCAGACTCATTGGAAAAAGTGAAACTGCAAAAAGAGTTTGCAGCAAAAGAGAAGGCGAGAAATGACTCTATTGCCAAAGTTGCTGTCGCTACCCGCCAAAAAATGGTGGCCGATTCTATTGCGCAGGTAAAAGCTTTAAAGGAGCAGCAGGCTAAAGAGAAAGCAAGGATAGATTCTATTGCAAAGGCCTATGCTGCCATTGCTAAAAAAGCGCAGCAGGATTCAATTGCCGAAGCTACAGCTAAGCGTCAGAAATACCTGGCTGATTCTTTAGCACAGGCTAAAATTAAGAATGAAGAGGCAGCCAAAGCAAAGGCTATGGCTGATTCGGTAACCAAAGCCTATCAGGCTGCGCAGAAAAAGGCGCAACAGGATTCTTTGGCCCGCGCAGCTGAAGCCGCAAAGCAGCATTTAGCGGA
>CAZUHU010000160.1:0-8909 GCA_964620645.1 uncultured Chitinophaga sp.
CTAAAGGGAGAACCGCTGCGCTGGTTGCTGTGCTGCCCTCTGACTCCCTAAAGGGAGGACCGCTGCGCTTATTGCTACGCTGCCCTCTGACTCTCCAAAAGGAAGAACCGCTGCGCTTGTTGCTGCGCAGCCCTCTGACTTCCAAAGGGAGAACCACTACGCACTTAGCTATGCTGCCCTCTGCCTCCCTAAAGGGAGGACCGCTGTGCTTGTTGCTGGGCTGCCCTCTAACTCCCTAAAGGGAGAACCGCTGCACACTTTGCGCTGATTTGTAAATTAGTGTTATGAAACCGGCGCTTACACTTCCTATGTATTATGGTGCGCATCCAAAGCTTTTAGCTTATGCTGAACGTTTACGGTTGAATGAAACGGAAGCTGAAAAGGCTTTGTGGAATGTTTTGAATAAGGAGGAGTTTAAAGAATACAAATTCCGCAGGCAACATACCATAGCTACTTTCATAGCTGACTTTTACTGCCACCAATTGAGATTAGTAATAGAAGTGGATGGAGGTTATCATTTACGGAAAGAACAAAAGCTGTATGATGACTTCAGAGATGAGGATATGGCTAAGTTAAACATCGCGGTTATACGCCTTAGCAACGGGGATGTGCTAAAGCTGAATACTGAGTTAGGTATCGTTTTGAAAAACAAATTATTGGAACGAAAGCGCTTTTTAGCAGAGCGGTCCTCCCTTTAGGGAGTTAGAGGGATAGGGTGGGCAAGAAGAAGAGTATGTTTTTGAGTAAGTAGAGGAGTTGAGAGTTTTGAATGCGGAACGGGATTTTCTACCTTTGAAAAAACACTTTTTATGTTTAGGGCAACCTTAGAAATTGAAAACCACAAGTATCCTTTATCATCGGTAAACGTTAATGTATATAACCGTGGCTCGGATTATGAGCCTAATCCGCAGGACCAAACGATGAACTTCCAGGTGAAGTCGGTTAACGTAGATAAATTTTTAACGGACTGGATAAGCGGTAAAACCGTTACGAAAAAGAGCGGCGTTATTGTTATAACAGACTTAGATACCAATTCGGTTTTTCAGACCTATAGTTTTGCGCAGGCTTTTTGCACCTCTTATACTATCAGTTTCTATTTGCAAAGCGAGGATAGCAACCAAACGAACATTACTATAGCCGGTAAGGTTTCGGTGCATAGCGCTGCCAGCGAGGCGCCGGGTGGGGTGTAAGGAGGTTCATTGTTACTCTGCCCCGTTTCTAACTTCCTATTCTTTTTTCTTGATAAAAAAGAATCAAAAAATCAAGGCTGTGAGGCTTTGCAGCTGAACGGCGTTTCGTTACGCTACAGAAAAAGAACTCGTCCGCCTTACCGGCGGCCTCAAACAGCTTTTTCTGTTTAACGCTTCACTCACACCGTTCTTAGCGGCAAATCCTCAAGGCCCGTTGTTTCCTTTGGCTTGACGCCGCGGGATAGCCTAACCCGAAAAACGTCATTGCGAGCAATTTCCCGTATAATATCAATCAATTGCGAAGCAATCTGAGTTTATGTGGCGAAAGCGCGGGTGCCTTGTACTAACAAATCAATAGAGATTGCTTCGTCACTTCGTTCCTCGCAATGAGGGATGAGTGAGGAATGTTTTTACAAGTTGAAATCTACTTTACCACTGCTGCGCCCCAGCCATCGTATTTAAGGCCGAGTGTGTTGCAGTAACTTGCCAGGCGCATGGTTAAGCCGGAGATGGTGTTGCCATCTAAAGGCATGGGTTTAGAAAGCACCAAGCTGTTATTGTTAAGGCTTATTACGGTAAAGCCATCGCGGCTTAACTGGTCTGCCACGCTTTGTAGCTTGGCTGAATCGCCGAGTATGATATGTTCAAGCGTATGCAGTGCTGCCGCGTCGCTGCCGTTTTGTAACAGGGTGCCTATAATGCGGCGGTCGTGTATTTGTTGCCAGTAAATAAAATCGGGGCGTATGCGCTCGTCAAAAAACTTCCAGCCTTCGCTTTCGCGCAACTCCAACTTGTAAGCCTGTATTCTGGTGGCCCATTGGGTATAGTCTGCCTTAAAAGTTGCTGCATCATTAACCTGGTAAATTAACTCGCGTAGCGCACCATAACTGCTGCGGGCTACGAAACGGCAATCGGCACTTATGTTTTTATTCAGGTCTGCCTCAATTTTTACCAGTTGCTCGTGCTCATTTTTTACAGGTAAACCTGTTTCAGTACAATCAGCAGGGTTGATGTAAATAATAACCCTGAAGCAGGTGTTATAAGCCTGATGCGCAGCCTCGCTGCCGGCAGCTACGTCAAACTCAATCATAGCTACCTGGCCTTCGCCATAGCTGTAGGTGTAAAAATTCCAGTTATCGGCTTTAAGCACCCCACTGGGTTTATCTGCCTTGCCAAATATCTTATCTAAAAAGCCCATCAGTATTTTGTTGAGGAGGTAAAGAAATAAAAAAGCCCGCACAGGTTAATGCGGGCTATAAACCGAGGGAAAATATTTTACTGGGGTTTTACGTATTCTACGCGCAGTTCCTTATAAGTGCGGTAGGGGTCGCCATATACCCATGTTCCATAAAGCGTTACTTCCTTGGCCAAATCAACGGGATTTTTATCAGCATCGTAAACGGTTACTACTTCCTTGTTGTCATCGGCAAATAACTTAAGTGTGGCATTGGGGTAAGCATCGGCTGCGTATAAAAAGTTAAGCTTAATGGGGCCGGTTACTTTATCCGATTGCAGGTGGAGGTTGGAGCCACCTCCACGGTTATAAAAGGTATCAGGCACCAGCAGCATGCCCTGTACTGAAACGGGATGATTATGCAGGCTTTCAAGCGTGGCTGTGGTTAACTCCGGTAAATTCATTTTGCTGAAATCCTCGTTAGGCGGTGTGCCGCGTTCGATCTTTACCACCTTAATTACATCAAAATCGTTGCTTTTTTCGTTGTAATCGTATTCACCGGTTACACGTACGAAATCTTTGTTGGTAAGCAGTTCTCCGTTATCAGTGTGCAGCTTAAGGTCTTCGTTTGAATATTCAGCAGGCAGGCTTTCCATTTGGTTTTTTTCTTTACCGTGATTAGGAAACACACTAATGCTGAAACCGCGGCTTTTTAATCGCGGGTGCAATTCGAAACTTCCACCACCCATAGTATAGGTAGGTAGGCGCATGTAGCCTTCAACTACCACCATTTCGCCGTCAAGGTCGGGCTTTGGTGCATCGTTTATATTAACCGGCTGGGGCGGTTTGTTGCTGCAGGCATTTAATAAAAGCAGAAAAGAAATGAAGAGCGGGTAGGTTTGCTTTTTCATGTTTCGATATTTTGAAAATTAAAATACAAACCCATTGCAATGCGATGCCCGCGTTTTTAGCTTCAGTATTACATTTCAAAGCGGGGGCTTTGTGAGCAATATTGAGGTGCGACAAAACTTTACGCAGAGGAGAAACAGAAAAACTGCGCGGTGGTTACTTAGGCAAAAACATAGAAACCGAAGGGAAAAGGAAATAAAAAAGCCCGCAGAGGTTAATGCGGGCCTATAGTGTAATTAGTGTTTGGGTTTGCGTTTATAATACGGTAATTTGTTCAACTGCAAGTGCCGGTTGCTGGTTGCCTTCTTCCGGCTGGCGCCAGGTGCCATAAATGCGCACTTTTTTACTTAGGTCAATTTCCTGTTTGTTATTATCGAAAACAACCACATCCTCTTTGGTGGCCTCTTCGTCCAGCAACAGGGCTGCATTTTTGCTCCCTTCGGTGGTGTAGTAAATAAGCAGCGCAACCGGTGAGGTTAGTTTATCGCCTGTAAACTGAAGTGTGGCAATGCCGTTTTCATCCATAAAAACTTCGGGTACAACAATGTTGCCTTCCACTACAACCAGCCTGTCGTTCAACTCCTTCATTTTATCGCTTGTTAAGGGTTGCGCACCCATAGTGGCATAGTCTTCAGAGGGAGGGGTAGCCTTTTCTATTTTGGTTATATTTTTGATCAGGTAGCTTTTTTCGTAAGACAGATAGTAATATTCGCCGGTAACGCGGATGTAATCGTTATAGGTGCAGCTTTCCCCTTTATCTGTTTTAAATTTTAAATCGCTGTTTTGATATTGAGAGGGAAGGGCCTGCATTTCGTTATTGCCGCTTCCTATTTTGGGCGCAATTTTAATACCCTGTGCACGGCTTTCTTTACGCGGCTGTAACTGTATGGCACCGGCGCCGCTTGTCATATCAGGTACGTGGGCGTAGCCTTCAATGGTTACTATCTTTTTGTCTAACTCAGGTTTGGCAGCTTCATTCCAGTTGATGGCTACCGGTGGTGTTTGGCCGCAACCGGCAAACAATATTGCCAGTGCCAGCATTGCGAAGGGAAGGAGATTTTTTTTCATTTCACTTGTTTTTAGTTGCTGTTTTTATTTTGTACCAAAGCCATTTGTTTGGCTTTTTGAAGTTTTAAGTAACCGAGTACCAGGAATAAAACGGAAACGGCAAAAAGGAATACAGTGCCCCCGATGGTTCCGAAAATACCGTGGAACACATACCAAATTGCTTTTTGCCTTTCGGGCGGGTGGGCATCTTCGTATTTAGCCAGAAAATAGTAGCCGATAGCCAGCACAATAAACAAGCCTCCGCGCAACATATGCCATACGCCTTTTTCGTGCGTTTGTTCGCGCTCCATTTCGGCGCGTTGTTCCGGCGTTAAATCGTGGCTCATGCTTACAACAGCTTTTTATTGAACTTATACTCTGCTTCTTCAGAATAGCCTAACAGCATGTTGGGGTTATACTTTTCCTTAAGCATGCGCAGGAATGCTTGTGTATCCTTACCGGGCAGGTCGTAATCGCTTATAACAACCGGTGCGGCCTCGTTGCGGATGCATAAGCGTACCTCAATGTTCTTTACCCCTTTGCGTGTTTCTTCATATACATATCCCCATACCAGGGCATCGCGTTTATTGGTTAGTGTATCGCGCAGCAACGCAGCCTGTTGTGCATTGCCTTTTGCCGCAACACCCAGCAAAGGGCTAATGATTAAAGCAAAGCCACCTAACACGCCCAGTATTTTAGGAGCACGGCCATCATTGTGCAGGCCGAAATAAAATACTGCTGCAACAACAAGGCAGAGGCCGCTGATTACGCCAACTACCTTCATGGCGGTTTTAAGGCCGCCTGCGCTTTTTTCAAGAATGGCTGTTATTTCATCTATGGTCATACACCGTTTATTTATTACTGCACTACGGGTTCAAACTTGTTCTTTAAATTTGCTTTGAGCAAACCAAAATAGGACGAATTATCGCACGTCCGTTTTTTAGCCGGTAAACCTTTTTTATGCGCAACAACGATAGCCTGCAGCAGCTGATACACCACTTAAGCACTAACGAAAAGCGTTATTTTAAGCTGTTTGCCTCGCTTAGGGCCGGCGACAAAAATTACCTGGCCCTGTTTGATGGTTTAGTAGCCAGCGAGCATTACGATGCCGATAAACTGAGCCAGCGCTATGGCACCAAAGCTGCATTGGCCCATAGTAAGGAGCACCTTAAGGATGTGCTGCTTCGTTCGTTGCGCAATTTTCATGAGGACAGCAGCATGGAAATTAAAGTGCAGAACCAATTGGCAGAAATTGAAGTGTTGTTCAGCAAAAAGCAGTTTGCGCTATGCCAAAAGAAAGTAGATAAGTGGCTGGAGATAACCGTGCAATACGAGATGTTTCCCCACGCCTTGCAATTGCTGCGCTGGCACTTTAGTATAAAGATGCGCAGTGGCGAAAATGCCTATGATGCAAAAGCGCTTGCGTTGGAAACAAGGCTTTTAAAGCAGTTGGAAAACCTAACGGTGTTTCAACAGTTGCGGCACCGTTTTGCGGCGCTTATTTACCACGAGGATGCGAAACTACCCGGCATGCCGGATAAAAATTTTAAAAGCCTGATGCAGCATCCTTTGCTAACCTCGCCTAAAAATGCTTTATCAAAAACGGCATTGCTGCTTTATTATAATATGCACAGTTCGTATGCGGCCCATGTGTTGCTTGATCATAAACGCAATGAGAAGCACCTGTATGCCATAGTGCGTTTGTTTGAGCAGTATGAATTTCTGTTCAGCAGCAGTTACAGAATGTATTTCAGCAGTTGCGATATGCTTTGCAGTAATGCGGTGGCAGAAGGTGAGACAGAAAAGGCGCTGAAACTGATAGGCGCAATGGAGAAAGCTACTGAACGCCTTAACAACGGATTGCATCAACAGTATAAAAACGATGTGCTGAATGTGGCTTCGTACAGCAAACTTGCAGCACTGAATTTTGACGGGCAGTACAAAGCCGCAATGCTTTACGGGGAGCAGGTGCTGGCTACAAAAGGCAATTTGGTGGAGCGTGCACTGCCTTACTTTGATTACCGTTTTAAATACCTTTTAGCGCACAGTTATTTTATGCAGGGGCAGTATGGTAAGGCTGTAAAGATTTCGGCAGCCCTGGTGTCAGAGAATTTAAAGGGCGCGGATGAATACATTTATTTTAACCGCTTTTTGTTTTTGCTGCTGCAATATGCGTTGGGGAACTACAGCACATTGGGCCATTACTTAAAATCGCACAGCCGCTGGTGCAGGCAGAATAATTTAACGGATAAGGCTTTTGGCAGTTTTATGCAACTGTTGCGCGAACTGGCGAAGGCAGGGGATAATAAACCGCAGAGCCGCGAAGTGTTTCGCAAGTACCGCGATGAGTTTAAAAAGCTGGAGGAAGGTTCAGCCCCTTACCGTGTTTTTACGCGCCTGAACTTTAACCAATGGATGGAGGGCAGAATGAAGTAGTTAAGGCTTAAGGCTTACTTTTTTGATAAAGGTATAATCGTACAGGCTGGGGTCCACAGCTATTGTTTGGCCGGTTGCTGTATTGGTGAGCAATACAAAATCATGATCTTTAAAGAAAGGGGAGTTGAAATAGGGATGCACATTTACCCCTAACAGATAAAGTTGTCCTGCTACCGGAGCCGCGCTCCATTCTTTATAATTATGTTTTACGAAAAGATGGTTGCAACAAGCAGCGTAATAGGCAGCATAGCCAACGCAGTGGGCATTGTGGCTGTAGTATAATTGATTGGGATCGGAGCTTTGTTGATGAGGGCTATAAGTGAGCGTTGAGGCGGTAAAGCTTAATGCTTTTTCTGTTAGTTGTTCAACAGAGGGTGAATCGGGAATCTCTTTTTTCAATTCGCTTATAAGTGATTTATCGGTTAAGGAATAAGTATTGCGTGCTGCTAGACTTTTGTAGCTAACCATGTGGTTATACAGCCAACTACGGAAAACCACCGTTGCTATTAGCAGCAAGAGTAAGGTGAATGCAATGCGTTTGAGGGGTTTCATTTTTTTATAACGTAGGAGTGGGAGGGAAAGTATTTTGGTTTAACCCCCTCCGTCGATAAACTTTGTAGTTTATCTCCTCGTCCCCCTATCCAACTGCGTTGTCAGGGGGACAATTGTGAAACTGAGGATTTTTCTGAGCTATGGCTTGGGGCTGTTGGGGTAGAACAATGTTCTTTCTTTTCCTGCCATGAAAAGAAAGAACCAAAGAAAAATCACCGCTAGTGCAGCAAAGGCGGGAGCATTAATGCCAATGCGATATTGTGTGACATATTTAAGACAAAGCTCATGCTTTTGGCTCGGTGGTTAGGTGTGGTGTAGGCAAATTAAATACGGGGCCTCACCCCTACCCCCTCCTAAAAGAGAGGGATGGAAACCGCTTGCCGCTATATTTTTTTTACCTTTTCAATTGCCAGGTGATGGGCATTTCGAAGTTGAGAAAGTACATGGGGTGGAATACTATTTGGCCGAGGGTGTTGAACTCTAATGCAGGCATAGGCACTTTTACAATGTTGAGTATGCCCAGTATAGCTTTGCCTATACGGCTTTTGGCTTTTATTTTGGTAAGGTCGGCATCTAACGAAATGAAGAAGCGGCGATAGCGTTTTAGGTCTGTGCGGTCGTGTTCAACGCCGTTTTTGTCAATCCATTTGTTTTCGAAGCCGCCATATAAATTGCCCGCAGCATAGCCCACGGCCACATTTAACCAAGGCGGTTTAATGCGATGGTTAAAGGAGTAAAGGTTGAACGACAGCCACATGGTAATGCCGTTGTAGTCCTTTAGTATTTTTTCGCCGAAGCCTTTGCCGTAAAGTTCATCAGCGCGGTCGCGCAATTCGCCTTTAGGATAATTTACTATATGAAAGGAGTACTTGGTGGTAATGCGTTGTTCCTTCCATAGCAGGTATTGCGTAGTGGCCAGCGCTGCACCGCCAAAGTTGAAAACGATATCGCTCCAGCTTGCGCCGTATTTGTTACTCAAGCCATCGGGAATTTCAACAGCGCTCATGCTTAAAAATGCAAAGGTGCCTGCCGCCAGGGCGGCGGGTGTATTTTTCATGCCGCTCCAGCGCAGCATGTTGTAGCTCCAACAGGTAACAAAGTAGGGCGCAAAAAAGTGCCCTGTTTTATCAATTTGGTACCACTCCTTAGCATCGTTAAACCAATGGAATTTACCCAGCGGTTGTTTGCCGTACCATACAAAGCCCACGCCCGTCATTATAGCAGTATACCCGCCAATGGCGCCTACTGATACACCTATTAACCGTTTACGGTTTAGGGTAGCGGAAGGCACCAGCCATTGCTGGCGGTATTTGGCATCGCCCTGTAAAAGGGCTTGTTGGTAGGGGTTAGCTGTAGTGGTGGTATCAGTTAATTCTACTTCACACTCCGTGCTTTCAGCAAAAAGGGGGGCTGAACTTATTAAACTAAATGCTACTATAAAAGCCAAACCCCATTGGCCGCGCATAAAGGCAAGCGCCTTTGCGGCTGTGGTATAAACCCGATTTGGCTTTTGGTTTATCATTAATGAACGGCTACTGCACCTACAAGGGTTTCGCGCACTTTTTCCATTATCACATTTACGCGGCCTTCGCTGCTGGCTT
>CAZUHU010000161.1:0-6456 GCA_964620645.1 uncultured Chitinophaga sp.
GCGCTGTTTTTCTTCGTAGCCTTCTAAATGGAAATAGCGCGAAGAATCAGGTGTATGGATTTCATCAATTAGCATTACCTGTCCATCGGCAATACCAAACTCATATTTAGTATCTACCAGTATAAGGCCGCGTTCGTTAGCCATCTTTTGGACGCGTTCGAAAAGGGCGTATGTATACTTCTCCATAGTGCTGTACACTTCCTCGCTTACTATGCCGCGTTTTAAAATGTCTTCGCGGCTAATGTCTTCATCGTGGCCTTCCACTGCTTTGGTGGATGGGGTGATTATCGGAGTAGGAAACTTGTCATTCTCCTTTAATCCTTCAGGCAAGGTAACTCCGCAAAGGGTTCTTTTACCTGCTTTATACTCGCGGGCACTGTGGCCAGCCAGGTAACCGCGTATAACCATTTCTATACGCACCGGCTCGCACCTTTTACCTATGGAAACGTTAGGGTCCGGTGTTGCCAGTAACCAGTTAGGAACAATATCTTTAGTGGCATTTAAAAAATGCGCGGCTATGCCGTTAAGCACCGCGCCTTTGTGCGGGATAGGCTTGGGTAAAATATGGTCGAAGGCGGATATACGGTCGCTGGCAATAACTACCAGTTTATCGCCAATGGTATAAACATCTCTTACTTTTCCGTGATATACTTCGGTTTGACCGGGAAAATGGAAATCGGTTTCACGAATTGTTTGTGGTTTCATCTATTGCGCGGGTGCTGTTTAATTTATCGTAAGCTTTAATAATTTCTTTAACCAGGCGGTGGCGAACCACATCGCTTTCGTTCAACTTAATGGTAGAGATGCCATCTACCGGTTCCAATATGCGGATGGCTGTACCTAAACCAGAACGTATTTTCGGCGGAAGGTCAATTTGAGTAGGGTCGCCGGTAATAATTACTTTGGAGTTAGCACCAATACGCGTTAAAAACATCTTCAACTGCATATCGGTACAGTTTTGGGCTTCGTCCAAAATGATATAAGCATGATCCAGGGTACGGCCGCGCATAAATGCAAGGGGGGCAACTTCTATTACACGGTTTTCCATGTAGTAGGTTAGCTTATCTGCCGGTATCATATCATCAAGGGCATCATACAGCGGACGAAGATACGGGTCGATTTTCTCCTTCAAATCTCCCGGTAAAAAGCCAAGGCTTTCGCCGGCTTCAACTGCAGGGCGGGTAAGGATTATTTTTTTTACGTTCTTATCCTTTAACGCTCTTACTGCTAAGGCAACAGCGGTGTAGGTTTTACCTGTACCGGCAGGGCCAATGGCGAAAACAATGTCGTTTTTCTCGCTTTCCTTCACCATCATCAGCTGGTTATCGGTGCGGGCGCGCACAACCAGGCCGTTGTTACCGTAAACAATTATGTTGCCGCTATCCTTCTTGTCTTTTTTATCGCTGCCACTATCGTCACTCATCAATATGGCCTCAATGTTATCCTCGTTCAATTTGCCGTAGCGCTCAATATGGTCAACCATGCGGTCAACCTTTTGCCGAAACACAGCTAAATCATCGTCGCTACCTTCAGCTTTAATTGAGTTGCCCCGCGAAACCATGCGCAGGGTAGGGAAATTTTTCTTTATAAAATTGAACCGGGAGTTATTAACGCCGAAGAAATCGATAGGGTCTATGCCCTCTATGTTTAGTGTTATTTCTGTCAATCCGCTGAAGTTTAATTGTTCAAAATTACGAATTAGCCATTGGCTATACTGTATAGCAAAATATATCTATCCACACATTTTTCCACGAAAATGAGGTAGAAACAATGGTTTTTTGAGCGCTTCTTTGTTTACAGAAAAACCAAATGGCGCCGGTAACCATCACTTCCGACCTCGGAACGCGGGATTTTTATCTCGCCGCCCTTAAAGGCGCCATCATTGCGCATTGCGAAGGTACGCCCCCAATGCTTGTTGATGTTACTCATTCCATCCGGCCCTTTGATTTAAAGGAAGCAGCCTTTGCTATAAAAAATTCGTACCACTATTTCCCAAAGGGAAGCATCCACATAGTGCACATAGGCTCGGGGGATAGCAACCAGCGTGTGTTGCTTTCGATAATTGACGGGCATTACTTTCTAACCTTTGATACGGGCCTTTTGTCGCTTGCGTTTGAAAAAACACCGCACGAAACTTACCAGTTGAATGATGAGTTTTTAGAGAATAACTCCTTGATGTATGAAACAGCGCTGGCAAAGGCTGTTAACCTGCTGTTGAATGAATATAAACCTACAGACTTTGCCCACCTGGCTGTTGAAACTGTGAATTACCGATTGTTGCAGCCTGTAACCAAGCCCGGCAGCATAAGGGGGACTGTAGTTTACATTGATAATTACGGCAATGCGGTTACCAATATAACCCGTAAGATGTTTGATGAACATATTGGTGAAAGGCGCTTTACCATTGCCGCTAACGTTGGTACGGCCAACAGTGTAAGTGTGCGATACGGCGATGCGGATGAAGGAGAGATGGTTTGCCTTTTTGGTAGTACCGGTTTTTTAGAGGTGGCAATTAATAAGGGTAAGGCAGAGAACCTGCTTGGGCTGAAAGTAGAATCGCCGGTATTGGTGTTTGCGGATTAAATATGATCGATGTTTATGCTGCCGCTTAAATTGTAGGGATGCTGATAAGGATAGTAAAGATGGTTTTTAGAGAAGAGGAGGTGGGCGCGTTTGTTGCCTTATTTAATGAGCGTCGGCATTTGATAGGTGGATTTGAAGGCTGCAGCGGCGTTGAGTTGTTAAGGGATATTAATGAACCAACCACCTTTTTTACGTATAGCCGGTGGGATAGCGAGGCCAGCCTTGAACGCTACAGAAATTCAGAACTGTTTAACAGCACCTGGGAGCAAACCAAGAAGTTGTTTGCCGGTAAGCCGGAAGCCTGGAGTGTGAAGAATGTTGATTAAACCGGGGATATGCTAATACCTGATATTGGTAAATGACCCTTCCGTAATTTGAACGGTTTGCGTTCCGGCATCGTTTGTAGCCGGAAAACTAAAGCCACCTGAAAAGGTACTATCAGCAGTATTTACGGAGTTGATCACAAGGGTACCTGTACCCGTGCTATCCGTAAAGTAGTTTTCGCCATTTTCAATAAGGTAATCGGCACCGGCCATGTTATTCCATGGATGTGAGTGCAGCATTTCAAACTTTAAAGGGTAAGTACCTACTGCCGGAGGACTTGGTATGTAGCCAAGCGTTATGGTTTTATCTATACCATCACTAACACAAGCGGTGAATGTTACATTAAAGATGCTGCCTAAATTGTAGGTTACAAATGTGGAGGACTTATAAGCTGTACCGTCAACCTTCCAGGTAGCAATGACAGTACCGGGGCAGGACGTATTATCGGTATCGCGGTGGCAGGAGGTAAGTGCTGCAATCATAAAAATTGTAGCTGCAAATAATGTTAGTGACTTGTGCATGGCGTTTATTTAAATGTGAATGTAAAGAAATAAAAAAGCCCCCGTTTTTTGACGGAGGCTTTTTATTTAGATGATGCTGTTACTGCACGCTTACTTTGCTGCGGTAAACTTTGTTATTTGCTTTAACCTCTAACAGGTATAAGCCTGCTGCAAGGTTAGTATTACTTACGTTAATGATGTTGCCATTGGCTTTTTCAAACTGCACTAACTCGCCATTAAGGTTAAACAGTTTAACTTCTGCATTGCTTACGTTTTCAGTTAAGCTAATGGCAAAGTTGCCGTTGCTTGGGTTAGGGTAAACCTGAACAAAAGAAGTTTCGGTTTCGTTAATGCCGTTGATAAGGATAAGATCACTTGAGTAGCGAGGCAATAATTGGTAACCTGCGGTATAAGGTGAGCTATTATCGAACTGCGTGCCTATGCCGATGATATGGAAGTTACCTGTTGGAGCAGGGGCAGTAAATAGTGCGCTTTGCTCATCTATTTTTACTGACCAGGTATTTTGGCCATCGGTAACATCAACATTAAAGCCGCTTGCGCCTGCATTGCTCCACTGGCTTGGTGTAACCAGGTGAACATTGTTTAAACGAACGATTTCAGCTTCAGTGGTTTCATCAAGATCCTGCACAACGGTTGGCGCAGGAACAGAACCCGTGCCCACTTTATAAACAGTATCCAATAAACCTATTTCAGTTAAGCCATTGAAGAAGCTAACCTCTCCAATAACTATTACCGAGTCGCCTTCAGTAACGGTATAACCAAAGCCTGACTGGCTGCTGAATACGGCAACACCATCAGTGGCATCGTGTATGAAGAATTCAAGGCCGGTAGCACGGTAGTTAATGCCGTAAACCGTACCGCTTACCTGAACTTTTACGCCTAATGAATCGGGCTGGCCATTGGCATTTATCGGTGTTATTTGGGCCAATGTAACGGTGTTAACCGGAACATCGCTTGCACCAATGGTTAGGGTAAATACAGAGTCGGCACCTAACATAAGCGGAGCAGAAGGATTCTTTAATTTAAAGATCAATGTTTCAGCCGCTTCGGCCAATGCATCATCGGTTATAGTTAAAGTAAGATTCTGGCTGCTGCTGGCCGGTGTAAAGGTTACCGTTTGTGTAGTGTAATTGTTGATATCCGCAGCGCTGCCTGTGCCGCCAACCAGTTCAACCTCTACGGTAAAAGTAGTGGATACGCTGGCCGCGTTTAATGCCAGGGCTACGTTGTAGGTGCCGGCACTCTCGCTGGTAGAGCCCGCATTAGGAGAAAAGCGCACCATGGTATCCGCAATGGCACCGCATGGGTCCATAGTATGTGAGCCAAGGCGGAAAGTATCTTTAGGTAATGCAAGCCATTCGAATTGACCGCTTGCCCAGTTAAGGTTGCCGTTTTGGATAGCAGGCAAACGCACAAAACTGCGGTCTTTACCGTTTAAGGTGTCGAAGGGAATGTTGGCGGTATCGCCAATGTTGCCGATACGGTCCAGGGCGGTAGTGCCGTTCAACAATTCCAGAACGTCGTTGCCGTTAAAGTTTAGCACGTTAGAGCTTGAAAGAGTATCAGCAGTAAGCTTTATAAGGCTATCAGCGGTGTTGCGCACAAGCACGTAAACATCGTTAGGCGCAATGGTGCCGTTAAGATTTAGCGTGTAACTAACAGTAGATGAGCCGTTGTTGTACTGCACAACTTTGTAACCATTAAGGTTAACAGCTACTGAGCCGGGGTTATAAATTTCGAGGGCTTTGTTGTTGCCGGAACCTTCCACATATTCAGAAAAGAAAAGTTCAGAACACTGTGCAAAGGAAGCGACAGACAAAAATAGGCCGATAATAGCCAGGTATAATTTCTTCATCATATAAATTTTAGCGGGGGCAAATTTATCAGAAAATAGGTTTCGGGGTACGAAACCAATGTTAACGCCTTATTAATTAAGAATAAGAAACTTGTGGTAAGCACTTTTACTTCCGGAGGATATTTTAAGCAGGTAATTGCCCGAAGGTAATTGGTTTACATCCAGTTGTGCATAATTGCCCGACATAGAAGTGGCGGCTATAACCCGGCCATACATGTCTATAACTTCCGCATTAAAATCCTGCTGTTCGCCCATTATTTGAACGTTGATGTATTCGGTAGCCGGGTTGGGGAAGATGTTAACGCGCACATCCAATACTTCATCTCTTATACCTGAAACCGCACCACAAATGTTGGTTTTAAACAGGCTATCGAAATTGATGCAATTAGCCCACTGCGGATGATCAATAAACGGATTGCGGTTGTTTTGAACGGTGTAGATGAATTCGTTTTTGGTGCGCTCAAATTTATCGGGAGGGTCCATAATGCTCCATTGCTTCAGTATGTTTTGGTCCTGGTCTGCTGCTTCCGATAATAATTGTTTTAACCCCCAATCGCCACTAAGGCCATCGTAACAAACCATTTCGTACATCATGGCACGTGCGGCATCGCCTTTGCGGTCATCACCCGGCTCAAATACGGTTATGTTGTTGGCGTCCTTACCTATTTTGCTTGGGCCATACGTATTGGTAACATTTACTACCGTGCCATAGGGGTGGTTGTTGCGGGCGCTGTTAGGCGAACCTGCCACTAACAACAGATTATGGTAATCGGAACCTTCAGGATACTGCACCACATTGGAGCCGTACTGGGCGTAGGAGTGCATCCAGCTTTTGCACAAAACGTGTTCGCGGGTGTAGTTGGTGCCGGTAAAAGAAAAGGGCGGTGTATAAATGGTTGTTACAGCGCTGTATTCGCAGTTAACTACCGCCTGTCCACCAACCGTATCGCGCTCATAAATGGCTGGTAAAATAGTATTGGTGTAGCCGGGTGTATAGGTGCTTTGTGTATGCGGGTTAATAAGGTTGTGCAAATCGCTTATAAAACTGTAAGCCGAAGAATCAATAGGGGCATAATAGGTGCCCGGGTCAGCAGAAGGGCTCAGAACATCGCCGGTTAATGCATTAGTTTGTTTATAGTCAATAGTATTGCCGCTACCATTAAAAGCATATAC
>CAZUHU010000161.1:6556-8779 GCA_964620645.1 uncultured Chitinophaga sp.
TTAGTTGGGTTTGCTGCAGGCTCCTGACCAAATGAAGAAATAGAAAGGAAAGTAAACAGGGCGAGAAGTTTACAATTTGCAGTTTGCAATAAGCCGCGCTTATTGGAATAGAAAAATTTCATGCACGAGGGTTTAATCAGAAAAAATCGCAGTTATGAAGTTAAGGTATTGTTGCCAATACCTATGCTACTTGTTAATAGGCTTAAGTAAGACGCAATAAGTAGGGAAGTGGTCGCTATAACCGCCGTTGTAAATTACGCCATCGTATGTGCGCATAGGATAGCCTTTGTATTTGCCGGTTTTTGTAACCATATATTGCTTACTAAAAATGCGCGCATCCTTTAAAAAGAAACCGTTTTGATGATCATCTAACCAACCGTAAGAAAGCATGATTTGATCGAAAAGATTCCAGGAATCATTGTAAGCCAGTGTACCAATGCCTTTCTTTAAATAATCTACCCAGGGGTTGTAAAGGCCACCGGGCTGCACATCTTTTTTATTGCCTTTTGCACCCAATACCTGCGTAACGCTTGGGCTGGTAGGGTCATCATTCAAATCGCCCATCAAAATTACTTTGGTGTTGGGGTTTATTCTCATTAATGAGTCGATAACGCGTTTTGCGGCCCCGGCGGCTGCAGCGCGTGCAGGAGCACTTGCTTCCTCGCCACCACGGCGCGATGGCCAGTGGTTTACAAATACATTAACGGTATCGGTTTTATCGTATATGCCGCTAACCCAAAGCACATCGCGGGTGTAATGCAGGGTGCCGTCGGCATTGGTCATTTTTACAAACAGCTTTTCGCTGTGTTTAACACTGAAGTATTTAGGGTTGTAAATAAAGGCTACATCAACACCACGCTCATCAGGCGAATCATAATGCACGATTTTAAGGCCGCGGTCCTTTAACTTTGGCTGGGCAACCAGGTCTTCCAACACTTTACGGTTTTCAATTTCGGCAACGCCCAGCATCGAAAATCCATCGGGGGTAAGGTCGGTACCTATGCTGGAAAGCACCTGCTCCAACTTACCAACTTTGTCTTTATATACAGCGGAGTTATAAAGGTGGTCGCCATTAGGCAGAAATTCCTCGTCATGCGTGCGGGGGTCATCGATAGTATCGTAAAAGTTTTCGAGGTTGTAGAAGGCCACTATACCTACTTTGTATTGTTGTTCTGCATTATTTGCAGATTGGGCGGCCAACAGGCTAACAAGGAGGGAGAACAGGGCAACAAAAGAAATCCTCATTTTATAGATTTAAGGGGCGCAAATGTAGCAAAAGCTAAATGCGGTTTGTTACCCTTCAAAACCATGCCGAAATTGTTTATAAGATGTTAGTAGCATTTATATTTCATTATCAATTATTTACGGCAGCATTGCGTACCGGTTGCGCCGGCCTTAACCGAAGCTTATTAGCGATTTAACATGGAGGCATTTTGATAGCCATAAATTCGGTTACATTTGCCGCCCGCTTAGGGTAAATCCTCACCCCCGGCCCCAACCTTAAGGACAGGGGGAAATTAAAACTGCCGGATAAGGCAGTGATGTTGTGAGGCAGACTCCGAGAGGTGTTTTATATATGTGCACCAACACTTATTTCATGAAGAAAGTTTTATTCATCCTTGCGTTCCTGCTACCGGTTTTTGTTTTCTCTCAGCAGTTAAATACAGTAACCGCCACTATACAGGAAGACGCAACCACTGAACCCGCCAACAAAGCAACGGTTACTTTAACCTCAGATAAAAATACCTATACTGTTACCACTAATGATGAAGGTAAGTTTGCCGCCGATGTGGCTGAAGGGGAATATAAGATAGAGGTTAAAATAGGAGATAAGAGTTACACCCTTGGAACTTACAATGTGAACACCCGCCTGCTGAACCTGGGCAATATTACGTACCACGCCCTTAACCAGGATGACGACCGCCAGAATACGGAGAATATACCGGTGATTTCTTTATCAGAATCGGAAACAAAAGAAGGAAGCTCAGAAGCAGTAAGCAGTGCGTTGAACGCATCACGCGATCCATTTGTTAGCACCGCTTCATTTGTATTTAGCGCAGCCCGTTACCGCATAAGAGGTTACGAGCAGGAGAACTTTTTAACTTACATGAACGGTATACCTGTAAACGACCTTGACGATGGCGGTGCATCTTACAGCCAATGGAGCGGTTTGAACAACGTTATGTATAACCGCGAAAACGTGGTAGGCCTGCAGCCTGCAAC
>CAZUHU010000162.1:0-6810 GCA_964620645.1 uncultured Chitinophaga sp.
TGACGGTATAACCCTATGCGGAAAAACAGGAACTGCGCAAAACCCGCATGGCGATAACCACTCTATGTTTGCAGGCTATGCACCGTACGAGAATCCGCAAATTGCTATTGCTGTGGTAGTGGAAAACGGTGGTTATGGCGCTGCCTATGCTGCCCCCATTGCCAGTTTAATGGTAGAGAAATACCTGAATGATACGATACAGACGAAGCGTTTACCACTGGAAAAGAAAATGCTGGAGGGGAACCTGCTGAATAAATATGGTGTATCAATTAACAAATCGGCGGGCTTGAACGATTCAGGTGATGAGTAATGGCTAATAACGGAACAGGGAGAGCATAAGAATGGCAAGACAGGAATCCATAGCGGGTAAAATAGATTGGCTTACAGTATTTATTTATATACTGTTAGTGCTTATCGGCTGGATGGCCATCTACTCTTCAGTTTATACTGATGAGGGTAAGTCTATTTTTGATTCGGGAATAAACTCAGGCAAGCAGTTTCAATGGATGGTGGCGTCCGCCATACTTGCCTTTATTGTTTTGATAGTAGACTCCCGTTTCTATACCACTTTCGCCTATATCTTCTTTGGTTTCATTTTGCTTTTTGTGCTTTCCGTATTTGTGCTTGGCACCAAAGTGAAGGGGCAGGCTAACTGGATACGTTTGGGCGGTTTTCAGATGCAACCATCAGAGTTGGCTAAGTTCGGAACGGCATTAGCCCTGTCTAAATTCCTTTCCACGTTAAATATAGATGTAAGGCGTTGGCGCGATAAGTGGAAAGCTTTTGCCATTATTGGCATACCCATGCTTATTGTTGCGGGCCAGGGCGACGCGGGCTCTGCTATTGTGTTTCTCTCTTTTTCGCTGGTGCTTTTTCGCGATGGGCTGGAGCCTTATTACTTAATCATTGGAGCATCGGTGGCCGTGCTTTCTGTATTAGCCTTAATTTTTTCAGGAACCATTATATGGACCATCCCGGGCAAGTTTGTGTTAATAGGGGCACTGGCATTTATAGCTGCTATACTGATTTACTTTAACTGGAAAAACCGCAAAACGGCAATGATCATTGCTGCCATTTGGGTGGCTTCTACTGCGTACATTTTTTCGGTGGATTTTGCCTTTAGCAAACTAAAGCCACACCAGCGCGATAGGATTAACGTATTGTTGGGTAAAGAGGTGGAAGAAGGCAAGGATTGGAATATTAAGCAATCCATTATTGCCATTGGCTCCGGAGGATTTACCGGAAAGGGGTATTTGAATGGTACGCAAACGAAATTGAAGTTTGTTCCTGAACAGAGCACTGACTTTATTTTTAGTTCAATAGGAGAGGAGTTCGGCTTTTTAGGAAGTATAACCATCATAGTGTTATACGTAGGCCTGTTTTTCCGCTTGTTGTATTTAGCAGAAAGGCAGCGCTCTAAATTCAGCCGCATATATGGCTATTGCGTAGCCAGCATTCTGTTCTTCCACTTCCTGGTAAATATGGGGATGGTAATTGGTGTAGCGCCGGTAATTGGTATTCCCTTGCCTTTTGTAAGTTATGGCGGCTCTTCTCTGCTATCGTTTACCGTGTTGCTGTTCATTTTTGTGCGGCTTGATACACAGCGCTACGAAACGATGCGATAGTTATCAATCCACGGTTATCTCCCCCGTTAAGTAAGTACGCGCATAACCGCTTATCAATACTCTATCCCCAACGAGTTTACATTGAAGTTCACCACGGCGCTTTGAAAGTTGCGTGGCCGAGAGTTCAGTTTTACCCAATACCCCTGCCCAATAAGGTGTTAGCGTTGTATGGGCAGAACCGGTTACGGGGTCTTCATCAATACCGGCTTGCGGGGCAAAAAAGCGCGAAACGAAATCTACATTCTTGCCTTTGGCCGTAACAATTACACCGCGGCCATGCAGCTGCGCAATAATGCGAAAGTCGGGCTGAAGATTAATAATGTCTTCTTCACTGCTGAAAATAAGCGCAACATCGGTTTTGCCTTTTAATGCAGCAACAGGTTTAATATTAAAGCCCTGCGTTAGTTCAGCGGTTAGTGGTATCTCCTGGATATCGTCAACGGGAAAGTTGAGCGTAAGCAGGTCGCCATTCTTTTCAACGCCTAATACCCCACTGCGTGATTGAAAGGAAATGGTGTTACCGGCAATACCCTCGTGCTTGAACATTACATGAGCGGTGGCTAAGGTAGCGTGGCCGCAAAGGTCAACCTCCAGCATTGGCGTAAACCAACGGATATGATACTCGCCTTTGTGCTGAATATAAAAAGCAGTTTCAGCCAGGTTGTTTTCCATGGCTATATTCTGCAATACGCTGTCGGGTAACCAATTCTGTAAAGGGCAAACGGCAGCCGGATTACCGCCAAAAATCTTTTCGGTAAAGGCATCAACCTGGTAAAGCTTTATTTTCATGATGTAAAGTTGATGAGAAAACTTAAGTAATTCTCTTTTCAATTAAACCTTCAAAGAGCGTTAAAGGCAATAGGTAATACAAAACAAAAAAGCAGAGCGGTTAGGCTCTGCTTTTCGAATAATCTTTTTCTATGATTAGAAACGAGGACAGTAGATTGTTTGAGGACCTCTCTTCTTCCACTTGCCAACGTAAGCAAGGCCAACTTCGAAGCCACCGCGTGAGCGTGAGCCGCTGATCAACTGTGATACGTTAATGTCGTAAGCAACACCTAGGTCAATACCATTCCAGTTAACACCTGCGTTCAGGATAACTGATTCAGGATTCAGGCGCTTGTCTCTCCATGGAGCGTTAGGATCGCCGCCAACCATACGGAACATGGCTCCTACACGGAAGTGGTCGCCTTGCGGATATCTTTCTTCAAACAGGATACGGAATTCAGTAGCCCAAATAGTTTCTATGCTCTTACCCTGGCTCATTACGATGAACTTAGGCATAAGGTCGAAACGGCCTTTTATAGGGAAACGAATACCGCCGTGGCCTACAAACTTCATGTTCATACGCACGTTCTTATCGCCCAGGAATGAAATGGCAGGACGGTTCAAGTGATAAGCAGAAGCGCCCAGGTAAATGTTTGATCTGCCTTTGCGGCCTAACTTCATATACCACAACAAACCGGCGTTAACATCCCAGTATAAAAATCTGTTATCTACTAAAAATTCATTGGTTGGCAACAAAGCGTTGTAGCCTTGTCCATCCCACTGGCTGCCGAATTGCAGGCGGCTGAAGTCAATGGTTTGTTGGTAGATGCTTGAAGAGAAACCTGCTACCAGGTAATTTTCAGCGCGCTGATCTAATGCCAGGTGATAGGCCAATGAAATGCCACCACTGTTAAAGCCGAATTTAGATTCGCCGGCCTGGTCGCCCATAAATGAAGCGCCGAAACCAAAGGCATCACCTTTTTTAAAGCCTTTTGCTGTACGGAAGTCAGCAGAAGCGGTATAGGTGCGATACATCGGCACGCTTTCGTTACGCAGGATTTCTCCCCACTGGCCTCTGAACAATGCTGTAAGACGGTAATTGCCATCAAAAGCACCTGTTAGTGCCGGGTTCAAATACACCGGTGTCATATAAAATTGCGAGAAGTGCGGGTCCTGCGCCTCCGCCTTAAATAACATGCATACAGCCAGTATGCCTAATAGTAAAACTTTCCTCATGTCCCGGGTTTAAAATAGTTATCTAAAATATTAAAATTTGGGTTCTGCAAAATTTTAAATTCAAAAAAATAGGGTTCCTCTCACACTTTTACCGAAAACTGTTCATAAAGGTTACAATTTGTTTTACACAAGTTGCACTTTAAGAGGGTAATTAGCGCAAAATCGTAATCGTTCCTTTCTTTTCGCGCGCTTTGCCGTTAAGGTAAACCGCCCTTAAGTAGTAGGTATAAACGCCCGGCGTTTGAAGAACTCCCTTGTAGGTTCCGTCCCATCCTAACCATTGGTTTTGCGAGTCGAACACTTTCTCGCCCCAGCGGTTAAAGATGGTAAGGTTAGCTGTTGCCAGCCCTGTACCATACACTACTAAGACGTCATTATTGCCATCGCCGTTGGGTGAAAATGCATTCGGCACAAAAATATCCTGGCCATCGCCTACCAGCACTTTAACAGTTTCGCTTACGGTGCAATTGTTAAGGTAGTTTACGGTAACGGTATAGTCAGTATGCACATACGGGGTAGCCTGAACCGATGGGCAATCGCCGCAACCGAGGCCGCTTAGCGGTGTCCATGAGTAGAAGTTGATGTCTGGACCGGAGTAATTAGCCACGCTGGCTGTTAACACCACCGAGTTACCCAAGTCTATCATGGTATCGCCGGGTAGAATAGAAAGAGCCAGCTCGGCCGGTTCGTATATGGTTACGGTTGTATCCTTGGTGCAGCCTTCGCTATCGCGGATAATGAGTTGATAGGTGCCTGCCGCTAAATCCTGGAAGAACTGCGAGCTCTGGAAGTTGGCGCCGTCAATAGAATACTCGTAAGCCGTTACTGCACCCGGTGTGCCGCCTATACCGGCAATTTGTATGGTGCCATCCGTGTATTGCGGGCAGCTTACAGAGTCAATATCAAGCTGCTGAATTTCGATGGTTGGCGGAGCGGCAAACACCACGGTAAGGGTGGTGTCGCAACCGTTAACATCGGCAACATTTACTGTGTATGTGCCTGGCGCAAGGTTATTGATAGCGGCAGTGGTAGGGCCAAAGGTCCAGTTATAAACGTATGGGCTTGTGCCGCCTGTTACGCTAACTTCTATACTTCCATCGGCATCGTTAGCGCAGCTTATTTCGTTTTTGTTAATGAAGGAAGCGTTAAGCGTTACAGGGTCAATTAAAGTTTGGTTGCCTGCGGTTGAACAGCCTTTGCTGTCAGTAGCAGTAACATCATACTGGCCCGAAGGGATAGAGTTAATCGTTTGCCCATCATTGGTGCCCGGTACGTTTGCCCAATCGTAAATGTAAGGCCCGGTACCGCCGCTTGCGGTTACCGTTACTGAGCCGCTGTTATCGCCACTGCATAATGGGTTGGTAAACTGGAATGCCAGGGTAACGGCTGTTGGTTCTGTAACTGTTGCCGTTGCCGTAGCATTACAATTTTTGCTATCGTAAACTGTTACGGTATAGGTATTTGCTCCAACCGCGGTAAGATCTTCCGATGTGCCTGCTGCACCCCAGTTATAGGTATAACCGCCGGGGTTGCCACCGCCTGCCGTAATATCTACTGCACCATCAGTTCCGCCATTGCAGGTTGCATTGGTAACGGATGTAACATTGACAGTTACAGCAGTAGGTTCGTTAATGGTGAAGGTGGCAGAGGCCGTACAGTTACCTGCATCGGTAACTACCAGCGTATCTGTACCTGCAGGAAACCCTGTGCCCGGGTTAGCGCCAACACCAATTACGCTCCAGGTATAGGTATAAGGCTGGGTGCCACCGTTTACTGTAGCGGTTGCAGTGCCATCGCTACCTCCTTTGCAGGATACATCAGTAACTGTTGGAACAGTAACCGATATAGGAGCAGGGTCAACGGCCGTCCAGGAAGCTGAGGCGGTGCAACTGCTGATGTCTGTTGCTACTACGTTATACGTATTAGGGCCAAGGCCGGTGATAGGGTTGTTTTGTCCGCCGGGGTTCCACACGTATGTATAGCCCGGTGTACCACCTGTAGCTACTGCAGTAGCTTGTCCATCGGCAGCGCCGTTACAACTAATGTTTTGCGAGTTAATACTAACGCTTAATTGGGCCGGTTCCGTTAAAATTACGGTATCGCGCCCGGTGCAGCCCTGTGCATCGGTAATGCTTAAAGTGTAAGTGTTAGGACCTAAGTTGGTTATTGAATCTGTTGCAGAAGATACAGGGCTCCATTGATAAGTTATAGGTGCAGTTCCACCATTTGGCGTAGCTACTATTTTACCATTAGCTGCCCCAAAGCAGGTAATAGGTGTAACAGCCATTTGTATTGGAATATCGTTGCCGACATAAACATGCACCGTATCGCTAAGGCTGCACGCGCCACCTGTAAGCGACACCAGGTAATCGGTAGAAACAGACGGACTAACCGTAATGGACTGGGTATTGCCTGCCGATGCGCCGGTGTTTAAGTTAATCCACTGGTAACCGAAACTTTGGCCCGGAAGTGGGGTGCCCTGGGTGGTAGTGGTTAAAGTAAAGGTAGTTGCACTGCAAGAGAACGTATCATCAGGGAAAGCCTCAAAGCGCAATGAGGTATCTACGTTCACGAATACGTAATCGCTGCTAACGCAGCCGTTAGGGGCGGTAACATCTACATTATAAATAACCGGCGTTTGAGGGAAACTGATTGCGGTGTCGTTAGTTGGTGGTATAACGGCATTAGGCCCACTGGCGGGTGTCCACTGCGTTGGCATACCATCTACTGAAGTAATACAGATATCGAATTTGGTGTTAGGCCTGCTGGTGCTAACAACCGGGCTACCGGTATTACCGCACTGCGAAGTGTTGCCTTTTGAATAGATAACGGAATTGTATGCAGTTGGTGTCATCTGCATTTTGTTGTTCAGGGTGCTGGTATTGTTGTTAAAGCAAATTTCAACCACCAGGTTAGAGGTGCCATCCCAGTTATATGGAAAATCCAATACATGTGTTTTCCAGCCGGCTGTACCAAGCGCAACGTTTTTAGCGGAGAAAACAGTAACCGCACCGTTTACCCAACCGGGGCCACCGGGTATAGGGAAGGCAGTGCCTTGGGTGCAGGCCATTTTAATCTCAAAGTTTTTCATGGTGTCGTTAGCTGTATTAACCTGTGCCAGGTTAAATGAGATGCTGCGGATTTCGCCACCTGAAGGGAATTGCTGTAACAATTCGCTGGC
>CAZUHU010000162.1:6910-8738 GCA_964620645.1 uncultured Chitinophaga sp.
GTTGGCGATGCCGGCGAAACAGTAGGCTTTAAGGTGTTAGGGTTACTAACTGCATTAGGCCCGGTAGAAGGCGACCAGAAGTAATTTGAGCCACCGGTGGCTGTTAATTGAACAGGCGTACCGCAGAAAGTGGGGCTTGCCGAAAGCAGGTTTACCTGCGTAAATACACAGATGGTGTACACACGGGTGTAAGCCCCTTTAATAGGGCAGTCATCATTCAACGAGTTTAGAATAAAGTTGTGGCAGCCGGTATCCTGCGGGGCCGGTGTCCAGTTAATATGCGCCAGCACTGAATCGCCCGTGCCTATTTGGGTCATTGTTGCACCCGGAATTGCCGAAGGTGTGGTGTTGATGTTGCTTGTAACTGTAAGGTTGTGGTTAGCAGGGTCAGTGCAAAGAATATCGAAGTTAAGGGGGGTGCCCGGGCAAACCTGAACGGTTAATGAATCAACCTGGTTACCGTTTTGCACGTTGGTAATAGGGTCCTGCTCAGGTATAGAAATAGCGCAGTTTAAAATTACCACCTGTATATCGCGCATGGTGCTGCCCACTAAAACGCCATCGCGGTATTCATACACGCGTACGGCAAGTACGTCGTTTTCCTGAAAGCCGGGAACAAACTGCATTTGGCCCGTTGTAGTGCTAAAGCCAAAGGAGTTAGGCGGGCTGGTACGTATAGGGCAGTTAACCGAGTAGTTGGCTGAGAAATTTATGTTTTGGTAAGGCAGGTTAAAGCCATCCATTGGGTTAACCAGTTCGTAAACCAGTGAATCGCCATCGGCATCTACACCGCCGTGGTTAAAGGTTACATAGCTGTTTACACAAAAGAAAGGCACCGGCTGGTTGGTAAATGCTACGGAGTTATTGCAATAAGGCTGGCCTGTTGCAGGGTCCGTGCTGTTGTTTAAAGTTGCATAAATAGAAAGGTCCTCGCCGCCGGGGTTAGGAATATTACTGATAGAACTATTACGGCAGCAGTCTGTTGTGCCAAAAGTAACAGTGCCGCAGCCCACCGGGATGTTAACGATGCCGGTATAGGTGTAAACCTGAACACCGGGGTACGGTGGGTTACTGCCGGTTTGGGTCCAGTTACAACCACTCTGTGGTAATTGGGCAGGACATAATTGCGAAACTTCTGAGCCGTTTGGCGGTTGAGCTGTAGGATCCTGGTTAAGGGTGTAATTGCTGGTAAAACCCGAACAGCCGGTAGCGGTTACCTGTAACCCAACGCTGGAGGGCGCAGTAGCCGCCTGGCCCTGGAAGGAGTTATCCCAACAGTTGCGGTAGTAACGCACGGTAACTTTGTATTGCATGTTGCCGCCATTTGGGCCTAAGCATACATATTGGAGGTCCTTACCCATGTTGTGGGTGGCTTGTGCCACGGGTGCAAAAAGCACCGTAAACAGGGTTAAAATGAACAGGTTTTTCAGGTAAAAATTCTTCAAAAACATTAGCTGAGTTTTAATAGGGGTTCCTTCAGTAAGGAACAAGACGATAAAAATAGGGTTTTCGTTGTAAAAGGGCTGCAATTGAGGTGATGTAAAATCGGTTATTTTAGCGCGCTCAAAAATTGAAATATGTATCGTTCGAACACTTGTGGAGAATTGCGATTAGCTAATGTAGGAACCGAAGTAACCCTTAGCGGCTGGGTACAGCGTGTAAGGGTGCTGGGGGGCTTGACTTTCATTGATTTACGCGACCGTTATGGACTTACTCAATTGGTATTCAATATAGAAACCGATGCTGCCCTTTGTGAGCGTGCCAATAAACTGGGCCGCGAATTTGTGATACAGGTTAAGGGTAAAGTGGCTGAAAGAACCAGCAAAAA
>CAZUHU010000163.1:0-8514 GCA_964620645.1 uncultured Chitinophaga sp.
CGGCAGTTTGGTGCGGCCCGATTTGTTTATCGGTGCATCAATTTCCAGCAAGCCCTTCATATTCTCCACCTTGCTCTTTAACGGTTTTAATATTGGCTCTCCGTATTGGTCCACTCTTCCGCTGTCCTGCACGTTGATGCGCATGGTATCAACCTTGGTAAGGTCAACCGTAAACGGAGCATATTGAAATTTAAACTTCTCGCCATACAGGTCCATACGACCCGCGTAGATAAGTCCGTCAAACTCCATATTGCGGTCTTTCTGCAGGCTCACCGCATTCTTTCTCGGGCGGAAATAAACATAGCTTGAATCACTGATAGGAATTTCAAACACCCCTTTAAGGTCAATGTTGCTGCTCTTTAAATCAATGTAGTCATTACCGGCCTGCGGCGATGACTTAATGCGGATTACATCATAGTCAATCTTTTTGGCATTGGCTAAAACGTAGTTCAGGGTCTTATCCTTAACCGTAACTATACCCAACTCCTCGTTATACAAGATAAAGCCGTTCTCTACCAGGTTATAAAAAAGTGAACGCGCTTCTACCTCTGTCAACTTAGGATCCAGCGCGCGGGCTACATCCAGTGCATTCAATTCACGGGTGCCCTGCTTCTCATACATCTTTTTAAGAATGGAGAGGGGCTCATAGCTGGCAAAGGCCTGTGTTTTACGTATCAGCTCCTTATTAAAGTAGTTTACTGATTCAAATATGCCCGGCACCTGTCCTTTACCCTGCAAAATTTTGAGGTTAAGAATAGAGGAGTCCAGGTTCCAGAAAATCGCATCGGTTTGAAATTCGTGATTGTGGTAACTATCCGTAAACTTCGCTTTCCCCATACCGGTTTCGCCGCGGAGCAATCGCACCTCGCGCTTAGGTATTTTATAAACCAGGTTCAATTGCGGATGGTAAATCGAATCTGTACCAAAATAGATAGCCACTTCCGCCTTCTCCGAACCTAACTCTTCGCCCTTCTTAATGCTTACTATGTTACTCTTGGCTTCCATCACGCGCGTCTTGTTATCGCGTGCATAGAAAGTAAGTGTAGCCTTTTCATCGGGTGTGCCGCTTCCTAAAACTTTGCTTCCCCACAGGCTAAAACCGCCGCGGTAGGATACGTTAGGAGCAATGTCTTTAATGGTCATCCCAACATCATACGACTCAAAACGTGGATAGCTAAAGGTGTTAGAGTCTGCACTGCCCACCAACTTATCATTCAAACGGCCGGTCAGCGCAGTTTTAAAATATTCGGTATGATAAAAAGTTACCGTGTCTACCGTATAGTTAAAGTTGTTAAGGTTAATGCTGTAGTTTTTAAAGGTGCAGTAAACTTTAGCGGGGTCAAGTCCGGCACGTGCCCAATCTACTTTACCGCTTTTGCCTTCCCACCTGTTTTCCGTAGGCAGGTAATCGCCGGTGGTCTGCTTCACGTTTAACGTGTCGCCGCGTACCATACCATAAAAGGTAGTAGGGGTAGAGAAACTAACTCTTGCTTTTCCACCCTCGTACACAAACTTGCAATCAGTAGCGTCCACCTTCCAGGCTTTGGCTGCAGTTACGTTTAAAGCCCCTGTGCCGAAAAAGGAAGCCGAAAATTCCGCAGTCTTTAAAAAGTTGTTGTTATCGCCCTTTTTTTGGTTGTCAATTACGTCATTCAAAAATTCGCTCCACTCTGCAAACTGTGTATCACTCTTGCCGGCCTTGCTGGCAGCAATAACGGCTTTAACGTAATTGTAAAAATGCGGAGAAGGAGCCATCATGCGCTCACTCATCAGGTTGGCAGTTTTACTCATTTGCTCAACCCAGGTGGCCGGCAGTTTGCCATCCTTTTGCAGTTTCTTTAAATCATCAATGGCCTCAATGTTCTGCTGCATTTTACCTGCAGTCATAAACTGATCCAGCTCTTTAATAAACTTATCAGGCTCCTTGTCGAAAAACGTAGCTAATTGCGCCTGGCTGCAATAAGCAGTTGCCATGGCTACAAAGCAGAAAAAAAGTTTCTTCATCAATAGTTCAGTTTAGGGGCGTTGAAGTAAGATGGCTAACCACCCGTTATTTTCCAAAATTTCCTTTACAATTAAATTGCTTTGGGCTGCGCAGGCGGTTATATCGCCCTTATCAGCCTGTAAAATACCACTAATTATAATTACGGCGCCCGGCTTAAGTAACCCTGCCCAGGCTTCCAGGTTTTTCAATATTACATGCCGGTTGATATTCGCTAAAATTATATCAAATTTTTGGGTGAAGATGTGCCTGTCATCACCATGAATCACCTCTATATTAACGCAACCGTTTCGCTCTGTATTTTCTATACAGTTGCGGTAGGCCCACTCCTCATTATCTATAGCCACAATTTTGGAGGCTTTCAACTTCTCCGCCAATATTGCCAGCACTCCAGTTCCGCTGCCAAAATCGAGCACACTTTTGCCAACAAAATCTAATTTTAACATTAACTCTATTACCCCGGCCGTAGTAGCATGATGGCCGGTTCCAAAACTCATTTTAGGCTCAATCACAATCTCATAAGGCAAGTTCATAGCTGCATGAAAAGGGGCCCTGATGCCTACCTTTCCTGCAACGCTAACAGGTTCAAAGTTCTTCTCCCACTCTTCATTCCAGTTTTTATCCTCAAGTGGCGCCCAGCTAAAACTAATATGGTCAAACTCGTTTTGGTGCAGTATCTCCCTGATCTTCTCCTCGCTAACGGTGTTTACTGGCACATAAGCTTTTAAGGCCGAGGTGGTTTCTTCAAACCCGTCAAAGCCATAATCGCTTAAAATTGAGATAAGCCAACTCTGCTCAATCTCATCCGCTGTATTAAACTCGTAAACTGTGTATTGCATTTGCTGGTGAATATAACCACCCCTCCTAAAAGGTACCCCAAAGGGCAGCACTTGGCACAAGGTCTTTCTCCACAGTGTTTTGTGAGAAACCTGCTTTAAAGCTTAAGCAGCATTTATAATGGCTAAAAAGTCCTCAGCCTTAAGGGATGCGCCACCTATCAGGCCACCATCAACATCCGGGCAGGCAAAAAGGGCGCAAGCATTATCCGGTTTACAACTGCCTCCGTATAAAACAGGCACCTGTTCGGCCACTGCTTCGCTGTAGTTAAGCGTTAATTGCTTGCGTATAAAGGCATGCATTTCCTGCGCCTGCTCAGGGCTGGCGTTTAAACCCGTTCCAATAGCCCATACAGGTTCGTAAGCTATAACCACATGTTCCAATTGAGCTATCGACAAGCCAAACAAACTCTCTTCTAATTGCCTGCGCACATAGTCCTCCTGCTTACCGGTTTCGCGTATCATCAAAGGCTCGCCGCAACAAAACACAGGCTTAAGGCCGTAGCTTATAGCCAGCTGCAGTTTGCGCTTCAATTGTTCGTTGGTTTCTTTAAAATACTCCCTACGCTCGCTATGGCCAATTAAAACATAATCAACCCCCATTGAGGCCAGCATTTTTGCGCTTACCTCGCCGGTGTAGGCGCCGTTTTCGTGCTCGCTGCAATTTTGCGCTCCTACCTTAACAGAGGCCTTCACAATATTGCGCACTTCACTTATAAATACAAAGGGAGGAAAAACAATTACTTCAGCCTTAAAAGTAAGGGCATCATGGTGCAGGGCATGCGCTAACACTGAGGCGCTTTGCACATCGGTGTTCATCTTCCAGTTACCAGCTACTATTTTCCTGCGCATACTACTTTTTACGATTTTTTTCTTCGCGCTCAAACACGGTTTTCAGAATATGTAAGTCGGCCTCTTCCAGGCTTATTCCTCTGCGCTCCATCATTTTCTGCGCCACTTCTACTGCTTTCTCAAACATAAAAGTCCGCAGCCACTCGGCCCCGCCCCAGCTAAAGGACGGTATAAATTTAGGAGGGAAATCTCCCCCGAAAATATTGGCTGATACCCCCACTACCGTTCCCGTATTAAACATAGTATTAATACCTGATTTGGAATGATCGCCCATTATAAGGCCGCAAAACTGCAAGCCGGTATCAATACTTTTCCCTTCTTTATAGGAATACACATCTACGCTTCCGTAGTTATTCTTCAGGTTGCTGTTGTTGGTATCAGCACCCAGGTTACACCACTCCCCTATTACCGAGTTTCCTAAAAAACCATCGTGCGCTTTATTGCTATAACCAAAAAATACCGCGTTGTTCAATTCTCCCCCTGCCTTGCAATGCGGGCCCAAGGTAGTTGGCCCGTAAACCTTGCAGGCCATTTTAAGAGCGGCATGCTCGCCCAACGCTAATGGACCGCGTACCACGCAGCCCTCCATTATCTCCGCATCCTTGGCAAGGTATATTGGGCCGGTAGATACATTTAAAATACTTGCCTCCACTTTAGCGCCTTCTTCCAAAAACACATTTTCAGCAGGCCCAATTAACGTATTGGTGTTGCTTAGCGGCTGCGATTTTCTACCTGCGGTTAGTAAATGAAAATCGGCTTTAATGGCATCGCCGTTCTTTTGAAAAATATCCCAACAGTTTTCAATGCTCAATACTTTCCCTTCATATTCCAGTGCGGAAAAACCTTTGGTTATCCCTTCCAGGTTCTCATAATTCAGATGCTGCTTCTCAGTTTTAAAAGCAAGCACTTTACCTGCGCTTACAAGGGTTTTTAGGGCACCTAAACGCTGTATGGCGGCAACAAGGTTTTCATCCGGAAGTACCGAGCCATTGATATAGATACATGGCTCATCCCCTTTAAACTCCGGAAACTTACCGGCAAGGTATTCCTCTGAAAGGCTCCAGCTCTTATGCCCCAATATTTTTTCCCACTTCTCGCGGATGGTTAAAATACCAATACGTATATCCGCAACAGGACGTGTAAATGTAAGCGGCAGTAAATTTTCTCTTGTGCGTCGACAATCGAACAATACAATGTTCATGCGGCTAAGCTAAAAAAAGAAAGGTAAGTAAGTAGGTAACTGCCGGCGCACTCCTGCGTTACTGGGCTCCCTGCAAATTGCGCAGATGTTCCTTGGCGCGCGTAAATTCAGGGTCTATACTAAGGCAGTTTTCATAAAGCATCTTTGCCTCCTCTATTCTTCCGAGGTCCTCAGCACAAACGCCCTTGCTAAAGTAAGCACCGGCATAAGTAGGCGCCACCTTAGTAGCCTTGTCATAATATTCATAGGCATCGCGCACGCTATCCATTTGGTAATAGCAAAAACCTACTCCCATATAAGCCTCTTCGTTGCGGTAGTTAATGTCAATTACCTGCTTATAACAATCAATGGAACCCTGCAGTTTTTCAATAGCCGCTGCAATTTTGTTGGCATCGTAAAGCTTAACGCCCTCCTGTTTCAGCAACTCAGCTTTTGCGTATAAAGCATCCACCGGCTTGTCGCTTACTTTTATGGCATTGTCCAGGTATTTTATGGCGTTTTTATCATTCTTTGCCTTAAGCAAAACACCAATTTGCCTGAAAGCTTCATAATGTTGGGGGTTCAATTCCGTAGCGGTTTTAAAACTGCTTATGGCTTTGGTGGTGTCTCCTATTTCTTTAAATATGTTTCCCTTGTAAAAGTAGATATCAGCATTCTGTGGGTCCCTGGCAATGGCAGCATCCAGGTAACCTATGGATATAGCGTAATTACCTTCAAGGCTGGTATCTAAAAACGCCAGTTCCGCAGCCTTTACGTAAAAACGGGTATTGGTTGAATCAAGCGCTATAGCCTTTTGCATTAAGGCTATTCCCCTTTTTAAGTCAGCTTTATTGTCCTCGCCTGTATGCTTAAAAAGGTCTGCAGCATATAAAAAGAATTCAGGCCGTAGTGAATCCAATTGCAAAGCTACATACATATCAGTAGCAGCGCTTTTGTATTCACCATTTGCCTCGTATAGTTGGGCGCGTTTATACCACAAATCAGCATTCAACGAATCTTTCTGTAAAGCTAAAGTAGCAGCCTCCAGGCCGGGTATGCCCGTGGTATCCGTTTTGTTAACCGTTATCTCCTTTGTTGTGTTGCACTGCTTACAACTAGTGTAAAAAAGGGCAACAGTAAACAGGATTAAAAAGCCTATAACCAGTTTTTGCATAGTGGCAAAAGTAATTTTAAAACGCAATTGGCTTTTCAGCATTGTGTCATTTTCCTTACCGCATTAATATGCGCCAATCCTTAGGGTAATAATTGTTTACTCTATTGGGTAAGGCCTTTATCCAGCCCAGGTTAAAACCACTGTAGCGTACCAGGCACCACCCCTTAACGTCGGCGTCAATTTTTATGTTTTCGCAGCGCAGGTATTTAAGCGCTGTTTCCTTGTCTACCTCAACGGCCGGCAAATCGTTCCTGGCGTAAATACTCAAGGCCAAATCGTGGCCGGGTAAAAAGTCCTTGCCCTTCTGCTCACCTAAAAAAACGCCGCTTTGGCGCATGTTCAGTTTCTGCGAAAGCACCCCGAAATCCCCGGCAATCACATCAGGTATGGCAAAAATTTTCTCCCCGCGTTCCAGCACGGTAAAATCAGCAGCATTATTAAGATAGCCTTCTGCAAAACCTTTTACTGCTTTCTTTTTCGAGGCCGCTATAAAGGCAGAATCCCCCTCAGCAGTTTTACGCAGCGCACTTATAAAGAACCCTTCCCCTTTAATCTTGTGCGGGTAGAACTGGTAACCATGTTTCGTGCTGGTAATGCCGGGATAGGCTGACAACTCAAGCTTTATCTGTTCAAAGCCTGTTTGCAGCAATGCTTCAACACTTTTGTCGTTCTCTTCCTCCTCGTATGTGCAGGTAGAATAGATAAGCACACCACCCGGCTTTAAGGCAGGCGTCAAATGCTTAAGAATATCCCGTTGGCGGCTGCCGCACATGTGCACATTAGCTTCGCTCCACTCATTAACAGCATCCTTATCTTTTCTAAAAAGTCCTTCTCCACTGCAGGGTGCATCAACCACAATCAAATCAAAGTAAGCCGGTAGGGCGGTAAAGTTCGCCGCTTCGTTTTGGGTTACTATATAGTTGGCCGCCCCCCACTTGGTGATGTTCTCCCGTAATATTTTATTCCGGTTCGGGATGAGCTCATTGCTAACCAACAAACCCTTTTCGCCAATAAGGGATAGAAGATGCGTGCTTTTACCACCGGGTGCAGCGCACATATCCAAAACACGTACAAAATCCTTTTGGGCAACACATTGCTTCCATACTTCTTCCAGAAACATAGAGCTGGCTTCCTGAACGTAGTAAGCCCCTGCATGTAATAAAGGATCCAGTGTAAATACAGGCCGCTCTTTTAAGTAGTGGGCATTGTTACACCAGGCCACTTTTTCTTCCTGCTCAAATTGCGAGCTTGGTTTAAAGGGGTTTACCCTTACAGAAACCGGTGGAACGGTATCCAATGCCTGTATAAAGGCGTTAAACTGCTCGCCTAATTGCGCCTGCAGGCGGTTAACAAAAGGTGTTGGATAGTTCGTCATTCTTCAACCCCGCTCAGTTTTTCCTCAACCGGGGCTTTGCGGCTGGTGTAAATATAGTTTAACAGCACACCTCCTATCACCAGTATTATCCCCACAAAGGTTTGCAGAGGGTAATGCTCATCAAAAATTAGCCAGCCGAAAATGAGGGCGTATATCACACCCAGGTAATTCAATATCGAAACATTGGCTGCCTTTTCCGCCTGCAAGGCCTTGGTTAAATAGGTTTGTCCAAGCTGCGTTAATATGCCTATGGCTACCAGATACAACCAATCTGTTGCAGATGGATTTTGCCAGCTAAACAGGCAACCAATACCACCCACTATAGTGCCGATAATCTGGAAATGCAACACCACTACCATGGGTGCTTCCCGTTCCTTAAGGCTACGCACAAAGTTATAGGCAAAGCCGCTGCTCATGGCCGATAAAATACCTATAAGCAATATGCCGATTGAAAAACGTTGGTCAAACCCCTTTATAAAAATAACCCCACCAAAAGAGAGCAAGAAGAACAACCACTGCATAGGTTTAACCCCCTCCTTCAGCAAAAAAATGGCAATTATGGTAGTAAACACCGGGCTTAGATATTGGATGGTTACCGCCGTACCCAATGGCATGCTGTGCAGCGTTACAAAAAAAGTGTAAACCGCTATTGTGCCGAAAAAGCCACGCAAAAAAAGCAGTAAGCGGTTACTTCCTTTCCAATCAAGTTTGTGTTTAAAAATATAACCAAAGCAGATAAGCATAGCCACCATACAACGGAAGAATACGATCTCCATTTCCGGTAAATGACTTACCTTTTTAATGCAAACGTTCATTAATGCAAAAAAGAAAGTGCTAAGCAACATATGCCGCACGCCAACAGGTATTGATGAAAGTTTCTTCAAACGGGGGGCAAAATAACAGAAACACAGCAGCCGAATGGTCCTTATAAAGGGCTTTAACTGAAATAAATACATTTATTTTTTCACTTCGGTTTTGAGATTTTGAGGACGTTTCTATATTTGCAGTCCCGATTTCAAAACGGGTATGTTCTTTTCGATAAATGCGGGAGTAGCTCAGTTGGTAGAGCGCCACCTTGCCAAGGTGGAGGTCGCG
>CAZUHU010000164.1:0-8507 GCA_964620645.1 uncultured Chitinophaga sp.
AGATTTTCTTTCACATCAATTTGATTTCAACACATTTGAATTACTAGGTGCATCGCACCCATGTGTACTTGACTGGGGTTACGATAGTATTCCTCAATTTGTATTCTATCCAATCACTCTTACGCCAAAAAGTATTGATTCCCTGCACTCAAAGGGCAGTGTTTGGTTTCGTGTAAAACTGCTTAATCCACTTAACTCCGGTCAATATGTAGGAAATAAGGCTTCTATATTTTTTGATGATGAAAGCCCGGTAAGCACCGACATTTGTTTAGTGAGCGCCGGGGAAATAAATGGCAGTTTCAAATACTCTGACACCTTGCAGTGCGGCACAAAAAATGTTTCCTTTTTCGATCAATCGCCGGGTACTGTTAATAGCAGGCAATGGCTTTTCCCTGGAGGTTCTCCTACCACTTCCAACTCTCCAAACCCCCAGGTTCATTATTCTGCCAGCGGCTTATACAATGTAACGTTGATAGTTCAAACCTACGAGTATACCGATACAATAACAAAAACAATAAACGTAACCGTCGCTAATGATCCAATTGCAAACATTACGGCTTCCGGTAACACAAACTTTTGTTTGGGCGATAGTGTAATACTAACAGCACAATCAGGTACGGGGTATTTCTATCGGTGGTCTACCGGGGATACCACCTCAAGTATAGTAGCCAAGAATTCGATTGGTTATTATGTAACTGTTACAGATTTCACCGGTTGCTCGGCGTACAATTATAAAAGCGTAACAGCTTATCAACCTAACCCTGTCATCACTAATTCATCATCATGCCAGAGCCCTACCGCTACATTAAGCGTAACTAATTCCTTTACTAGTTATTTATGGTCCACAGGAGCCACTACCAACAACATTACCGCCTCACAATACGGCCAATACACAATAAGGGTTACAGATAGCCATAATTGCATAGGTTTGGACACATTTATTTTCGCTTATCATACAAATCCCACCCCCATAATAACGGGGCCCGCGCATGGTTGCAGTGGTGAGTATTCTATTATTCAAACTACACAACCCTATTCAACTTATCATTGGTCTCAATATAATTCCACCTACCCATACGTCTCAATCGCTTATCCGGGTACATATACTGTTACAGTTACTGATGCAATTGGATGTTCCGGAACCGGCAGCTTTGTGTACTCTCCTTATCCAATACCTTATCCGTCCATCTCAGGCGCCAAATCAATTTGTAAAGGACAGATAGCAACGCTGACCTGTGATAGCCTCTACCCTTTTTATTCGTGGTCAACCGGGGATACAACCCGTACTATTAATGCTATTTCAGATGCAACATATAGTTTAACCGCCGCTAATAGTTATGGCTGTACCGCCACACAATCTTTCAAAGTAACAGTTCGCGATAAGTATAACTTGAGTATTTCTGCAGTAGATTCCAGCCAGTGTGCTGGACAACAAATTCAGCTAACGTCCCAATATAATACTGGTCCTCTTACGGCCTCAGCAGCAGGCTGCACGAATCTAATTGATTCTATTGGCACCGGAACGCTGATAGAGGCCGGCACCGGCTCATCGGTTCCGTCTATGTTTAACAACTATCAAAAATCAAGCAAAAGTCAAATCCTATACAAAACCCCTGAACTACAAGCCGCGCTAGGAAACTCGCGTCTTATTACCCAACTATCTTTCTATATCGCAACACTAAATAGTGCAACAGCGTTAAAGAATCTCTCCATCAAGATAGGTTTCACAAATGCTACTAGTTTAACCAATTGGCAATACGACCTTGTAGAAGTATTTAATGCCGCAACGTATAACCCTGTTGCAGGCTATAACAACTTCTTGCTTAATACGCCTCTTCTTTGGGACGGAACATCCAATTTAGTTATTGAAGTATGCATGTATAATCCTTCTGCCTCCGGCAGTTTAGCTAACAAAGTAAGATGTTCAACAACAACGTTTTTAAGTTATATCAATTTGTGGGGCAATTACGACCTGTGCTCGGTTCAGCCCAATAACGTCAGTTATACCACCAGAAGGCCAAACATAAAGTTTAATCATTGTGCGCCTGTTGGTAACACAACACCTATTAATACACCTTCGCTAACCTGGAGTTATCATGGAGGCAACACCTCCATATCCAATATACATGCGCCTTATACTTCAGCTACATCAGACTCTATAGTTACTTTTATTTTAACTCTACAGGATAATGAGGGATGCGCTGATGCCGATTCCGCAATTTTTGTTGCCCAACCCAATCCGGCGGTAATGCTTGTTTCTGATCATGATGTTTTATGCACTAACGATACAGTTGAAATTTGTGTTTCCAATTTATCAGGTTCTTTTAATTGGAGCACCGGCGCTTCCTCATCTTGTATACAAGTAAGTAATCCGGGTACATATAGCGTATCTGTAAATAATGGCCAGGGCTGCATAGTTAGTAGTTCTAAAAACATTTCTATTTCACCTACGGATACGGCTATAATACATGCCAGTAAAACTATCCTCTGCCCACAGGAATTATCGCAACTGTGTATTGTTTCTGGCTTAACTAGCTACCAGTGGAACACCGGTGCAAATTCCCCTTGTATTTCAGTCAGCCAGGCAGGCATATACTCCGCTACTATCTCCGACTCGTATGGTTGTACACGCCTCGATTCAATATCTGTAAATGTTTATTCTGTTAACCCGGTTACCGTCACATCAAATAAACCCAATCTGTGTTCGGGCGATAGCGCTTTTATCTGCGTTTCCGCCCCAGGAAATTATCTATGGAATAACGGAGAAACATCTTCATGTATAACCGTTACGCAGTCAGGTTTATATTATGTAGTAGTGGAAGACGGCAACGGATGTCTGGAGTTGGATTCGCTTGTTATCACCAGCTATCTCCCTGCGGCATTTGCTGTAATCGCAGACAAACCGATAATTTGCCCTGGTGATACTGCACATATCTGCGCTACCTCTGGCTTAGCTAGCTACCAATGGAACAATGGATCAGCGTCGTCCTGCATAAGTACAGTCCAATCCGGCATCTACTCCATCAGCGCACTTGATACAAATAATTGCATGGTATACGACTCCATATCAATTAGCATGTCGTCAGTAGATTCTCTGGAAATATCTATTGATAAAACAATATTCTGTAACGCAGACAGCGCACAGTTATGTGCCAGTGCTGGCTTTTCCTCATATCTGTGGAACAACAATGCTATCACTCAGTGCATTAACACAAACATTGCTTCCGAATATTGGGTTATGGCAACAGATACAAATTCCTGCGTTACTACCTCCAACCACATAACAACGCAAATTTATCCCCTCACTGTAATAATAGAAAATGGGGGTATTCTTTCTACAGAAATTTCAGGTATGTACCAATGGTATTTCAATGATACACTTATCTCAGGCGCTACTTCTTCTACATACGTCCCCACAATAACAGGGAATTATTCTCTTCTTGTTACTGACACTAATGGATGTCAGAATTTCTCAAATACCTTAAACATTATAATTAACGGAAGTGCTAGCATTTACGCAGACGAAAGTGTTTTAGACATTTATCCAAATCCATTCAAAAATGAAATCCTGATCTACCTTAAAAAGACTAATGTTCCAGAAGCCAGTTGCAAAATCTATGACCTCCTTGGACAACTTTTCATTGCCAAGCAAGTTAATAACCTTACGAGTAATACAGTTTTATCAATAGACACTAAAGAACTGTCCGATGGCATCTATTTTGTACTTGTTGATTTAGGAGACACTGTATATATACAGAAGATTGTTAAAGAGCAATAATGAAGACGCAATTGTGCTAAAGGATAGCTACGCTCCACTGCTAACTAAGTAGTGTTGTTCAAATCAAATTATAGGATTAGGTATGGTTTCAGGCATGATATTTCTTTCAGTTAATTGCAACAACGGTCTGAAAAAGAAATTTTAGCAATCATCTAACTATTTGAAATCAAGTAAGCTAACTCAAACAACTGAAAATGAATGAAATATAAAACTGTCCGCTTGCGACCTATAATAAAACCTAAAAGCCCTTGAAGGTTAATATCCTTTCAAGGGCTTTTTCTTTAGGTACGGTTTGGGGTATGGTAAAAAGCAAAGCACCTTGTTAGGTCACCCGTTTTTTAAATGCGCATCTTTCCACATCTATAAAACAAGGCGCATTAAAACGCCCTTATAGCTCTTACCCTGTTAGTTGCCGTTTTAAACTCTTCAGCAAGGGTGCCATTGCTAAAGTCCTGCTCAAAGCTGTACAAAGAGTTATACTCTGATGACGACCAGTAGGCCGCATTAGCAAAGCCACCAACTACTGCTTTTTGTGCATACAGTAGGTTCAACTCATATTTTGAAGGTAGGTACCAATCACCAAACCCACCTGCAGTCAGGGTATCGCAAAGGCGCGCTGCATAGGTTGCATAACCGTTTACTGCTCTTATGTAAAAGGTATTGGCCTTACCACCACCAATACCCTCGCTTGCTGCATCCGTTTGGTCGTTATTTCCATTATCCCAAACCACGCCGGTTGATTGGTCAACAGTTGCCGCAATAAGCCCGTGCAGGCCATTGTCGTATACATAAAATACAACACCGCCACCGTACGTTTCGCCTACGTAATGCGAACCTGTTGGGCTTTGCCAACTGGCTAATCCGTTCGCATCGCTGGTAAGAACCTTGCCTGCCGCCTGTGTACCATCAACAATTTTTACGCTGCCCTCCACATGTAAACGGGCTTCAGGTGCTGTGGTACCAATGCCTACGTTAGTAGATTGCGGAGCACCATTAACACCTGCAATACAGCCTAATACCATTGAAAAATCGGATGACACCACAGCTTTTGCACCAATAGCAGTAGCAAACATCAAACTATCAAAGCCGGCATTTGCAGCGCGGCCAATAAAAGTGTTGTAGGAGCCTATTGTATTTGCTACACCGGCGGCGGCCCCCAAAGCCGTATTTTCTGAACCCGTTGAATTGCCTAATGCAAGGTCGCCAACGGCAGTATTGGCACTTCCATCAACGTTAGCGCCCAGGGCAAAATACCCAACGGCGTTGTTATACCAGCCGGTAGCATTTGCAACAAGCGCACTATAACCCAATGCATTGTTTGCTGAACCGGAGCTTGTGTTGGCCTGGCTGGCATAACCCACAGCTATGTTAGCAGCACCGTTGGTAATACCGCCAAGGGCTCCATTACCCAATATGGTGTTGTTACCGGCTGCATAACTCCCCGCGCCTACAACTACACTATTAAAGCGCCCATCACCGCTTACATCCAATTTATAAGCAGGTGTGGTAGTTCCTATACCAATGTTTGCACCGGCGTTATACAGGTTACTGCTATCCACCCACTTAGTGCCGTTCCAAAATGGTGTGTTACCCTCAGCATTGCCGGGTGCTAAAAACCCGGTTGGACCAGTAGGGCCGGTAACACCATTGGCCGCAAACAATGCATAAGGCACACTTAAAAATTGGTTTACACTTACAACAGTATACCCCGAACCGCCGTTTAACAACATCTCCGTTTTTATAAAATACGGACCTGCAGCCCAGTTAATGCTGCTGAAGTTGCCACTTACAACCGCACCCGCCCCAATGGCAAAACTGGCTAAACCGTTGGCGTTGGTAGTATCATAGGTAACTTCAACATACACCGGCGTGCCCGATGCCGAACCCTGTAATATAGAACTGCGCACCTGAATTGGTGAGTTTACCTGTAATTGCCCATTGGCATTACGTACTACTGTTTGAAAGCTGAATTGCTCAGGAGCCTGGGCCCACGCGGCCATGCCAAGAAGGCAAAATAATAATATAGTATTTATTTTTTTCATGGATATTAGTTTTTAACCAGTTTAAATGATTGGGTTACTTTATTGTTTTGCTGAACATTTAAAAAATAGATTCCTGCCGCCTGGTATTGAAGGCTGATGTTACTTAGTGCTTCATCAATTTGGCTTTCGGCAACAGTGCGCCCTGTTGCATCTATTAGCCGGTAGTGCATGCCGGTAAAATCATCGGCGCTTATTTTCAAATGCACTTCTGCAAAGGTGGGGTTGGGGTAAACCGTCATTTGCAGTTTTTCGCCAACACCGGTTACGGAGTTGGGGTAAATTTCAACAGCCTGCTGTAAACCGTGGTTGCCTTCGCCATCGGTGCCAATAGCCTGGTCGTAGTCTATTTGCCCTATGGAAAGGCTAAAACTACCATCGGGGCCGTTGCCATCGCCACCGGCCGCAACAGTGCCGGTTTGAGCGTTAAGGCCTGTTGCCATTAGCAAAAGCACTATAACAACACTTAGTTTCAAATTAATCATGGTATTGGGTTTGGTTACTAAATCACTTTCAGGCGGAACGGTACCGGGAACCCCCTTAAAGATTAAATGCAAAATTACTGGGGCCGCTTTCCGGCACACACTACAAACACACTACAAGGTGTTTTGAATAAACCCCCAAAGTATATTTGCGCTTAAGTGATGTTTAAATACAGATATGCTGTAATGTTTTTAACTTTCAGATATACAATTACGCTTACCTGAAAGGTGCAGCTAAAACCGGTGATATGAGTTTAAAATTCAGGGAAAAGGACAGGCAAGAAATGCAGGCCATACTTGCGCTTACGTACAGCAATCTTGCTGAAGCCTTTACAGGGGCAGAGAAAATGCTGGAGAAATTCCGAAGCGAGAAACTCAACTATGGTTACGCCAAAGCGCAATTGCTTTTTTTAACTGTAGCTACTGCAGTAATGGATAAGCGCTGGCGCGATATAGATGCCCAGGCATTATGGAAATATTTTGAAACAAATGGATATGAAGATGACGCCGCACAAACGCTTCTTTTACTTATTAAATGCAAATATGGAGACAGCAAATACAATGAAGCTAGAGAACTGGATGCAGAGTTTGACCGTCTTTATGCAGATAAGGCCCCATTACGGGTGCAGGTAACTGCCTTAATTACAAAAGCTAATTTTTATTTAAGGGACCATAACAAAACTGAACAGCTTGAATTAGCCATTAAAGCAGAAAAGCTCTTACGCTCAATTGATGTAAAGGATAACTGGTACCGCTGTACGCTTTCCATGGTATTGCAAATTAAGGCCAAGGCGCTTAGTTCCACTACCGAACAGGAAAAAGTAACTGCAGCTATTGAAGAAGCCAAACAACTGGTAGATGCCCCCGGCATTTCCCTGCACTTTTACTTTCTCGCATTTTATTATCACGCCAGCATTTTGTACGATAAAAAAATGTATGAGGAAGTAATAAACATTTTTAATGCTATTGAGAAAAAGCTCTCGGGGGATGTTTTTTTCGGGCACCTTTTGCTTAACGTTTATTCAACTAAAATTGATGTTTGCACCCAAATTTATGAACGGAGCAATAATACAGCCGCTAAGAAAAAAGAACTATTGGCTGAACAATTAAGGTGCCTGCAACAAATAGATAAAATGCCACAGCAGAATATGCGCCCGGCACTAAAAGGCTACCTTCTTTTATCGCGCGCCAAGGTGCTGCGCCTGCAAGGAAATTACCGTGAGCCAGTACGTTACCTGGCTCAAGCGCTACGCATATTCCATAAACACAATTTCCCTATTCATATAATGGATGTGTACGGCCAGGCTGCCCTTTGTTATGAGGAGCGTGCACTTAAAGAAGGCCGTGTTGATATAATGCGCAAAGCAGTTAATGCAATGAAACTTGCACAACGGGCCACTTTCGTTTATAACGAAACAGCAGGCAAGGAAAAGATGGATGCCATAATTAACAGCTATGAACTGAAGCAGAAAGAACTTACTGAAAAAATATTGGAACAAAAAGTTGAAGCTATGAATCAGGAAATAAAATTGGTTAACATGAATCTTTATGAAAAAGTAAAGGTGCTCGATAATCTAAAAAAATATATTGCCACATTAAGAAAAAAGGGACAGGAAGCCGATAATATCATTAAGAAAATTTCGAGAGAGATTGACGATGTAATTATGACTGAACAGGAGAAATCCACCATTCTGCAAAAAATGGAACAGAATAACAGTGGCTTCTTTAAACTTCTTGCGGAAAAACATCCTAACCTTAGCCTTTTAGAGGTTTCAACCTGCGGACTGCTGAAAACCGGTATGACCAATAAGGAGCTTTCAAGAATTTACGGACAAAGCGCTAAAAGCTATGAACAACACCGATATAGAATTAAAAAGAAGCTGAATCTTGGCGCTAAAGAAAACCTGGTTAAGTATTTATTGTCCTTAGAGGGATAACAGAAACGCTGCAGCACAACTGCATAGTTGTGCTGAATGGCATAATTCGTTGAACCTATGTTTATAAAGCACCGTAGCTTTACAAATTTGAACTTAATTGTCTTATACAACTCAACTCCACATATTCCAAATACACAGCATCAATATTTTTTATGTATTTCCATGGTTTCAGCATAAAAAACTCAGATACTATTCCGATTCAACGTTAAACTGCAATAAAGTCTGGAAACAGCAATAATAGATGCTCTCTGATTTTTTAAGTTATGAAAGT
>CAZUHU010000165.1:0-8431 GCA_964620645.1 uncultured Chitinophaga sp.
GTCATGGTCGCTGTCGTAGCCAATTTGTGTAGGCAGATCAAAGGCTACGCTAAGGCCCATCACCCCTTGCGATAACAGGTAGTGGTAACGTTTGTTGCTTTCCTCTGCGGTTGAAAATCCGGCATACTGCCGCATGGTCCACAACTTACTGCGGTACATTTCTGCGTGCACGCCTCGTGTAAACGGAAATTTACCCGGCTCTTCATTCGGCTTTTCTGCCAATGAATAAATACGTTGAATTTCTATTCCTGAATCGGTAACAAACTTTTTCGACATGCCCATGGTTTGCACCGCGAATTAAAGAAATTGATTCCACCTGTGGAGATGAAATTAAGCAGTTGAATTATTGCTTAAAACAGCTCTTTTACCTCGGCCTTTAAAAAATCAAGGGCTTGTTCAGTAGGCAGTTGCGCGTTGGCATTGGCAATGCCATTTAAAAGAGTAGCTATGAATTGCCCTGCAGAGGCTTCAGGAGGCATTTGGTTGCCGATTAGGTTGACGGTTTTCAGCATTTCTTCCTTAGATGCTACAATCAGGTTCCAGCTATGGGGAGACACATATATCTGCTGCGAAAGGTTGTGCTCATATTCCTCGCGAATGTTTTTTACCATAGCATACTGCAACTCATTGGCAAGCATATCGGCAGAACGCACGCGTGTGATTACACTGGCAGGGTTAATGCGCTCAAGAAAAAGTGCCAGGCGTTCGTATGCCTGTAAACGCAGCATCACAATTTCCTTATCTCGCTCCAGTTTCATTTTAATTGACTTCTCTACCGCTTCCTTACGCATGTATCGCGTAAGCAAAAAATAAGCAGTAAAAAATACGATAAGGGCAGGAAGGGTATACTTAAGCACTTCAATAAGGTCGTGTAGTATTTCCATCGTTGGGGTTTAATCTATAACGAAAAAGCGTTTCAAATTGGTGTGCCGAAAATAAAAAAGATGCCCTTTGTTCCGCTTTTGTGTTGCCGGAAATTCGACCTTAATATTTTTCTTCTTCAATTTTTACCTTAAGCTTTTCTAAAAAGCTTTGGTAATAGGTGTCCTTTTTATCCTTGGCAATGCTTATTTCCACGTTAAGCAGGCCCATATATTTTTGTTTATAGGGCCTTCCATCTACAATCATGTTCATGGTACCTATCAACTCCTTTTCCAGCACATAGTATTTGCCCTTGGCCAGGTATATCTGCTTAATGAAGCCGCTGAAATCGTTTTCAATAAATCTCTTGATGATATCCGTGTAGTTGTTCTCTACTTTGGCATTGGGGTTTTGGCGGATGGAGGAAAGCGCATCCAGGTACTTCTTATCCTTGCTTTGTACATAATGCACGGCGATGCTATCCAATAAAGTTTGCTTGCAATCAACTGAGTCAGTAAAAATGCGTGAGGCATTCAATCGTATAAACTCCAAACGCTTTTCAACGCTATCCATTAAAAAGCAGGAATGGTAAACCGGTTTGGTTTGGCTATAGGTATTAAGCGCAGCGAGCAATAAGGTAAGCGATAGCAACTTCTTTAACATCGATATGAATTTAAAAAAGAAAGGCTGCCTTTGCAGACAGCCTTTTTAATTTTTTAGTGACGGCTCTGAACGTAGTCGTTCAAATCATCTGAGCTGGAGCTAAAGCTGAATACGTTATTTATGTTCCAGTAGTTACCCGGTTCGGTGCAGTGGTCGTATGCAAATTTTGCGAAGTCTAATTTGCTTTCCTCAAAGCCAAAGCACTGGCATATTTGGGTTATCTGCGAGGTATTAAGACAGTTTGAAGAGGCAACCTGCTTGGCTGTTTTTAATTTACCTTCCTCAAAGCTTTGGTTTTTAATAGTAGCAATGGCGTTGCTGAAGTTGCCGCCATTCATAGGATAAGCATTTACGCAACCTACAACCTGTGGTTGTGTTGGGGCAGGCTGTTCATATACCGTAGTGCCACCGCTGGTGGTTGTAGTAGTGGTATGCGTTGTAGTTGTGCTACCTGATAATAGAGGATCAGTTACGGTAACACCCACGTTAATGCCGCCAAGGTTCATATTTACACCTTCAACAACACCGCCTGAAGTTGTAGTAGTTGTTGTAGTGCTTTGCGTAACAGTGCCACCTGTGGTGCCGGTAGTAACTACAGTGGTAGGTGGAGGTGTAGGGGCACCCCAATGCGTAACGTAAACGTTACCGGGGTTAACCCATCTTTGACTGATTGGAACGGCAGAGAAATAATTCAACGTCATTTTACCGTTATTCTTATTCTTTTTGATTTTATAGGTTACGTCCATTCTTATACCCGATGCATCGGTAATAGCTAAGTAGTTTTTGCTGATTTCGCCAAGAGCCTGGTCTTCAAAAATCACTTTGGCATTGTAGTAGTCCTGTGTAAGGTCTTCAACGCGCAGGTTGGTTTGTGCCACGTTGTTTTGTTTTTCACCATTCAGTATCAGGAAGAACTTATCGCCGTCTTCGCTAAAAATGGTAAGGTGACCTACCGGCACAGGCTGGGCTTTAACGGCCACAGCAAAAAGTAAGAGAAAGAAAGGGAGTACGTATTTGCTTTTCATAATTATGTTGGGTTTTGGGATACGGTTTTCCAATAGGTGTGCCAAAGGTGTGGGAAATATGGGATTTTACCAATTTTAAGAATTCTGTATCTAAGCAATTAATAGTGCCTTTAAATTACCTATATTTATTGCCACTAAAATCTACCGCTAATGAAGGCCGGCTTGTTTTTTACCTGCTTATTTTTTCTGGCAATGCAGCTAACTGCTCAAACATCACAGCTTCCTGCTGTGGGCCAATTGGAAAATGATAAAAAACTGACACCCTCTTCGGCACCGGAATCTCCCAAAGCCTTACCATCGGATAAGCCGGACGATAGTTTTAAGCCATCAGGCCCGGGCACTCCTGAGTCGCCACCAAGCAACCAAAACGAGCAACGCCCTGCCCCACAGGCAACAGAAAAGCGCCCAAGTACAGGGGCGCCTGAATAAAGCTTACTTTAAACTATAATCAGGAGTTCTCTTCAGAGGATTCTTCGGCACCGGAGGTTTCATTGCCTTCAGACTGGCTTTCTGTGCTATTATCAGCAGACTGCTCGGTAATATCTGATACAAGCTCAGGCACGTCGCCCACTGTGTTTGTATCAGGCGGAGGAAGAACATCTTTAAGTTTAGGTAACTCATCGGTAGAGTTGATGCCAAAGTAATCGAGGAACGTAGCCGTTACCCTGTAAATAATAGGCTTGCCGGGTTGATCTTCCAGCCTTCCGCTTATTTCAATCAATTCCTTTTCCAACAGCTTCTCAATAGAGTAATCGCAGTTTACACCGCGTATTTTTTCGCATTCTACTTTAGTAATAGGGCCGCGGTAGGCTATAATGGCTAAAGTTTCAAGGGCCGCAGTAGATAGCCTTTTCTTTTCGCGCATGCCTATAAGGGCGGCAACAGTTGGGTGAAACTCCGACTTTGTAAAAAACTGGTATCCGCCGCCAATAACGCGAAGTTCAAAAGCGTAAATGTCACTTTTGAATTTATCCTGAAGGTCGTTTAAAACCGATTCAATTATCTTTTCATCCAACACAGTGCCGGGGAAGGCCTTGTTTAATGCTTCGCCAATATCTTCAATGGTAACAGCGCTTTCTGAGCTGAAAACCAGGGCTTCGATATGTTGGTGAAGATTTTCCAATGGTATAAAGATAATTCGGCGCCTGCAGTGCTTAACAGCCATGCATTAACCGGGTTAATGAAATTTATTAGCCGTTTTCCTCAAGGGCAGCTGCACCGCCTACAATCTCCAGAATTTCTTTGGTAATGGCAGCCTGGCGCTCGCGGTTGTAAACTATCTTAAGCGATTTAATAAGCTCCTGGGCGTTATTTGTAGCAGATTCCATGGCTACCATACGTGCACCATGTTCAGATGCGTTGGTGTCAATTAAAGCTTTGAAAAACTGCGTATTCAAAATTTTAGGAACCAGTTCTTCCAACAATGCTTCTTTTTCCGGTTCAAAAGCGTAGTCTATTTTCTTTTTGCTGGCCTTTGTCTTTTTAGGAGCTTCAACCGGTAAAAAGCGTTCAACGGTAAATATTTGAGTGGCTGCGTTCTTGAACTGGGCATAAACCAATTCAATAACATCGTATTTGCCTTCTGCAAACTCTTTCATCAGCCTTTCAGAAATCTGCTGAGAGTCTTCAAAGGTCAGCTTGTTCATTACACCTGAATACTCGTTGATGAACTTTATGCCTTGTTCTTTCTTAAAGGCATCGTAACCTTTTTTACCCACGTTAAGCATGGTTATAGTACCGGCTTTACGTTGTGCAGCATAAGTGTCAATTAAAAGCCTGCGGGCTGTTTTAATAACGTTGCTGTTAAAGCCACCGCAAAGACCTTTATCGGAAGTTACCACTACTAAAAGCACATTCTTAACCTCTACGCTCTGGCGGTTGTAAGTGCCGCCGGCGCCGCCTTCCATATTCCCCATAATGTTGGAGAGTATTTCGTTCAGCTTCTCAGAATAGGGGCGCATTTGGGTAATACGGTCCTGTGCACGCTTAAGCTTACTTGCAGCCACCAGTTTCATGGCCTTGGTAATTTGTTGCGTGGTGTTTACCGAACCAATGCGGATTCTTATCTCTTTTAAGTTAGCCATTTATCAGTTCACGATTAACGGCTGATGTTACTCAGCCGTTAATCATATTTTTTAATGTTGGAAATTCAATGACACTTCAGTAGCCAGTTCCTGCAGTTTCTTTTCAGCAGCTGCATCCATTGGCTGGCTCAGGCTCTTTAATAAATCAGGGAAACGGGTTTCCAACTGAGTCATAAAGTCTTTTTCAAAGTCGCGCATTTTTGCCACAGGCACTTTAGAAGCCAGGTTCTTGGTGCCGATGTAAAGAATGGCAACCTGCTTTTCTACCGAGTATGGAGAGAACTGCGCCTGTTTAAGGATTTCAACGTTGCGGGCACCTTTATCCAATACAGCTTTGGTAGCCGCATCAAGGTCAGAACCGAACTTAGAGAAAGCTTCCAACTCGCGGTACTGGGCCTGGTCAAGCTTTAAGGTACCTGCCACTTTCTTCATGCTCTTGATTTGAGCGTTACCACCCACACGGCTTACCGAAATACCTACGTTGATAGCAGGGCGAACACCGGAGTTAAACAAGCCTGATTCCAGGAATATCTGTCCGTCGGTAATTGAAATTACGTTGGTTGGAATGTAAGCCGATACGTCACCCGCTTGTGTTTCGATAATTGGCAGAGCGGTTAATGAACCACCACCTTTTACAATGCTGCGGATGCTGTCAGGTATATCATTCATCTGCTTGGCAACTTCATCGTTACCGTTAATTTTTGCAGCACGCTCTAACAAACGGCTGTGCAGGTAGAATACGTCGCCAGGATAAGCTTCGCGGCCCGGAGGGCGGCGTAACAGCAGAGACACCTCGCGGTAAGCTACGGCTTGCTTACTTAAATCATCATATATAATTAATGCAGGGCGGCCTGTATCGCGGAAAAACTCGCCGATTGCAGCGCCTGCAAAAGGAGCGTAGAATTGAAGTGGAGCCGGGTCAGCAGCAGAAGCTGATACAACTACGGTATATGGCATTGCACCGTTATCTTCAAGCGTTTTTACAACCCTTGCAACAGTTGATGCTTTTTGACCGCAGGCTACGTAAATACAGTAAACCGGCTGGCCTTTTTCGTAAAACTCTTTTTGGTTAATGATGGTATCAATTGCAACTGCACTTTTACCTACCTGGCGGTCGCCAATGATAAGTTCGCGCTGGCCACGGCCGATAGGAATCATGGCGTCAATTGCCTTAATACCTGTTTGCAGTGGTTCGTTAACCGGCTGGCGGTAGATAACACCGGGAGCCTTACGCTCTAAAGGCATTTCATACAGGGTGCCGCCAATTGGGCCTTTACCGTCAATGGCTTCGCCCAGTGTATTGATAACGCGGCCAAGCATACCTTCACCCACTTTGATAGAGGCGATAAGGCCTGTGCGTTTTACGGTATCGCCTTCTTTAATTTTATCGTAAGGTCCCATCAATACCACACCTACGTTATCTTCTTCAAGGTTCAACACAATGGCTTTAACGCCTGTTGCGCTAAATTCTACCAGCTCACCTGCACGGGCGTTGGTAAGGCCGTAAACGCGGGCAATACCGTCGCCCACTTGTAATACGGTACCTACTTCCTCTAGTTCTGCTGCGCTCTTAAAGTTTGAAAGTTGTTCGCGGAGTATCGCTGAAATTTCATCTGGTTTTACGTCTGCCATAATTTATGGTTGATTAGTATAATTACGAATTGGTTAAAATGCGGATTTAGCAAAAGCATAAACCGCTTTTTCTAACGCGGCGCAAAAATAGGAGAAGCGCTTAAATGAGCAAATGAATTTACAGCATATAGATTGATAAGCGCTTTTGCAGCCCTTAATATGATTGGTGTTGCAACAAGAAATTGCTGCAAATGGCTGATTTACAAGTTGCCATAAATTGCGGGCGGCGGTTTAAAATTTGTTTGTAATACCGCCGGAAATAGCTTTAATTTTAAGGGAAAAGGAGGTTACTATGTCAATGTCTATTCTGATAGCGCTTATTGTACTGGTAGCAGGGCTGCTTGCGTACCTCATTTTCATAAATCTTAAAGATAAAGCAGAGTTGGAAAGGGAACTGGACGATTTCCATGAAAAGGCGCGGCCTAAAGAAGAGCATATTTAAAGAAGAAAGATAATGGTGGTGCATTTTTTAAGCCCGGAATTGGTAACAGCCTGAAGCAGAAACACCTTTGCCACAACGCAAAAAAAGGCGGGTAGTTTAGTTGCCAATTTATAGAAATCGATATATATTGCGGCCAACATTCGATGTTCGAATTAGCCGATAAAGCCACTTTGCTCACTGGCATCCCCCCGCTGGCGTCGCAAATCACATTTGTCATTTATTGTAATTAAAGCAGGATATGAAAAATAGATCTACCCTTCTGTTGCTATTGCTATGCATTGTTGTTTCCTTAAAGGCTCAGGTTCCCCAGGCAGTAAATTACCAGGCCATTGCCCGCGATGGGGGCGGTAGCGTGCTTGCCAACAAAAACATAGCCGTGCGGTTTACCATAAATAATGGTATAAACCCCGGTACGCCCATTTACCAGGAAACCCAAACAGCTATAACCAATCAGTTTGGCTTGTTTACCTGTAGGTTGGGCTTCGGTAATCCAACTATAGGTAACTTTCCTGCAATAAACTGGGCAGGCGGTAATAAATACTTATTGGTAGAGTACGATCCTAACGGAGGCACCAACTACCTTAACATGGGTTCTACTGAGTTGATTAGCGTACCTTATGCATTATATGCCGAAACAGCAGGTAATGCCGCCGGTACCGGCCCAACTGGCCCAACAGGACCGCAAGGCTTTAGTGGCAGTAAAGGGGCAACAGGAGCAACCGGTGCTCAGGGCCCGGCGGGTGTAACAGGGGCTACCGGTGTAAAAGGCGCTACAGGCGCTACGGGTGTTACCGGCAATACTGGTGCACAAGGTGCGGCCGGTACCAATGGCGTAACCGGACCAACAGGCGCCACCGGAACAGGAATTATAAATATTATAGATAATGGTAATGGAACGGTATCTATTGTTTTAAGTAATGGACAAACTTTTGTTGTTCAGTCAGGCATTACGGGGGCAACAGGCCCTCAGGGCCCTGCAGGCACTAATGGAGCAACCGGCCCAGCCGGTGCTAATGGTGTTGATGGCGCAACAGGACCACAAGGTGCAACAGGTGCTAACGGTTTAGATGGAGCAACGGGCCCACAAGGTTTGCAAGGTATTACAGGACCAACTGGCCCAACGGGTTCAGGAGGCGGCGCCACAGGTGCGACCGGTGATACTGGTCCGCAAGGCCCTGCAGGTATAAATGGAGTAACAGGCGCTACAGGTGCTAACGGTTTAGATGGTGCTACAGGTCCACAGGGTATTCAAGGTGTAACGGGGCCTACCGGACCAACCGGTGCAGGTGGCGGTGCTACGGGCGCCACGGGCGATACCGGCCCGCAAGGCCCTGCAGGTATAAATGGAGTAACCGGCCCTACAGGTGCAAATGGCATAGATGGCGCAACAGGACCACAAGGTGCAACAGGGGCGAATGGTTTGGATGGTGCAACGGGTCCGCAAGGTTTACAAGGTATAACCGGCCCTACCGGACCGACGGGTTCCGGCGGCGGAGCCACAGGCGCGACCGGTGATACTGGTCCGCAAGGCCCTGCAGGTATAAATGGAGTAACAGGCGCTACAGGTGCTAACGGTTTAGATGGTGCTACAGGTCCACAGGGTATTCAAGGTGTAACGGGGCCTACCGGACCAACCGGTGCAGGTGGCGGTGCTACGGGCGCCACGGGCGATACCGGCCCGCAAGGCCCTGCAGGTATAAATGGAGTAACCGGCCCTACAGGTG
>CAZUHU010000166.1:0-8370 GCA_964620645.1 uncultured Chitinophaga sp.
TACCACTGCTCAGGGATGTTCCATATCCGATACTATAAACGTTACGGAGGCAAGCTCCCCTCCGCAAGTAAATTTAGGTGCGGATAAAAGCTTATGCGGTAGTAATACAATTTTACTTGATGCCGGTACTAGTGTTTTGTGGAGCACCGGTGTTTCAGCACCGCAAATAACTGTCAACACTCCGGGCCTATACTGGGCGCAGGCATCTAATGCCTGCGGAACCTTTTCCGATTCTGTTTTTGTTTCCACAATTGCACAACCATCAGTTACATTAGGAGCGGACACCTTTTTTTGCGCAGGAGACTCTATTACACTTCTGAAAAACAGTTTAGCTGCCAATACGATATGGAGCACAGGAGCTACTTCCAATTCTATCACAGTAAAAAACGAAGGTTTCTATTGGGTAGAAGTGTGGGATACCACTGTCTGCAGGAATCGTGATACGGTTAATGTTCTGCAACCTAAAGGAGAAATAAATCTTGGTGTCGACACTACCATTTGCGGTGCGCATGCGCTTACGCTTTCAGCGCGGCAACCATTTGCCACCTACCTCTGGCAGGATAACTCCACCGATAGCACTTATACCGTCTCGCAAACAGGCACCTATTCAGCAACCGTTTCAACACCTTGCGGTACTGCAACTGATGAAATTTTAGTGCAGATTTTACCCGACGAATGCGAACTGCACATGCCCACCGCCTTTAGTCCTAACAGCGATGGAGTGAACGACATTTATCGCGGTATTTCGCGCTGTGGCGCACAACGCTATCACCTGCAAATTTACAACCGTTGGGGTAACTTGATTTTTGAAACCACAGATGTTGCACAAGGCTGGAACGGCATATACAAAAGCGCCCCTCAACCTACTGATGTATACATTTACCAGGTAGAGTATTTCAACTATTGCCAACAAAAGCAATTAAAGCTGGCCGGCAACTTTACCCTGCTGCGTTAAACACTAAACTTAATACCCTGTGCTAACGGCAACTTAGTGCCGTAGTTAATGGTGTTGGTTTGGCGGCGCATATAGGCTTTCCAGCTATCGCTGCCGCTCTCGCGGCCACCGCCGGTTTCTTTTTCGCCTCCAAATGCTCCGCCAATTTCAGCGCCGCTGGTACCAATATTTACGTTGGCAATGCCGCAATCGCTGCCATTGCAACTTAAAAAGGCTTCAGCCTCGCGCATATTGGTGGTCATAATAGACGATGATAACCCTTGCGCCACACCATTTTGTAAAGCAATAGCCTCATCCAGTGTATCGTACTTCATTATATAAAGTATAGGGGCAAAAGTTTCGTGCTGTACAATAGGCATGTTGTTGTTTGCCTCAATTATAGCAGGCTTAACATAACAGCCACTCTCGTAGCCCTTGCCCTTCAGCACACCGCCCTCCACCCAAATTTTACCGCCCTGCTTTTTAGCGGCTGCAATAGCTTCAGCATACATGTGTACGGCGGCCTTGTCAATAAGCGGACCCACGTGGTTCTTCTGGTCAAGCGGGTTACCTATTTTCAACTGCCCGTAAATATGCTTCAGGCGTTTCTTCACCTCAGCGTAACGGCTTTGATGTATTATCAAGCGGCGCGTAGTAGTGCAGCGCTGCCCTGCGGTACCAACGGCACCAAAGGCAATAGCTATCATCGCCATATCCAGGTCGGCTTCAGGTGTAATAATTATCGCATTGTTACCTCCTAACTCTAACAGGCTTCTTCCTAAACGGGCGCCAACATTCTTGCCCACTTCCTTACCCATACGGGTTGAACCGGTTGCAGAAACCAAAGGCACGTTACCGTCATTCGCCATTAATTCGCCCACTTCCCTACCACCTATTACCAGTCCCGAAATACCTTCAGGCAAATTGTTGTTTTTAAACACACGGGCAGCAATGTTTTGGCAGGCCACGGCGCACAACGGTGTTTTTTCCGATGGCTTCCAGATACAAACATCACCGCAAACCCAGGCCAGCATACTGTTCCAGCTCCACACTGCTACCGGAAAGTTAAACGCTGATATAATACCTACGATACCCAGCGGATGCCACTGCTCATACATACGGTGGTTAGGGCGTTCGCTGTGCATAGTTAACCCATAAAGCTGACGGCTAAGGCCCACGGCAAAATCACATATATCAATCATCTCCTGTACTTCGCCCAAACCTTCCTGCAGGCTCTTACCCATTTCGTAGCTTACCAGCTTACCTAAGGCAGGTTTAGCTTTACGCAGTTCATCTCCTATCTGGCGAACCACCTCTCCGCGTTGCGGGGCAGGCACATTGCGCCATACCTTAAACGCTTCCTTCGCAGTATTTACTACATGTTCGTAATCTTTAGGGGTAGCCGAGGTAACGCTGCCAATCCATTTGCCATCAACAGGCGAGTGCGACTCAATAACCGAACCTTTCCCCTTAATCCACTTATTGCCTGTGCTAACTCCTGCATTCACTTCACTAATTCCCAACTGCTTCAAAACATCTTTCATATCTCTTGTAATTTTCTGGTGGCAATGTTAGTGTATTCGCCCCTAACACAAAACCCTGTAAGGTGAACAACTTTAAACAGCGAAAAAGTACCTATACCGTGTAAAATTACAATAGCCTTTATATGGCAATAATCACTTAAAAGATTACGCTAAGCATGTAAGATTATTACCACAACATCTATCATCCACAGGCAACGCATTTTACATTTGAACTGTCTTTCACGCATAACCTCTAAATCGCCAACCATGAAAAAACATTCTTCTCTCCTTCCTTTCCTGTTATGCCTTGCCTTGCTTATACCCTTTGCAGGCAACGCTCAATGCTGGCAACAACCCTTTGCCGTAACGGATTCGATAGTTTTACCCTGCGACCAAAACGGACAGATAAACATCAGCGTATCGGGTGGTTCAGCGCCTTACACCTTTGCCTGGCGCTACAACGATCCGCAAACTATTATAGCCACCACGCAAAACTTAAGCGGCGCCAAAGGCGGCTACTATACCGTAGAAATACATGACAACAATAACCAATGCGGCACCTACTGGTTTTGGGTACAGCCTCCTTTCCAGATTCAACTGAACAGTACGCCAGACAACTGCCCTGCCCACGATGGCACCGCTACAGTAACACCCAGCGGTGGCACACTTCCTTATTCCTATCTATGGAGTAACGGGGGAACATCAGCAACTATTACTAATCTCACGGGCGGCATTTATGATGTTACGGTTACTGACGGCAGTGGATGTAAAGTAATTGCCAGCGATAACGATTCGCTTGGCGGCTTTTTAGTGGAAAGCGTAAATAATATCAACCTTGCTACATCGCAAACCAATGCCAACTGCACTAATGATAACGGAACTGCTTCAGTGGTAGCATCTAACGGCAACGCACCTTATACTTATGCATGGAGTGATAGCTGGCAGGGCGCTGCTAACCCAAACTGGACCACCGCTACCCTAACCGGTCTTGCCGCTGCTTATTATACCGTTTCAGTAACCGATGCTGATGGTTGCTTTAAATCAGGTTATTTGCAGATTTCGTTTACAACGCCTGTTAATTTAAGTGCTACTACTACTAATGAAAACTGTAATCAACAAAACGGCACGGCCACCGTTGTAGCAAACGGCACCACAGGGCCTTATACTTATTTATGGAGCACTGGAGGCACAACGGCCACTATAACAGGCTTGCAACAAGCCTACTACAGTGCTACCGTGCATGATGCCGGTGGCTGCGAGGCAATGCTGGATTATATTTATGTAAACCGCTATTCGCCTATACAGGTTAACCTTACTAAAGTTGATGAATCCTGCGGTAATGGTAGCGGTTCCGCCTCCGTAAGCCCCACTTTAGGCACCGCCCCTTACAATTACTTATGGAGCACCGGGGCCAGCACGCAAGCAATAAGCGGCCTTAGCGAAGGTTCACTTAATGTTACCGTTACTGATAATGTAGGTTGCTCTGCCATGGCGTATGGCTACATTAACAACGTAAGCCCTATTTTGCCAAACGCAACGCATACTAACCAGGTTTGTGCCGGGGCTATGGGTTCGGCGGCATTATCGCCAACGGGCGGCACAGCGCCTTACACTTATTTGTGGAGCACCGGTGCAACCACAACCTCTATAAACAACCTTGCTGCCTCTTATTACACTTACACTATTACAGATGCCGCAGGCTGCCAATACATAGGTGGCATAAGCGTACAACTTAATCAGGGCTTTAGTGCATATGCTTCGGCAACAGCGTACGAAAACTGCCAGTTACAAAATGGCGCAGCATCGGTAAACGCCAGTGGTGGTACTCCCCCATACACATACCTGTGGAGTACAGGTTCTACTGCGCAGGCAATATCTAACTTAAGCGCGGGCTTTTATTCAGTTACCATAACGGCGGGTAATGGATGCTCGCTTGTAAAGTATGCAAATGTGCAGAGAACATCCCCAATGTCTGCAAACATTAGCGTAACTCCCGCATCATGCATTTTTACAGCCGATGGTTCAGCAACGGTAGCGGTTTCAGGCGGTACGGCTCCTTACACGTACCAGTGGGGTAACGGCTCAAACTCAGCCACAGCTTCCGGTCTTGAAGCAAGCTGGGGCATGGGCGTATACGTTACCGATGCAAACGGTTGCTATGCCAATACATATGTTTCCAGCATAGGCTACAGTTCAACCAATTGCGCTGCTGTTATACAAGGCCGTATAGTTGATGATGCCAACGCCAACTGCATAGAGGATGGTGGAGAAAACGGGTTACAGAACACAGTAGTAAGTTGCGTGCCGGGCCAAACGCGCTTAACCAACGCTAACGGAGATTTTCAGTTTATTGTGCCTGCCGGTAATTATGCCCTTACACAGTACGCGCAGTTCCGTAACCAGGCATGCCCGGTTGGTTCAATTCTTCTTAACGGCACTGCAGCAGGCAACACTTATACCGGCAACAATTTTTACGATCAACCACTTAATGTAGAAGACCTCCGTGTCAGTTTTTATTCGGTAACTCCGCCACGTCCGGGCTTTACCAACCATATCCGCTTACATTATTACAACGATGGCGTTTACCCGGTTTCAGGCGCGGTAAGTTTTGTGTACGACGCAAGCGCATCCTATGTATCCGGCGGCAGTTCAGTTAACACTTCAACCAATACTGTAACCATCAACTTTAACAACCTTGCACCCGGTGGTGGCCATGGTACTGCAGATTTGTATTTCAATACGCTTTCAACAACGGCTTTAGGTACCATGCAAAACTATTCAGCGCATATAACGCCTGATGGCAACGATGCTACACCACCTAACAATATTGAAAGTGTACAGTTTGAAGTAGTAGGCTCCTTTGACCCCAACGAGAAAATGGTGTTTCCGGCAGGCCAGGGTTTAAACGGCCTTATCACCCGTCAGGATTCCGTTCTGAAATATGTAGTGCATTTCCAAAATACCGGCAACTTCCCTGCCTCTTTTGTTGCTATACGCGATACACTGGATAGCGACCTGGATATAACCAGCTTTAAGCCCGGTGCAGCCAGCCACGACTACCGCACCCAAATTATTGGCGAAAACGTTCTGGTGTTCCTGTTCGACCCTATTGACCTTCCTGACAGCTCAGCCAACTTTGAGGCAAGCAACGGTTTTGTTTCCTTCTATGTAAAACAGAAGAAGAACCTTCCCGGTGGCACAGTATTCAACAACCGCGCTGCTATCTACTTCGATTTTAACGAACCCGTTATAACAAACACTACTGTTAACACGCTGGATTTAGACATCAGTATAAAGGAACTGCCTGCATCAGCCATGCACTTGTTGCCTAACCCTGCCAGCGACTTTACCACTTTACAGCTGGACCTTGTTCAACCTTTTAACGGCGAGCTTCAAATACTGAACCTAAACGGACAAATCATCACTTCAAACCGGGTTGATTTGACCGCCGGCGTTCATCAATTGCCATTAAACATCATTCAACTTCCTCAATCAATTTATACAGTTCGCCTGGTAAATGCGGCGGGCATGCAAAGTCTTAAGTTGGTCAAACAATAATTTCAATCCGTTGCAAACACTAAAGGGGCAATAACCATTGCCCCTTTTTTTCTTTCTTAGCCTTGTGTTGCACTACCTCATTTATCTTTCGCAGGCTTTTACAATTACTGAATATACGGCGGTGTTTTTCGGGGTGCTTTATGTAGTGCTTGCCGCTAAAGGCGATTTATACTGTTGGGCAGCAGGCATTGTTAGTTCAGCCTTATACATATACATAAATATTTATGCGCATCTGTATATGGATGCTATACTGCAAACCTATTACGTCCTGGCAGGCCTATATGGGTGGTGGTTGTGGAGCAACAACCCAACTACAGATGCTGCAACCGGTGGTGTAAACTCCTATACTTTAAAGCAACAAATACCTTTACTACTTATGGGCTGCGCATTATCGCCCGTGCTGGGCTTCCTATTCGCCAAAATCGGCAACTCCTATTCTTACTTCGATACCGCCATTACCGTATTCAGTTTTATAGCCACCTGGATGACCGCCAAAAAAATTCTGCAGAACTGGCTGTATTGGATTGTAATTGATTTAGTGGCCGCAGCCCTCTACTTTGCAAAAGACCTTCGGGCAACGTCTGTGTTATATGTATTGTTTGCTATGGTAGCCGTTTATGGCTATAGAGAATGGCAAAAGAATCTCGAAGGCGAAAACCGCTAAAAATTCCTTTACTTCGGAACATGAACTTTATTGACCGCATAAAGCAGTTTCCAAAGGCTGCGCCGTTTATTGTAGGTACCGAAACTGCTGAACGCTTCAGCTTCTATGGCATGAAGGCCATCCTTTCTACCTTTCTCATCGCGCAGTTTTTTAACCCTACCGGCGACCCTGCCTTAAAAGAGGCTGCCAAAGCGCACAGCAATGAAGTAACGCACCTTTTTGTGGCCTTGGTCTACCTGCTTTCAATTGCCGGCGGACTAATTGCCGATTACCTTATTGGCCGGTACTGGACCATCCTGTTGCTCTCTATCGTTTATTGCATCGGCCATGCCTTTCTGGCCGTTTTCGATACCAATTACGATTTATTTTTTGTAGGCCTTATTCTCATTTCTATTGGTGCCGGTGGTGTTAAACCAAACGTATCCGTTATGGTTGGCGATCAGTTTGAAGATGAAAACGACGCTAAAATTTCTAAGCTGTACGATATCTTCTATTTCGGCATCAACCTTGGCGCTTTCTTCTCCATGCTTATCACCCCTATACTTAAAAACAGCAAGTATGGCGCTCCGCTTGCCTTCGGGATTCCGGGTATTTTAATGTTGCTTGCCCTTATCATCTTTTACCTTGGCCGCAAGCAATACAAAATCAAAATGCCATCTGAAACCCGCAAAGCGGAGAATGGCTCTATACTTAGCCAGTTAAAATCTGTTTGGAAGGTGCTGGTGGTGTTTTCCTTCATCCCCATTTTTTGGGCCCTTTACGACCAAAACGGAAGCGAATGGGTTTTACAGGCTGAAGAAATGAACCTGCACTTTATGGGTATTGATTGGTATGCCGAACAAATACAGGTAATTAATGCCCTGCTTATCCTGGTGCTTATACCTGTTTTCTCCTTCGGCATTTACCCCTGGATGGAAAAGGTAGGAATCCGCGTTACCGCACTCCGCAAATTCGGTTGGGGGCTTATTCTAACGGCCATCACCTTTTGCCTGGTAGCCTGGATACAGTCTGAACTGGACCGTGGCATAAAACTGAACATTGCCTGGCAGTTAGTGGCCTATTTACTGTTAACGGTGGCGGAGATATTTGTGTCCATAACCGGTTTGGAGTATGCATTCTCGCAATCTCCCAAATCCATGAAAAGCACCATCATGGCCATATTCTTCTTTACCGTGTTTTTGGGCAACATATTGGTTACCTACGTTAACAACAACATACAGGCAGGTGGCTTTTTCAGCCACTATAAGGGTGCCAGCTATTTCTGGCTGTTTGCCGGTATAATGGCGGTAAATGCGGTATTGTATTACATAGCAATTTTTGCCTTCAAAATACGCGATACCACCACCCCGCCCCACCTCGCAGAAGATGTTCATCCTTAAGCCCGAAAGAAAATTTTTTGTTGCCCCTTGGTAAAAACCCAAAAGCGGATATATTTGCAGTCCCTTTGCAAAAAGGGAGGATTACTGAAAAGTGGTTCAAAGGCTTAAAGCCCTGTCATCTCGCCTTAGGCGAGAGGGGTTCGTAAAAAAGAATATTGTTCTTAAAATATTGGATCGGTAGTTCAAAAAAGATAAATGCCGACTTGTCATCTCGCCTCAGGCGAGACGGGTTCGCAGAGAAACATCTTTTCTTAATTTTTTTGGATCGGTAGTTCAGTTGGTTAGAATGCCGCCCTGTCACGGCGGAGGTCG
>CAZUHU010000167.1:0-8162 GCA_964620645.1 uncultured Chitinophaga sp.
TTATTTTCTGGCGGTCCAGCAATGGCATTACCAACCAACGCTTCAATAACCTGCCACCCATAGGTGAGGTAGTTCTATCCAGCACATCCAACAGGGTTTTACCTTCCCGGTGTGGCGAGTAAATCAATTCCAGGTTACGAACCGTAAAGCGGTCCAGCCACACAAACCGTTCATCGGTTAGCTTACTAATTTTACTTAAGTGGGCCAGGTTATGATGCTCGGTATCTTTTAAGTATTGTATAGCAGCGCCTGCTGCAATCACGCTCAATCGCTCGTCTTCAATACCAAACCCTTTAAGGGAATTGGTTTCAAAAAGTTTAAGCAGTGTTTCCAATGAGTTATCATAACTGTAAACCCACTCGTCCAGCTTAAACCCGTAAAACTTTGAACCGAACTGTTGTATAAAATCCTTCTGCTTCGATTTTGGATAAAGCACCTCTGATGGCGAAAGAGCCTGCATCATTTTTTCAGCATAAGCCGAATTGCCTTCTGCTATTAAAAACTCCCCGGTAGATATATCGATAAACGCAAGTCCGTAGCTATCCTTCTCAAAATATACCGATGCCAAAAAGTTATTGCTCTTCGTGCTAAGGATATTATCACCCAGTGCAACCCCGGGTGTAACCATTTCCGTTACCCCGCGCTTTACAATACCCTTAGCCATTTTAGGGTCTTCCAGTTGGTCGCACACAGCTACCCGGTGACCTGCCCTTACCAACTTAGGGAGATATGTATCAAGTGAATGATGCGGAAAGCCCGCCAGTTCAATTTCGCTGGCTTTACCGTTAGAGCGTTTAGTAAGCACAATACCCAACACCGCCGAAGCCCGTTTGGCGTCCTCGCCAAAGGTTTCGTAAAAATCCCCCACCCTGAAAAGCAAAATAGCATCAGGATATTTCGCCTTAAAGGTATTGTACTGCTTCATCAGCGGGGTTTCAGTCCCCTCGCTTTTGGCGGGGCTTTTAATCATGCTGCGCTCTACCGTTATTTACTAAAAATCAATAGTGTGTCGCCGTAGTTTTACGGAGCCGTGAATTTAAGCTTCTCACCCTAAAATTTCCCGCTCTTATTCCACATTTTGTGGATGCTGTTTTGTTTACTTTGCCCCATGCGCAAGTTGTTAAACGAGGAGTTGCCCAGGCTATCGAAAGAGGAGTTCAAAACCACACAGAAATCTCCTATAGTATTGGTTTTGGATAACATACGCAGTCATCTGAATGTAGGCTCGGTATTCCGTACGGCTGATGCTTTTTTGGTTGAAGCTATTTACTTATGCGGCATTACCGGCACCCCGCCCCACCGCGATATAAACAAAACTGCCCTGGGCGCTACGGAAACCGTTGAATGGAAACATTTTGAAACCACTATACAGGCGGTCGAACTTTTAAGGCAAAATGGCTACAAAATCATTGCTATTGAACAGGCTGAAAACGCCACAATGCTTAATGATTTTCAACCGCAGGAAGGCAGCAAATACGCTATCATTTTCGGAAACGAAGTAGATGGGGTGGACCAGGAAGTGGTTAGCAAGTCAGACCTTGTAATTGAGATACCCCAATACGGCATGAAACACTCCCTTAACATATCAGTTAGTGCAGGCATAGTAGTATGGGATGTAGTGCAGAAAGTAAGAAGTAACCGCAAACCAACTACCGGATAACGGGCTCAACCGTTTTAAAACCCACTAGCACCTGCGGCTCCTCATAGTCGTAAAAGCTGACATACACCACCTTTTTCTGTTCGTGGCCTTCGGCATCATTATAGGTTAGCTGGTAACGGTCCAACACGGCATAGCCTAAAAATCCATTAGGGCTTTTGTATTCGCAACAACTGCCAAGGCGTTCGTATTTTACAGGCTCGCCCTGTCCATCGCGCAGCAATTCAAAATAATCGTTCTCATTACCCGGCCCGCTAACCGGCCCCAGCCCTACCTTAACAGGGTGCTTTTCGGTAAAACCATATTTAGGATCGGTGCTTTGTTTGTTAAGGTAAAGTATAGCGTGCACACTACGATGCATTTCGGCTGTATCCCTACATCTGTCCACCTTCTTTTTAGCCTCATTCATTTGCAGTTGCCATGCGCGGGTAAAATTCAGGCAAGCCGTATCGCGTATCAATAGTTTTTCGTACACCAGCCCCCTGTTATAAAACGCCTCCGGGTATAAGCTATCCAACATTATAGCGCGGGTATAGTCATCAATCGCCCCGTAATAATCGGTTAATGCTTTACGCGCAGTGCCCCTGTTTAGCCATGCCTGTTTGTAAGCGGGCTGCAGTAACAGCGCAGTATCTAATGCGCCAATGGCTTTTACGTAATGCTTCTGCATTAACTCGGCAATACCGAGGTTAAACCACACCACATGCTCATCGGGCTTGTAGGATAGCGACCTGTGCAGCATATCAACAGCCCCGCCCAGGTTTCCTTCGCGCGCCAGTATCATGCCCTTATCGTAAAACACCTTGGCCTTGTATGCCGAAATAGTATCCTGCGCATTTGCGGCAAAGGCAACTATAAAAAGGCAAACAACAACAATACTTCTCATCATTAACTTTAAACGAAAAACCATTACCTAAAGTATTATACCGGTGGCTGTATGTAGTTCAGCCCAATATCAAAATCCTCATTCAGCAGGTTAATCACTAAATCGTAATCTGCTTTGCGCTCTATCCAGTTTAAGTCTGTGGTGTTTAACATCACTACGCGCATATTTTGCTGCAGCTTAAAATACTCCAGGTAAGCATTTTGTATCTTATCCAGGTAATCGCCTTCTATGTTCTGTTCGTAGCTGCGGCCCCGCTTCTTTATGTTATCCAACAACTTTTCTACCGGGGCATATAAATACAATACTATGTCAGGCTTGGGCAAACTTGGGTTTATAATATCAAACAACATGCGGTAAAGCCTGGCCTCATCCTCTTTCAGGTTTTGCTGCGCAAAAATCAGGCTCTTTTGAAAAAGAAAATCCGAAACGGTAAAGGAAGTAAACATATCCGCTTCGCTAAGCAACTTCTTTAAGTGCTGAAACCGCTCTGCCATAAAAAACAACTCCACAGGGAATGCATGCCTTTCAGGATCCTGGTAGAAACCCGGCAAAAAAGGATTATCCTCAAACTGCTCCAGTATTAACTTCCCATTAAAATCTGTAGCTATTTGTTTAGAAAGGGTGGTTTTACCCGCTCCTATACAACCCTCTATGGTTATGAAATTGTATTTCACAGTTGCGAGTTTATGTATTTTACCTCCAATAACAACGGGGTACCGTGTTATTGTGCGTAACAATTCAGGCGGTGGAAAACCCTACGGTCACTTTCGCTTAAAAATCTATCTTTAGCCGCTAACTAAAAGCGCTATGAACATTTTTAGAAAGAAAGATATCGGCAGAGTGCTACAGGACGCCGCCGGTGGTTATGGCGATGGCGAGGCGCACGTGCTTAAAAAATCGTTAGGCGTTCGCGACCTTACTGCTTTTGGTATAGCCGCTATTGTGGGCGCCGGCATCTTCTCTTCCATCGGGCAGGTTAGTTACGATGGCGGCCCGGGCATTATCCTCCTGTTCATTTTTGTGGCAATAGCCTGTGGCTTTTCTGCTTTCTGTTATGCTGAATTCGCCAGCCTTGTGCCGGTTAGTGGCAGCGCTTACACTTACTCTTATGTTGCCTTTGGCGAAATCATCGCCTGGATTATCGGTTGGGATTTATTGATGGAATATGCAATCGGTAATATTGCAGTGGCTATATCATGGAGCGACTATTTTACCACTCTGGTTGACGGTTTCGGCATTCACATACCGGAATACCTAACCATGGATTACTGGAGCGCCCAGGCCGGCTATAATGAGGTTACAGCTGCTTTGCAAAAAGGTGAATTGCTTACCAATATGACTGCCGGTCTTCAGGCAAAATACCTGGCATGGCAAACCGCCCCGCAACTTTTTGGCGTACATTTCATCTGCGATATTCCCGCTTTCATCATCGTAGGCATTATCACCTATATCACCTTTGTAGGTATTCAGGAGTCGAAAACTTCAGCCAACCTTATGGTGGCTCTTAAGCTATTGGTTATCTTCCTGGTAATAGTGTTAGGCTCTTTTTATGTAAAGCCTGAAAACTGGAGCCCCTTTCTTCCTAACGGCATAGCCGGAGTGCTTAAAGGTACCGCAGGAGTTTTCTTTGCCTACATCGGTTTCGATGCCATTTCTACCACTGCTGAGGAATGTAAAAACCCGCAGCGCGATTTACCCCGCGGCATGATTTACTCCCTTATTATTTGCACTGTTATTTACGTATTAGTTGCCCTGGTGCTAACAGGCATGGTAAAGTATAACACCCTTAATGTTGGCGATCCGTTGGCTTACGTTTTCAAATTAGTAAACCTTAACTGGATTTCGGGCATAGTAGCCATTAGCGCTGTTATAGCAACAGCAAGTGTGTTGCTCGTGTTTCAATTGGGCCAACCCCGCATTTGGATGAGCATGAGCCGCGATGGCCTTTTACCTAAAGTATTTTCAAACATTCACCCAAAGTACAAAACACCATCATTTGCCACTATTGTAACCGGGCTGGTTGTAGGTATCCCTGCTCTTTTCTTAAATCTCGATTTTGTAATTCGCCTGACCTCCGTAGGTACCTTGTTTGCCTTTGTATTGGTATGCGGTGGCGTTTTACGTTTAAGCCTCTTCCCTAATCCACCCGAAGGCCGTTTTAAAACACCTTACCTTAATGCTAAGTACGTAATGCCATTTCTTTTGGTTGGTGCCGCTTTGGCTGTTTACTTTTTTAACCACGAGGGCCTATCTAATTTCTTCACCATTTCATTCACCCACTCCTGGGATGAAAACCTGGATATGATATTGCACAAGGCAGTGTTTGCAGCCTTTGCTTTGCTGTTTGTTGGCCTTACCATCCTTTCTGTTTGGAAGAATTTGTCGCTTATTCCGGTTTTAGGCCTGTTAAGCTGCGCTTATCTCCTTTGCGAATCCGGTGCATCTAACTGGTGGAGGTTTTTAGCATGGCTGGCGGTGGGCTTCGTAATTTACTTTGCTTACGGCTATCGCAAAAGCAAATTGGCTAAACAAGGTCTGTAACAAAAAAATCAGTGCTGTTGAAAAAGTGCATCATAAAACTACTTGCTCTTTTACCTGTGTTCTTCCTTACTACTTTGGAAGTATCGGCCCAGGACTCTACTGCATTTGTTAACGAAATTGCTTCACGCAAGCCATTCCCTTCTGATTTGGATTCAGTAAAGGTGGATTCCTTCTTCAGAAAGTTTACCATAGACTTAAGCAAGGTTGATAACCCCGAGCTTTATTATGAAGTATTCCGCTGGTACCGCACCTGCTACCGTTATGGCGGCCAAAGCGAAAAAGGCGTTGACTGCAGCGGCTTTGTAGGAATGGTTTATGAAAAAGTGTATCATAAAAAGATACCTCGTGCCTCTTATCTTATATTCCCTGAATGCAAACCGCTGGGTAAAAAAGAGGTATTGGCTGAAGGCGACTTCGTATTTTTCAAAATACATAAGAAACGCATATCGCACGTGGGCATATACCTGCAGCATAACAAATTTGCACATGCCAGCAATGTGGTGGGCGTAACCATCAGCGATTTAGACGAGGCATACTATCGCAAATATTTTTATAAGGCCGGCAGGCTTGAGTAAGGTCTGCACTTACTGCTTAATTTAACTACTCAACTTACCTCAGCCATTTTTCGGGAATAGCATTGTCAACTACTAGTAGTCAAGAACGGACACAGGCAAAAACAAAAGGGGCCGAAGCCCCTTTGTTTAAGTCTTTCTGGGTTGATGGCTTACTGACCCATCAGCAGGTTACTGTAATCTTTACCTTGTTTTTTGCCTAACTGCGGCATTACATAGCTAAGTTGAACCATGTAGTTGCGCGGTGCTTCAAAGTAAGCAGGGCGCGGGGTGTATTCCCAGTTCAACAGGTTTCTAACGATAAAGGCAACGCGCACGCCAGCTTTAAAGTTGTAAGCAAGGTGCATGTTCCATACAATATCACCACGGCCTTTGCCTATTGGTGTTGCTTCCTTATCCTTTCTGTATTGCTCAAGGCCTCCAAAGGCAGTTGTGCCTAAGGTTTTAAAGAAGGTTCCGATAAAAGCGTAGTCAATGTTTTCCATGTAGCTGCTGTATTGCAGGTTGGTATTCCACTCAAGGCCTTTCCATGTTAAAGTTACATCAGCCTTAAAGGTATGGCGGTTACGATACTTCAACACATTGCTCTTAGATGAAGATGTCATGGCATAAGTAATTATACCACTGTCAGCAGGTGTTTTGTTCGCCTCGTTATAGATCGGCTGGTTTTTAACCTCGTAACCCGGGAACATAGGATAAACATCCAGGTTGGTAGTAGGTTGCAACTGCACACCCTGGTAGTTATACATTCTAATCTCGTTATTCCAGTTTAATGAGCGAGGGTCAATAAAGGTGTAACCCACCAGGAACTGTAATTGAACGGGGCCTAAATCACCCTGGCCACCTACGGTAAATTCAGTTCCTAAAATTCTGGTTTTACCCACGTTTTGCGATGAGAACCCTAAGCCGCCTTTGTAGTCACCATACAGCTTATCCCACTCCAACGTATCACCAAACTGGCCGAAGGTAAATTCCATCATGTTATCATACTGGTTCCAGAAGAAAGCCGCATCAGCAAAGCCCATCCAGCCTTTACCCATGGCAAAACCCTGCTTAACGCCAACCTCAGCACTGTAACCCTTCTCCGGTTTCAGGTTAGGGTTAGAGCCGATTGTAAGTGGACCTACACGTGTGGTGATGTAGCGTTCAGCAATGGTAGGGTAACGGAAACCCTGACCAAAGGAAGCGCGGATGTAAGTAGCTTTTGCAGCCTGGTAGTTTAAGCCTATACGGAACAATGGATAGGTTAACTCTTTAAGAGAGTTCTGTGTAGATATAAGCTTTTGGTTGTAGCTGTAAGTAGTGTCTGTACCGCTGATTGAAGCGGTAGAATCTTTTTCATAGTGCTTCATCTGGAAGTATTCCCAACGTGCTCCTAATGACACGTTCAGGCGGCCAAAAAATTTGAAGTCTGTTTGCGCATAGGCCGAGAAGTTGTAAGAAGAGTTCTTACCAAACAAGCTACCCGAAGCGCTCTTAGGCGGGTTAACGTCGTCGTAAACGTTTACTACACCGGTTACAAAGTTGAAGTCAAACTTTTTGAAGTTGTATTTCTTTAGATACTGTAACTCCACATAATAGCGGTTAGGCACTGAACCCTGCCCGGTATTGTTGGTGTTAGTGGCGTTGAAGAAACGGCCTAAGAATTTAATGTGGTTTTCTTTGCTGTCGTAGTAGTCAATAAATGGGTCTACGGTTACACGGTATGTTTTGTATTGTGTAATAGTGTTAGGGAATGGCTTGTATGCGAGCGTATCTAAACCGTTCCAGAAGAAGAAGGTTTTGCCCCAGCTATGGTAAGCGCTCATGTTAACGCCAAAGTTCAACCCGGGAACTTTCTTAACGCGGTAACGGTACTTAACCGTACCCCTGATAGCATGACCATCAGATGAATCCAGGTAGCCATTCGTTCCATCAAATGCGCCGCCTACTACTAAATCATTCTGGCCAAATTTCTGACGCCACGCAAAGTTTACACCACCAGCTAAAGGTGAATTAGTTCCCCACCATTTCATGCCCGGGGTTTTAGTTGGCGGACCGTAAACGCCGGCGTACACTGTTACTTTGGCGTAAGGCTCGTTAGTAGGGTATGCAGTTCTTACGTTTACGATACCGTTTAAGGCTGATGAACCGTAAAGCGCAGAAGATGCACCTTTAATTACTTCTATCTGGTCTACGTTTTCCATTGGCACAATGCTCCATTTGGCATCGGCAGCATCGGCAGTCAATAACGGCAGGTCATCAATTAAAACGGAAACACGCGAACCCGCACCGTAACTCCAGCCTGCGCCCCCGCGGATGTTCACCTGGCCGTCGGCAATGGTTACTCCCGGTATACGGGTCATACCCTGGTCAAGGCTTACAATACCACCGCTGGTAAGTGAGGTCCCTTTTACCACATCCACTGATACGGTTTGCTCGCCCAGTGGCTTGGCATACTTGGTACCGGTTACAATGGCCACGTCAAGTATCTGCTGCTTTTCAGTTAAAACAACATCCTGTTTTA
>CAZUHU010000168.1:0-8150 GCA_964620645.1 uncultured Chitinophaga sp.
CATGAAGATTGGCATTTTACGTGAAGAAAAGTTTCCGCGCGATTCGAGGGTGCCTTTAACCCCATCGCAGTGTAAGTTTTTAATGGAGCGCAACCCCGACATTGAAATTGTAGTGCAGCCCTGCAAATACCGTTGCTTTACTAATGAAGAATTTACCTACCAGGGTATAAAGTTGCAGGAAGACCTTTCGGACTGCGAAATATTAATGGGCGTTAAGGAAGTGCCTTCATCATATTTTATTGAAGGCAAAACATACCTGTTCTTTTCGCACGTAATTAAAAAGCAACCGCACAACCGCAAAATGTTGCAAACCGCACTGGCTAAAAAGATAAAGCTGGTAGATTACGAATGTCTGAAGGATAAAAAAGGGAAACGCATTATAGCCTTTGGCCGCTGGGCCGGCATTGTAGGCGCGTACCACGCCATAAGAATGATTGGTTTCAGAACCAGCCGTTTCCGCCTTCGCCAAATGATTGACTGCCTCAATTTTGCTGAAGCGCAAAAGGAATTGGAAAAGCTGGACTTACCCAACTGGAAGATTGTACTAACCGGCGATGGGCGCGTTAGCGAAGGCGCGGCTTTTATGCTGGATGTAGCGGGCATTAAAAAAGTGGCTCCATACAATTTTTGCTATAATGAATTTAATGAGCCGGTATACACGCAGCTTGCTTCTGCTGATATGTATTACCGCGAAGGGCAGGATAAATTCGATAGTGTTGATTACCACAAGGACCCTTCCGTTTATAAAAGCTCCTTTTACCCTTTTACTAAGGCAGCCGACGTAATGATAAACGGTATTTATTGGGACAAGCGCATCCCCGTATTTTTTACCCGCGAACAGATGAAAGAAGCGGACTTCCGCATTAAAACCATTTCAGACATCACCTGCGATATTGCGCCTGATGCCTCTATACCTTCCACACTTTACGCTTCTTCCATTGCTGACCCTTATTACGGCTACAATGCCAAAACGGGCGAATTGATGCAAACTTTCCAGGAGGGGTCTATTGACGTTATGGCTATAGATAACCTGCCGAATGAACTGCCGCGCGATGCCTCGGAGGACTTCGGCAACATGATACTTAACCGTATAATTCCGGAACTGCAAAAGGAATCCTCAGACATTATTAAACAGGCTACCATAGTGGAAAACGGGGCATTAACTGAAGGGTATATTTACCTGCGCGATTATGTAACGGGCTAAAGACAGACAAACCACAAAACTTCCGTACAGCTTAATTGTTTAAAATTTATGCTTTAAATACTAAAATATTACGGTTGGGGCTATAATTTAGCCCCGCCTTAAAAAGGTTTGATTATGGCCAATTCTGTGATTTTCAAAAGTTCTATCGGTAAGAAATTTTTTATGGGTATTACAGGCCTGTTCCTGATTACCTTCCTTATTGTGCATGCCACTATCAACGGCATGATTTGGTTTAACGATGGGGGCGAAACCTTCAGCCACTGGGCCCACTTTATGGGCACCAACCTAATCATCCGCACCATGGAAATTGTGCTGGTTGCAGGATTTCTGGTTCATATTGTTGATGGCCTTATGCTGTGGAAGCAGAACCGCGATGCCCGCCCCGTAAAGTATGTTAGTAACAATCCGGCCGCTAACAGTAGCTGGTATAGCCGCAGCATGGGTTTGCTGGGCACCTTAATTCTTATCTTCCTTATCATTCATACCTCTAAGTTCTGGATTCCTAACAGGGTAAATCAGTTTGCTACCGGCGAGGAGTTAAACCTTTTTCAATTGATGATGGAAGAGTTTAAGAACCCCATTATTGTTATTGTTTATGTAGCCGGTTGCTTCTCTTTATTCTGGCACCTGCTACACGGCTTTAAAAGCGCCTTTCAATCACTGGGCCTTAACCACACCAAGTATAATTCTTTAATAGGGGGCGCCGGTACGGCTTTCTCTATCATTATCTCTTTAGTATTTGCCATGATGCCGATTAGCATGTATTTCGGCTGGGTTAAATAACTGAGTAGTTTTAAAAATTAAGATATGGCTGAACTGAATTCAAAGATCCCTTCGGGGCCATTGGCAGACAAGTGGACACACTATAAGGAGCACGCCAAACTGGTAAACCCTGCCAACAAGCGCAAACTGGAAGTTATTGTTGTAGGCACCGGCCTGGCAGGCGCTGCTGCTGCGGCTACGCTGGCTGAATTGGGATACAAAGTAAAAGCATACTGTTTCCAGGATTCTCCACGCCGCGCACACTCTATTGCTGCGCAGGGGGGTATAAACTCAGCTAAGAATTATAAAAACGACGGCGACTCTGTATTCCGCCTGTTTTACGACACCATTAAAGGCGGCGATTTCCGCGCCCGCGAAGGCAACGTTTACCGCCTGGCAGAAGTTTCAGTAGATATAATTGACCAGTGCGTGGCGCAAGGTGTACCTTTTGCCCGCGAATACGGCGGGCTTTTGGATAACCGCTCATTTGGCGGTGCCCAGGTATCAAGAACATTCTATGCCAGGGGCCAAACAGGCCAGCAGTTGTTACTCGGCGCCTACCAGGCATTGGAACGCCAGATTGGCTTAGGCAATGTAAAAATGTATAGCCGCCACGAAATGGTGGAGTTGGTTATTGTTGATGGCAAAGCCCGGGGTATCATAGCCCGTAACCTGGTAACAGGCGAATTAGAACGCCACTTTGGCCATGCCGTGTTGTTGTGCACCGGTGGCTATGGCAACGTATTCTACCTTTCTACCAACGCTATGGGTAGCAACGTAACAGCCGCATGGAAGGCGCATAAAAAAGGCGCTTACTTCGGTAACCCGTGCTATACGCAAATTCACCCAACCTGTATACCGGTAACCGGCGATTATCAATCAAAGCTGACTTTGATGTCGGAATCATTGCGTAATGATGGCCGCGTATGGGTACCTAAAAAGAAAGAAGATGCCGAAGCCATACGTAAAGGGCAGAAAAAGGCAGAAGATATAGCTGAAGAAGACCGCGACTATTACCTGGAAAGAAAATATCCTTCTTTCGGTAACCTGTGTCCGCGTGATATTGCTTCGCGCGCTGCAAAAGAAGTATGCGATGAAGGCCGCGGCATTGTACCAAGCGGTTTCGGTGTATTTCTTGATTTCAGCGACGCGATTAAGCGTCTTGGCATTGATGTGGTAAAAGCCCGCTACGGCGAGTTATTCCCGATGTATCAAAACATCACCAACGAAGACCCGCTTAAAACGCCAATGAAGATTTACCCGGCTGTACACTACACCATGGGTGGACTTTGGGTAGATTATGAGCTTATGACCTCTATACCGGGCTGCTACGCCTTAGGTGAAGCTAACTTTAGCGACCACGGCGCTAACCGCCTGGGTGCATCCGCCCTTATGCAGGGCCTTGCTGATGGCTATTTCGTTATCCCCTACACCATTGGCAACTACCTGGCTTCTGAAATATTTACCAAAGCAATACCAACCGACCATCCTGCATTTGTGGAGGCTGAAACTACTGCCCGCAACCGTATGGACCAGTTGTTAGCCATAAAAGGGAAAACCTCAGTTGAGCAATTCCATAAACAACTTGGTAAAATTATGTGGGAATACTGCGGTATGGCCCGCACTGCCGAAGGTTTAACCAAGGCTAAACAACTGTTGGCTGAGTTACGCGAAAACTTTTGGAAGGATGTAAAAGTAATGGGCGAGTTCAGTGCCTTTAACCCCGAGTTGGATAAGGCCGGCCGCGTTGCTGACTTCATCGAATTAGGGGAGTTAATGGTTACCGATGCCTTACACCGTAACGAAAGCTGTGGTGGCCACTTCCGTGTTGAATACCAGGATGCCGGTGAAGCCAAGCGCGATGATGAAAATTACCGCTATGCAGCGGCTTGGGAGTTTAAAGGTGTAGGTGTTGAGCCGGTGCTGCACAAGGAACAGCTCATTTTTGAAAATATTGAATTGCAGGTAAGAAGCTACAAATAGTTATCAGTTAACAGTTCGCAGCAGCATGAGTAATAATGAGCTTTAATTTTGAAAAACTGAACGTTTGGAAGATGGCAGTAGAGTTTGCTGATGAAGTGCACATTATGACGAAGACGTTTCCGAAAGAAGAAATGTTTAGTCTTTCTTCTCAGTTAAGAAGGGCGGCTGATTCAATTTCACTAAATATAGCTGAAGGAGCAACTAATAACACTAAACCTGAATTCAAACGTTTTTTAACCATGGCATCAAGATCATGTGCTGAAGTTATCACATGTCTATATCATGCCAAAAACAGGAATTATATTAAAGAAGATAAATTCACAAACCTTTACAGTAAAACAGAAGTGATTTACAGAATGATAAATAAATTGAAGACTTCAATTTAGCTACTTACTGCGAACCATGAACTGCGAACTGTGAACTAACTTCTAACAATGAAAGTAAACGTAAAAGTTTGGCGCCAGGCTAATGCCAAAGCACAAGGAAAAATGATGGAATACCCTGTTGAAGGTGTAAACCCTGACATGAGTTTCCTGGAGATGATGGATGTAATGAACGAGCAACTGGTAGCCAAAGGCGAAGAGCCGGTTGCCTTCGACCACGACTGCCGCGAAGGTATCTGCGGTATGTGCTCCTTATACATAAACGGCCGTGCGCACGGGCCGCAGCACGCTACTACTACTTGCCAGTTATACATGCGCAACTTTAAAGATGGCGATACTATTTATGTTGAACCCTGGAGGGCAAAGGCTTTCCCTGTAATAAAGGACTTGGTGGTTGACCGTTCCGCTTTCGACCGCATAATTGCTGCCGGCGGTTATATATCCGTTAATACTGGCCAGGCCCAGGATGCCAACAACCTTCCGGTTGAGAAAGCAAATGCCGAAAAAGCAATGGACGCTGCCGCCTGTATAGGTTGCGGTGCCTGTGTAGCGGCCTGCCCTAACTCAGCAGCTATGTTATTCGTTTCAGCAAAAATCAGCCAGTTGGCTTTGTTACCACAAGGTCAGCCTGAAAGAACCATACGTGCACAAAGCATGGTTGACCAAATGGATTCCGAAGGTTTCGGCAACTGCACAAACATAGGCGCCTGCGAAGCAGAATGCCCTAAAGAAATTAAGCTTACCAACATAGCGCGCTTAAACCGCGAATACCTGAAGTCGGTTTTAATTGATGAGTAATAGAAATTATTCTATTTTCATTAAAACTAAAACCAACCTCTATGTCAATGTTAACTGCCAGCGCCTTAGCTGCGCTTTTTCCCCTATTGTTTGGATTTATTTGGTACAATCCTAAAATATTAGGCAAAGCCTGGATGGATGGCGCCGGGCTTACCGAAGAAAAAATGAAAGGTGCCAATATGATACTCATCTTTGGGCTTACCTACCTCTTCAGTTTTTTTGTAGCTATCTCTTTAAACGTACTTACCATCCACCAATTAGCTTTATCCTCGTTAATACAGGGTCACGAAACCGACCCGGTTTATACCAAATGGAAGGCTGATTCAATGGCTTTGGTGGGCGAGGGTTTCAGAACCTTCAAACACGGGGCCTTGCACGGCATTTTATCCAGCATATTTTTAATACTGCCTGTAATAGCCATTAATGCAATGTTCGAACGCCGCGGCTTTAAATATATCCTCATAAACTGGGGATTTTGGGCTGTTTGTTTTGTAGTAATGGGTGGCATAGTTTGCCAGTTTGTAACCCATGCTTTATAGTGTTAACCGGCAAAAAAGGTTGACAAAAGTTGACACTTTCAAAATGTCAACTCATTCCAAAACAACACTTAATTGGCTGACAATAAATTAGTTAAAAAAGAAAACCTCTTTCAAAAAGGTTGACACTATCGCAAGGTGTCGACCTTTTTTGATTTTGAGAAATGGAATCACCCCTTCTTCCTGTTATTGGTAAACTTAGGCTCACTCTCCTTACTGTCAGAACCCGTGTAACGCTTCTCTCTTGTTTTTTGGGGATCGCGCTTTTCTCCTTTTAAGGTACGCTTTTCGTCACTCCAGTAATCCCCATTCTTTTTTGAAGGGGAGATGTTTGAGGGGCTTTCCTTCTCCTTATAAATTTGTTCATGCACTTCGTTCGATTCTATTATGCTGTTCTTCTTACCCATAACACTGCTTTTGATATAACTATATAACGCGCACATGGGGCCGTACATATATGCTGCTTGTACAAACAAAAAACGGAAGCCCATTGGCTTCCGTTTTCCTTTAAGTTTAAATCGGCTATTGTCCGTTCAATTCCTTTTTGCTGGCAGGCACATGTTCCAGGTAAGTGCCATTAGCGCCTTTTACTTTGCCCGCATACTTGCCTGCAGGCACTACGTTACCTATACCCACATGGTCTTCAGGGTTATAGTTGTAAACCTTGTAGTCAGCAGGCCAGTAGAATATTTCGCGTCCGGCCGGTTGGTTAGCAGCCTTTGCAGCAGCAGGCTCTTTATCTGCCTTAAGCCATGCCGGGCCCGGTGCCTGAGGGAAGCGTCCCTCGCCGTAACCTGTTTTAGGTTTAGCTATAAGCATATAATCTAAGTTACCGCTATGTGTTCCGCCATTCAGTTCAACCAAATCAAAACCGGTAGCTGTTCTGTTTACCACGGCTATGCCGTTAAAGTCAGTCATATCAGCAGCAGTTACAAATACACGTATAGGGTATTCGTCCGTCACTACTATAATGTCGGCAAGTATTGGGTCAAGGTCAACATGCGCTTTGCCATTTACCAGTTTAACGGTAGCATAGTCCTGGTACCAATACTCAGGCGACTCAGGTGCGGTTAATGTGATACGACCATGTGTTGGTGTAGGTATAATTTCTGACACTGCAGCGGTACCGGTAATTTTACGCGATATACCTCCGGTATTTGTACCAACATAAGCATAAGCCTGTTGAACACCTGCGTAATTGTCTGCCTCAAAGTAACCGCCTGCCACGTTGGTAGTATTACAATAAGCCCATCCCATAACACCAATGGCATCCTGGTTTTGCGAGTTAGCATCACCCTCAACACCTATTGAATAACCCGGGTTGCCTGCTGTAGCCGCACGGTTGTTATACGCCCTGATGGCCGCCTGAAAACCTGTTAACGTTGTGCTGGTATTATTTAATTGCGCATACACGGCCGGTGGATTAAATACCGCCGATGCGTTATCTACATAACTATAATGGGCTATCCAAACGCTGCTATAATCAATACCTGCAGCCACGTTGGCCGCGCCTGTGCTTTGACCAAATATAGAAGTATAGTTTGCAGCGGGGTTACTGGCGTAAAGGCCTGCACCTGCCAATGTTTGTAAAGGCACACCAAAGCTAAAGTTAACCTCGCGGCCTACCACACCGCCCACGTTTGGCGAGTGGCCATAAATTGCATCATTCAGGGCGCTAACCACCTCTAGCTGAGCGGTTGGAGCGACAGTATTTATACCCACATAACCATTAGAGGCCAACACCCTGGCACGCGCAGTGTTGTTGGTTCTGAATACCAGGTCATTAGCGTCCGTTGTTCCTAAAAAGTTGGTAGCGGCGTTGGTACCGGCATTACCCAACAGCATCCAGTTATTGCTGCTTTGCGGTATCCAGCTTGTGCCGTTGTAAGTAAGTACCTGGCCTGTTGTTGGTGGTGTATTTGAAATCGGAACAGTTTGTAAGCCAACCACGGTTGGGTTTGGATAAGTGCCAGATAAATCTCCGCCCGCCGGACCACTTAACGTACCGGTTGGGCCTGTGCTTCCGGTAGTTCCGGTTGCGCCAGTGGCACCTGTACTTCCGGTTGCTCCTGTGCTACCCGTTGCGCCCGTATTCCCGGTTGCTCCCGTAGCCCCTGTTGAGCCGGTTGCTCCTGTATTGCCGGTTGCACCTGTAACTCCTGTAGCACCGGTTGCGCCGGTGTTTCCTGTAACCCCAGTGGCACCAGTCGGGCCTGTTACTCCTGTACTTCCTGTTGACCCGGTGGCTCCTGTGCTACCCGTTGCGCCCGTACTTCCGGTTGCTCCCGTAGCCCCTGTTGAGCCCGTTGCACCGGTAAGACCTTGTGGACCTGTATCACCTGTTGGGCCTGTCGCACCCGTATTTCCCGTTGCGCCCGTATTTCCTGTAACCCCGGTGGCGCCGGTTGCTCCGGTAGCACCTGTTACACCTGTATTTCCTGTTGGTCCAGTTGCTCCAGTAGCGCCGGTATTACCTGTAGAACC
>CAZUHU010000169.1:0-8087 GCA_964620645.1 uncultured Chitinophaga sp.
TACCAATTTAGTATGGATGGCGGCATACCGCAATACAGTGGAGATTTCTATAATCTGTCTGCCGGCAACCATGTAATAACGGCTTACAACTTTAACGGCTGCGAAAGCACTATACCTATTCTGATTTTACAACCGCTACCTATTGTTGTGGATGTAAACCCCGATACGCTTATTCTGCCACTTGGCGAAGGTGGCCAGGTGCTGGTTACCTATCAAAACGCCAGCAACGTACACTACAGTTGGGAGCCATCACTGGGACTGAGCTGTATTGATTGCCCTAACCCGTTTGTTACCGTTTACCAAAACGGCAATTACCCGGTAACCGTAAGCGAGCAAAACGGAACCTCAACCTGTTATGGTTCAGCAACACTTTATGTGGATGTATTACCGGAACAGCCGGTGTTTGTACCTAACAGCTTTAGCCCGAATGGTGATGGAAACAACGATCTGTTCCTGGTGTATGGACAGGATATTAAAACGCTTGACCTGAAAATATTCAACCGTTGGGGTGAGTTGGTTTTTGAATCAACCAACCAACTGCAGGGGTGGGATGGAACCTATAAAGGTCAGCTACAGAACAACGCCGTGTTTACCTACTACGTAAAGGTTACCTTCCTTAACGATAAGAAGGTTGAGAAAAAGGGAACTGTAACGTTGTTGCGCTAAAACTACTGCGGCTTTAAGCCGGGAAATTTCATCTTGAGGCTCTCCAGGGTTTCAACCACCTTTTTGGCAACAATATATTCTTTGTACCAGTTTTGGTCGGCGGGTACCAGCGTCCAGGGAGCGCTTTCAGAACAATGCTGAAAAACATCGTCGTAGGCTTTCATATAGTCATTCCAAAACTGGCGCTCCTTCAAATCCTCCTCGTTGTATTTCCACATCTTGGTTTTATCGCTCATGCGCTCCTGCAAGCGTTCCAACTGCTTCTCCTTAGATATATGCAGGTAGAACTTAAGTACCGTGGTGTTGGTTTCGGCTAACAGCTTTTCAAAGTTATTGATGTGCTGAAAGCGCTGCCTTACTGTTTTTTCATCAATCCACTCGTGTACACGCTGTATCAAAACATCCTCGTAATGCGAGCGGTTAAAAACATGTATCATACCTTTTTCGGGCACCTGCGCATGCACACGCCATAGAAAATCGTGCTTAAGTTCAGTTTCGGTCGGCTTTTTAAAAGGGATGACACGGCAGCCCATTGGGTTTACGGCGTCAAAAACATTCTTCAAAACACCGTCTTTTCCCGAGGCATCCATGCCTTGCAGTACAACCAAAAGAGCGTGCTTACCTTCTGCATACATTAGGTTCTGCAACTCTTCCAGCCTCATTTTCAACTTAATGGTTTCATCCTTGGTAGCCTCCTTACTCATTTTCTTTGGGGCGCGGGTGTCAAGGTCCTTTAATTTTATAACGGCCATAACTGCTATTTAGCCATTAAAATAAGCCCTTTACGTCAAATACCTCCCTGCCGGCCAAAAAAAGCCCTGTTTTTAATTATCTTTCATTTTTTTTTGAAAGTTCAGAAATAGCCCTAACTTTGTTTCCTGAAAGTAAATTATGAAACTGGAAGAAGCCAAGCAAAAGTTTGTTGAAGCCTGGGGCACGCTGGGCACCAACTGGGGTATTAACCGCACTATGGCTCAAATACACGCCTTACTGCTGGTTAGTGATGTGGCCCTTACCACAGATGAAATTATGGAGAAGCTGGACATAAGCCGGGGCAATGCCAATATGAACTTACGCGCCCTTATTGATTGGGGCCTGGCTGAACGTAAAGTGAAGCTGGGAGAACGGGCCGAGTACTTCACTGGTGAAAAAGATATATGGAAAGTTGCTGTCCGCATCATCAGAGAAAGGAGAAGAAGAGAAATTGACCCTTTGCGCTCTACCCTTCGCGACCTTCGCTTGATAGACGACAAAGAGCAAAAGAAAGAAGAGTACAAGGCCTTTATAAAACTGATGGATGATATAGACGGCTTTGCCGCCAGCGCAGATAAGATAACGGATAAAATGGTGATGAGCGACCAAAGTTGGTTTTACGGAAGCCTGATGAAACTGATTATAAAGTAACAAAACAACAACCCCGCTAACCACGGGGTTTAAAAAGAATTCAATCTTTCATTTTTTTCTGAAACTTTAAATAGTTTAAGATGAAAACCCTCCACAACAAAGTAATCGTTTACGACGACACCTGCCCACTCTGCCAGGCTTACACCAATGCCTTCATAAAAGTTAAAGTGCTTGATACCAACGGCAGAATCTCCTTTCAGCAAGCTGACAAAAAAATGCTGAACCGCTTAGACCTTACTAAAGCACGGCACGAAATACCCCTTGTAGATACACAAACGGGCGAAGTGCTTTATGGCCTGGACAGTCTTACCCTAATAGTGGCCAACCTGCTGCCCTTTACCAAAAGCTTTGTTACAAAGCCCTGGTTTAAAGCTATGGTGCGCCCCTTGTACAAATTCGTTTCCTATAACCGCGGCATTATAGTAAACGCCCAAACAGCTACACAGGGTTTTAACTGCGCTCCCGATTTTAATCTCGCCTGGCGGTTGGCGCTAATTTGCTTCGGTATGCTCTATACCGCCGCTTGCATCTATTTCTTTGCGCGCTTTACCGGCGTTAGCGATGTTTTTACACTGTTTGTTTGGGTGTTTGGCTACTTTATGCTGTTGCAGCTGGCCAACTTTGCGGGGCACAAAGGGTTGGAGCAACGCATTAACTATACAGCGCACTTATCCGTACTGGCCCTGTTCGAAGGCACCTCCTTCTTGCTCATGGCTATTGTAGCCAAACAAATGGAGCTACCCGGTTTAATGTTTGCGGGGCAAGGTGCCGGCCGCTTGCTTGCCTTCGGCTTTCATCATAAACGCGTAATGAACAACGGCTTCTCTAAACTTACCGATTACGCCTTTGCCACAGGTGCAATAATTATGATTTGCTACCTGGCTTACATTCTAAAATAGCAGCGTCATGAAAAAGAAAATTGTAATAGCAGGGGGCACAGGCTTTTTAGCCCAATGCATTTTCAGAAACCTTACGGATAACAACATAACATTTGTTGTACTTACCAGAAGTGCGGAATCATCCTTTTATCCGGACGAGCGTATCACCTACTGCCAATGGGACGGGAAGACAATTGCTGCCTGGCAAAAAGAACTGGAAGGCGCCGATGCTGTAATCAACCTGGCTGGACGTTCAGTTGATTGCCGATACACCGAAGCAAACCGCAAAGAAATTTTAGAATCGCGCATTGACAGCACCAACGCTATTGGTATAGCCATTAACCGTTGCGAACAACCACCAAAGGTTTGGATAAATGCGGGTTCGGCAGCCATTTACGGCAACCGTGGTGAAGAAATACTAACTGAAGAAAGCGAGTTAGGTGAAGGATTCTCAGCGGAAGTTTGCAAACAATGGGAAGAAACATTTTACGATATCATAACGCCTTCAAGCCGCAAAGTTTTTCTGCGCATAGGCTTTGTGCTGGGCAAGGATGGGGGCGCCCTTAAGCCCATGGCGCGACTGGCAAGTTGGGGTTTTGGTGGCTCACAAGGCAGCGGCGAACAATACATGAGCTGGCTGCACGAAAAGGATTTCTGCGGGATAATAGAGAAAAGCCTGGGGGACGAAACAATGGAGGGTACCTATAACTGCTGTGCACCCGAACCAGTAAAGAATAAAACCTTCATGGACGAGCTACGCAGCGCTGTAGGTAGAAACCTTGGTATGCCTTTGAGCGAATGGATGCTTAGAACAGGAAGTAAGTTAATGGGCACGGAAGCGGAACTGGTTCTTAACGGCAGGCGGGTGTTGCCCAAAAAATTGCAAGATGCAGGCTATCAATTTCGGTTTCCCACGCTTCAACCCGCATTGTATGATTTGTTTATACATCCGTATGGTACCGAGGGGCTAGACACCCAAAAGCTGGAAACTGTTCGCTCCAAAATTTTCTGGTGGACAGTGTTGGGCATAGTAATAGCCTGTTCTCCGCTATTGGCATTCCTTGGCGAATACGGTAGCACGCTGTTCGTTCTATTGCCCACAAGCGTTGGCTTTACCTGGGGCATGATCAAAAGCCGCAGCCGCCAAATGCGTTTAGGAGAATTAATGTTAAGCACAGTAACCATTGGCGTACTTCTATGTTTTCTGTTTTTAGTGATGGGCGTAGAGGGTCTGATTTGCGTGGTAATGGCCTTGCCAATCATTGTTCCGTTAATGGCGCTGGGTACGTTTTTCGCTTACCTGGTGCAACGTAAAATATGGGCCCGCATATATGCCCCAATGTTTATATTACTGCTTAATCCGGTAGGTGTGTTATACGACATCGGCCTGCAGGACTTTGAAAACAGCACCATTAAAACGGAGATTATTATTCACGCCGGCGACAAAAAGATTTGGGAGCAAATGGAACATCCTTTCGAGTTTGGGAAGAGCGATTTCTTCTTCCTTAAAAAAGGCGTTTCGTATCCGGTAGCCATGCGATTGGAAAAAAACGGCAACTGTAATATGCTGGCCTGCGAATACTCCAACGGCAATCTTAACGCAGTGGTGGATAGTTTGCAACCCGGCAGGTTATTGCGCTTCAGCATTAAGGAGCCACCAGTTAGCATGAGTGAAACATCCATATACCCTAATATTGAACCCGAACATGTGCGCTCAAAATTTTTTGTGGACTATGGCGAATTCAGAATTGAGCCATTAAGCGATAGCAGCTGCAGGGTAATTGCCACTACGGCCTACCGCTACAAAGTTGGGCCAACCTGGTATTGGAGGCTTTGGTCGGACAGACTGGTGAACCAAATGCACTTACACGTTTTACAAAAACTGAAAGAAAAAGCTGAGCAACATGCCCGCGCCAAATAACGCCAATTACGAAGTTGAATACGTGCGCACCCTTTTTGATGAGTTTGCGCCCAGTTACCATTTAACCGGCCGGTTTTCTTTTGGCCTCGATGACACAATTCGCCGTAAGGCTATTGATGAACTGCAAGGCAAGCCGGCAAATATTTGCGATATGATGAGCGGTAGCGGGCAAAACTGGGGGTTTATAAAACAACGGCTCCCAAAAGCGCAAATTACCGCCGTTGATTTTTCTACCGGTATGAATGCAGCCGCAAAAACAGATAGCAGCATAAAGGTGCTACAGCAGTGTGCTACCAATACTTCAATAAATGATAATTACATGGACGCTGTGGTGTGCTCCTTTGGTATAAAAACAATGGACCGGGAGCAGCAAATTGCTTTTTGTCACGAGGTACTGCGTATTTTAAAACCCGGTGGCCAGTTTGTTATTGTAGAATTCAGCAAACCGAATGGCCCGTTCAGGCTTCTGTATCATATCTACTTTCAACTGATACTCCCTTTGCTGCTCTTTTTTGCCGGTGAAGAATTCAGGCATCACACCCTGCTACAGGCTTATGTAGAAGCATTTGGCAATGTAAACCATCTTAAGGTCTATTTGGAAAACAGCTGCCAAAGCCTTCACCGCATTACATATTTCTGCGGATTGGTTACAGGAATAAAAGGAGTTAAGTAAATTTAGGGGGTGAATCCGTTTCTGTTTTCTGCGCTTTGCATTCTGGGCTACATGTGCCTTCTCTTCATCATTGCCCTTATCAAAAAGGATAATAGCATTGCAGACATTGGCTGGGGGCTTGGTTTTGTTTTAGTGGCCTGGTTAACTTATGGGTTTTTCAGCGAACACCGCCTGCATCAAAAACTGGTAACCTTTCTCACAACGGTTTGGGGCGTACGCCTTGCCTGTTACCTTATCATTCGCAACTGGGGCAAGCCCGAAGACTTTCGATACGCCAACTGGCGCAAGGAGTGGGGCGATAAAGTTATCATCCGTTCTTTCCTGCAGGTGTTTATGCTACAGGGGGCAATTATGTTCATCAACGTTCTTCCAATCATTGTGGTAAACACGGAGGCTTCCATTTACAAAAGCTACACCTGGTTGTATCCTATCGGTACTATACTGGGGCTGTTTGGGTTTTACTTTGAGGCCGTGAGCGACTACCAGATGTTTATGTACAAACAGAACCCCCACCATTTAGGTGTAATGAAAACCGGCCTTTGGAAATACAGCCGCCACCCCAACTATTTTGGAGAGGCGCTACAATGGTGGGCCATGTTCCTGCTATCCATACCCTCCGGTATGTGGTATATTTCCATACTGGCGCCTATAACCATTACCTTCTTACTACTGCGCGTTTCAGGCGTAATGCTTTTGGAGAAAAAGTATGAGGGCAATACTGACTACGACAAGTACAAAAGAAACACCAGCGCATTTATACCCTGGCTGCCGAAACAGGACGCCGGCCCCAAATAAAGGATAGCAAACCGCCGCTAACCAAATGCCATACGCCCCAGCAGGCAGCAATAAGAGCCATACCACCTAAGCCATTAAAGAAGCTGAATATGAGTATTAGCCCCAAGCCGGAATTTTGAACGCCGGTTTCGAAAGTAACCGTTCGGCAATCCTGCTCAGGTAAGCGCAACAGTTTTGCAAATGCATAACCCGATGCCAACGCAAGTGCATTATGAAACACCACTAAAGGAAGCACTACAGGCGCCGTAGCAACAAACACTTGCACGTTACTTGCAAAGGCAGCTATAAGAAAGAAAGCAAACGCCAACAGCGAGAACTTCTTCATCCATCTTCGCAAATGCCCGGCAATGGTAGTCTGGTAATTAGCCAGCCATAAACCCAGCAGTATAGGAATGATTATCACAATGCCGATTGTCTTCAATACATCCAACGGATCCAAATGAATTTCCCGCAATAACAAACTGGTTCCCTCAGTTAGGCTACCGTAAAAGGAAAAGTTTAGCGGCGTAAGAACCACAGCCAGAAAATGGGATACGCTGGTTAATCCAACCGCGAGGGCTGTATTGCCCTTAGCCAGGTGGGTGAACATATTGCTCATATTACCACCAGGGCAGGAGCCAACCAGTATCATACCCAAAGCAATGCTTGGCGCCGGTTTTAAAACCAGCACCAGAAGAAACGTTAATAAGGGCAACAGCACAAAATGGGCCACCAGCCCCGCAATGGCGCTTTTCTTATTGTGCCACAGGTTTAAAAAGTCTTCCTTTCTGAGCTCCAGCGCAATACCAAACATTACCAGGGCCAGTATGATATTAAGAACCATAAGGCCCTGGGCATTAAAGTTTATCTGCAAACTATCCAGGGAAGACATGCTCTAAAGAAAGAAAATTCCAAAGAAAGTTTACTGCGCAAATACACTGCGCAGTGGCTGCGCTTCTTTGTATTTATAAAACCAAGGCAATGCAAAAACAGTTCGATATCAGATGCAGAGAGATACTGGTGAACGAGATTGTGTTCTACAGCCGCACCCAGGTATCGCTATTCGGTTTCATTTACAAGGCAGGGCAGTTTCATGAAACAGAGTTCCGCATATCCCGCCAGTGCCTGCAAAACCTATTAAGCCAAAACAAGGGCGTTGGTGTGGAATTATTGTGGACAATTGAAAGACTTTTTACATATCCGCATGCCATGCCTGCCCGTATAAATATTATAGACGCTTTTGGTACCACACAGGCACTTAAAGCCCAGGCCATTCATATAGACCTACCCTGGTTTGAAGATGAGCAAGGCGAACTGAAATGCTCCCCCGGCTACAGTTTACTGTTCATCGAAGAGGTTCTTGCCCCGGAAGAAAGAGGCACAGCCTTCTCAAAAATTCTTAAAACCGTTCGTAACGCTTAAGCCTTTAAAACAGCATACGTCCAATAACCATAAAACAATACAAAATGAAGACTTTAAAATATAACAGAATAAAGGGACCGAAAATCACAGTAGCTGATTATCTGCAATCGTTGAACAACGAGGACTTACAGGGTATTTATAACTCCTCCTTCTTCTACGATTTAAAGCTTCCTGACTTTATGCGCAAGATACAGGACGAGTTACAGAGACGTAATATCACCACTTTACCGGCCTTATTTTAAGGCAACCATTTTTGTCATGGTTATCCCGCTCCACTGTTGGACGGGATTTTTTGTTTTCCTTCGCCCCTAATGCCGGGCAATCGCTTCAACTACTTAGTGCTGTTTCT
>CAZUHU010000170.1:0-8087 GCA_964620645.1 uncultured Chitinophaga sp.
GATGCCAATGCCTGCACAGCTACAACTACAGCAACCGTTAGCCAGCCGGTTAGCGCACTTGCTTTAAGTTTTGTAACAACCAACGTAAGCTGTAATGGCGCTAACACCGGCGCTATTGATTTAACTGTTAACGGTGGTACCGCAGCTTATACTTATAACTGGGGTGGCGGCATAACTACACAAGACCGCACCGCACTTATTGCCGGAACTTATAATGTAACTGTTACTGACGCCAACAGTTGCTCAGCCAGCGGTTCACAAACTGTTACACAAATGCCTGCTATAAGCATTACCGTAAGCAAAACAGATGTTAGCTGTAACGGTGGAAGCAACGGCGCTATAAATATTACCGTTAGCGGCGGCTCAGGCAGCTATACCTACAACTGGGGTGGCGGCATTACTACTGAAGACCGCAGCGGCCTTGCAGCGGGCACTAACACCGTAACGGTAACCGATGGCAACAGCTGCACGGCAACCAGCAGCACTACTATCACCCAGCCATCAGCTTTAACTTTAACAATGAACAGCGGCACCAGCGTGTGTCTTAATGCAACCGGCACGGCTACTGCTGTAACCAATAACACCGGCACTTCGCCTTATAACTACGCATGGAGCAACGGTGGCGCTAACACACAAACCTTAACCGGCCTTGCACCCGGCCCTATTTCAGTAACGGTAACTGATGCCGGTGGATGCACTGCTTCAGCTTCAGTAACTGTAGGCCTGTCAGGAAACAACACCAATGCTAACTTCAGCAATGCAGGTACCTACTGTGCACCGGGCGCTACCGTAGTGTTTACACATACCGGCTCAAGCAACATAACCGGCCACTTCTGGGATTTTGGTAATGGTTCAACTTCTACCACCAACAACCCAAGCAACACCTATGCTGCTGCAGGTACATATAATGTTATACATATTGTTTACCGTGGTTTCTGCTCGGATACGGTAACTGCACCTGTGGTTGTTAATCCTAAGCCAATTGTTGCCGCTACACCAACTAATGTTAGCTGCAACGCAGCCGCTAACGGCAGCATTACTACTACCGTTAGCAGTGGCTCACCTGCGTTTACATACAACTGGGGTGGTGGTATTACCACACCTAACCGCAGCAGCCTAGCACCCGGCACGTATACTGTAACTGTAACAGATACCAAGAGTTGTTCTGCAACAGCTTCGGCTATAATTACACAACCAACTGCTTTAAGCCTAAGCTATATAAACACTAACGTTACCTGTAACGGCGGTAACAACGGCGCTATTAACTTAACCGTAAGCGGCGGCACTTCGGGTTATACCTATGGCTGGAGCAACGGCCCGGTAACCGAAGACATAAGCGGCCTTGCTGCCGGTAACTATACCGTAACTGTAACTGATGCCAATAGCTGCACCGCCATTTCAACTATTGCCATGTATGCCCCGGCTGCTGTAAGCGTAGTGCCTGCGGTAACCAACATTAGCTGCAACGGCATGAGCAACGGTGCTATTGACCTGACCACTACCGGCGGTACCGGCGCATACACATACAACTGGGGTGGTGGTATTACTACCCAAAACAGAATTAATCTTATTGCAGGAACTTATAATGTAACCGTAACAGATGCCAACAGTTGTACCGGCACCGCTTCGGCTACTGTAACCCAACCTACCGCTATTGCTATTGCCTTAAGCGCAACCAATGTTAGCTGCTTTGGCGGCAGCAACGGCAGCATAGTAAACAGCACTACCGGCGGTACTTCTCCTTTTGCTTTTGCCTGGAGCAACGGCAATATGAGCCAAAACCCGAACGGACTTGCTGCAGGCACTTATACCGTAACAGCTACTGATGATAACAGCTGCACAGCTTCTGCTTCAATAACTATAACACAACCGGCCAATGCAGTTAGCGTGGTAGTAAACAATACCAATACCCTTGCCTGCTACGGCGATGCAAACGGCGTAATAAACATAACTGCCAATGGCGGCGTTCCTGCTTATGCGTATACCTGGAGCGATGGCGTAACTACTGAAGACCGTACCAACATGCTGGGCGGCACTTATATGGTAACTGTAACTGACCAGAACAGCTGCACCGCTGCCACAAGCGCAACCATTAACCAGCCGGCTGCACCGCTAAGCATTGATAGCTTTGTGGTAAGCAATGTGCTGTGCTTTGGTGCTTCAACCGGTAGCATTAGTACTGTAGTAAGCGGCGGAACTTCACCATACAGTTTTAACTGGGGTGGCGGTATAAGCACGCAAAACAGAACCAACCTGCCTGCAGGCACTTACAATGTTACTGTAACTGATGCCAACGGTTGTTCAGCCTCTTCATCGGCTACTATTACTCAACCTGCTGCCGCTTTAAGCGTAAACTTAGGCAGCACAACTGCTGTTAGCTGTTTTGGCGGTAACAACGGCGCGGTTAACGTAAACATAAGTGGTGGTGTAACCCCTTACAGCTTTGCCTGGAACGACGGCCCAACCACACAAAACAGAATCAACTTAACGGCGGGTAGCTATACAATTGTAGTAACCGATAGCAATAACTGCACTGCTACCTTAACGGCTACAGTAACTCAACCTGCTGCCGCTTTAAATGTTAGCGTAAGCAGCACCACTAACGTTAGCTGCTTTAACGGTAACAACGGTGCAATAAATATTGGCGTAACCGGTGGCACTACTACCTACACTTACAACTGGGGTGGTGGTATAACCACGCAAAACAGAACTAACCTTACTGCCGGCACTTATAACGTAACCGTAACTGATGCCAATAGCTGTTCAGCTTCAACATCAGCTACCATTACCCAACCTGCGGCGGCACTTGGCGTGTTGATTGCAGGCCAAACCAACGTTAGCTGCTTTGGCGGTAACAATGGAACTATCACTACCAACACCACCGGTGGCACTACTGCTTACAGCTATAACTGGGGCGGGGGTATTACTACACCAAACAGAACTAACCTTAGTGCCGGCACTTATACTGTAACGGCAACTGATGCTAACGGCTGCACAGCTACTGTAAGCGCCACTATAACACAACCGGTGGCCTCATTAGCTGCGAGCATAGCAAGCATTACCAATGTAAGCTGCAACGCCGGTAACAACGGTGCTATAGATGTAACCGTTACAGGTGGCACTACTGCTTACAGCTACTTATGGAATGGTGGCACAACCACACAAGACCGTAGCGGTTTACCTGCCGGTTCATATAGCCTTACCGTAACAGATGCCAACAGCTGCACTGCCAGCGTAAGCGCTACCGTAACTGAGCCTGCTGCTTTAACTTTAAGCACCACACATGTTGACGTAAACTGCTTTGCCGGTAACGATGGCAGCATTGATCTTACCGTTAACGGTGGTACTACTGCTTACAGTTATAATTGGGGAGGAGGCGTTACTACGCAGGACCGCACAGGTTTAACTTCCGGCAACTATACTGTAACTGTAACTGACGCTAATAGCTGCACTGCGGCTACTACCGTAGCAGTTGCACAGCCAACTCAACTGCAGGCCAATGCTACACCGGGAAATGTTAGCTGCAATGGCGGCACCAATGGCAGCGTAAGCATAAGCACCACAGGCGGTGTTCCGGCTTATACATATAGCTGGAGCAGCGGCCAAAGCAGTGCAACCATAAGCGGCCTTGCTGCCGGTAACTACACCGTAACTGTAGCTGACCAACATGCTTGTAATACATCAGTAAGCGTAAGCATCACTCAGCCTTCTACTATTATCTTAAACACCACTGTAACACACGTAAGCTGCAATGGAGGCACTAACGGTGCAATCACTTTAACGGTTAGCGGCGGCACTGGCGCATACAGCTACAACTGGGGCGGCGGTATAACTACCCAAAACCGCACCAACCTTAGTGCAGGCACTTATACCGTAACTGTTATTGACGGTAACAACTGTAGCATGACTGCTTCTGCCACTATTAACCAGCCAACAGCGATCAGCGCATCTACCACAGTAGTAAACGTTAGCTGCAATGGCGGCAATAACGGCGCAGTTAATTTGAACGTAAGCGGTGGTACTTCTCCTTACAGCTTTGTTTGGAGCAACAGCGCCACTTCACAAAACATAAGCGGCGTAATTGCCAATACCTATACTGCCACTATAACTGATGCCAACAGTTGTTCAGTAACTGCCAGCGGTGTAGTAGCACAGCCAACGGCTTTAAGCTTATCGCATACACAAACCAACGTAAGCTGCAATGGCGGCAATAATGCAAGCATTGACCTAAGTGTTAGCGGCGGCTCGCCTGCTTATACGTATAGCTGGAGCAACAGCGCAGTAACCCAGGATATAAGCAACCTCGCTTCAGGTTCTTATACAGTAGTGGTAACTGACAATAACAGCTGCACGGCTTCTTTAAATGCAGTTATCACACAACCATCAGCCGCACTTAGTGTACTAGTTGCCAGCCAAAGCAACGTAAGCTGCTTTAACGGTAACAACGGCAGCATAACTACCAATACTTTAGGCGGAACACCTTCTTACACCTATAACTGGGGCGGTGGTATTACTACACCTAACCGCACAAACCTTACCGCCGGAACATACACTTTGACTGTTAGTGATGCCAACAGCTGCACTGCAACCGTTAGCGCTACCATCACACAACCTGCAGCAGCATTAAACGCAACTGTAGTAAGTGTTACCAACGTTAGCTGCAATGGCGGAAACAACGGCGCTATTGATGTAAACGTTAGCGGCGGCACCACAACTTACAGCTACTTGTGGAATGGCGGTGCAATTACTCAAGATCGTAGCGGATTAACAGCAGGTTCTTACAACCTAACTGTAACTGATGCTAACAGCTGCACTGCAACTGTGGCGGCTACTATCACTGAACCTGCTGCAATAAGCATCAGCCATACTTCAAGCAATGTATTATGCAATAGCGGAAACACCGGCACCGTTACCTTAACCGTAAACGGTGGCACCACTCCTTACACTTATTTATGGAGCAATGGTACAAACACTCAAAACCTGGCTGCTGCTACTGCCGGCAACTACGATGTAACCGTAACTGACGCCAACCTTTGCACTGCTGCTTACAACGGCAGCATAACTATTACTCAACCTGCGGTATTAAGCGCAACTGCTACACCTACGCATGTAACTTGTTTCGGAACAAATACGGGTTCAATAAGCATTGGTGTAACCGGTGGCACACAGCAATACAACTTTATATGGAATGATGGTAACACATCGCAGAACCGCAGTGCATTAACTGCCGGCCACTACGGTATAACTGTGACCGATGCTAATGCATGTTCAGCTACTGTTGATGCTATAATTAACCAACCTGCGGTTTTAGCAACCAGCGAAACGCATGTTAACGTTAGCTGCAATGCAGGTAATAACGGCAGCATTGATTTAAGCGTTAACGGCGGTACTACTCCCTACAGCTACAACTGGGGTGCAGGCGTTAATACTGAAGACCGCAGCAGCTTAGCTGCCGGCAGCTATACTGTAACTGTAAACGACCAGAACAACTGTTCAGCCACTGCAACTATAGCCATTACTCAACCAGCAGCCTTAGCGGCTACAATTACCCCATCGGCTGTATTGTGTAATGCAGGCAGCACCGGCAATGTTGCCCTAAGCGTAAGCGGCGGTGTAACCAGCTACAGCTACAACTGGAGCAACGGCGCATCTACTCAAAACATAAGCAACGTAGTGGCAGGTAACTACAGTGTAGTAATAACTGATGCCAACAATTGCACTTTAAGCAAGAGCACCAGCGTAACCGAACCAACTGCACTGTCGGCTTCAACTACAGTAACTGATGTAGCCTGCAACGGCGGCAACAACGGCGCTGTTAACCTAACTATAACAGGCGGTGCAGGCAGCTATACCTACAACTGGGGTGGTGGTATTACTACGCAAAACCGCAGCAACCTGGTAGCAGGCGCTTACAGCGTAACCGCTATTGATGCCAATGGCTGCACTATTTCAACTTCAGCTACTGTAAACCAACCTACTGCCTTAGCAGTAAGCGAAACACATACCAACGTTAGTTGCAACTCCGGTAGCAACGCTTCTATTGATGTAACTTCAACAGGCGGCACTTCACCTTATGCTTATAACTGGGGGGCAGGTGTAACTACTGAGGACCGCAGCAACTTAGCCGCTGGCACCTACACCGTTAGCGTGGCTGATAACCATAGCTGCTCTGCCTCTTTAAGTGTGGTAATTACACAACCTGCAGTATTAGCGGCCAGCGCTACCCAAACCAACGTAATGTGTAATGGCGCTTTAACGGGTGCTATTAACCTTAGCGTTATCGGTGGCACTTCTGCTTACAGCTTTAACTGGAGCAATGCTGCTGTTACAGAAGACATAAGCAATATTGCCGCCGGTGTATACACTGTAACCGTAAGCGATGCTAACAGTTGCACTACTACATTAAGCAAAACCATTACCCAACCTGCTGCTATAGCTATAAGCGAAACACATAGTGATGTGATTTGCAACGGCTATGCAACCGGTTTAATAGATATTACCGTAAACGGTGGCACCGGTAGCTACGGATACTTGTGGAGTAACGGCGATAACAGCCAGGACCCTTCAGGAATAATGGCAGGTAACTATACCGTAACTGTAACAGATGCCAATAGCTGCACAGCTACTTCTACTATTGCTATCAGCCAACCAACAGCCTTTAATATTAACCTGGCTTACAACAACATTAGCTGTAATGGCGGAACCGATGGCAACATTAACATAACCGTTAGCGGCGCTACACCGGGCTATACCTATACCTGGAACAACGGCGCTACTACCGAAGATTTAAGCAACATTGCTGCCGGTAACTACTTTGTAATTATACATGATGCCAATAACTGTATAGGCAATGCAAATATTACGCTTACCCAACCAATGGGCTTAAGCGTTAGCGAAACACATGCTAATGTTAGCTGTAACGGTGGCAACAACGGCTCTATAAACATTACAATAAATGGCGGCACCTTCCCATTCACTTTTAACTGGAATGATGGTGCTAACACCCAAAACCGCACTAACTTAACTGCAGGCACTTATCAGATAACAGTAAACGATGTAAACAGTTGCGCGGTAAGCACTCCGGTTACTATTACCCAGCCTGCTGCTTTAGCAATTAACCTTGCTGCTACCAATGTAAGCTGCAATGGGTTAAGCAATGGCGGTGTTATAGCTACAGTAACAGGCGGCACCCCGGCTTACAACTTTAACTGGAGCAACGGTGCAAGCACACAAAACATATATGGTGTTGCTGCAAACTCTTACACCTTAACTGTAACTGACACCAAGAGCTGCGTAGCTACTGCCACAACTACTGTAACTCAACCGGCTGCGTTAACCGTAAGCGGTACACAAACCAATGTTAGCTGCTTTGGCGGTAACAATGGTGCGGTTGATGTAACTACTGCAGGTGGAACCCAGCCTTACAACTTTAGCTGGAACGCCGGCGGTAATACTGAGGACCTTAGCAACTTAACAGCTGCTACCTATACTATTAACGCTACTGATGCACAGGGCTGCAATGCTACCGCTACATTTATTATCAGCCAGCCTGCTGCTTTACAACTTACACTTGCTGCAACCAACCCAAGCTGCAATGGCGGAAACAACGGCTCAATCGATTTAACTGTGGCAGGTGGTGTTTCAACTTACACTTATAACTGGAGCAACGGTAGCAGTGTAGAAGACCCAAGCGGATTGGCCGCCGGCAACTACCTGGTAACCGTAACCGATGCTAACGGCTGTGTGAAGAACGGCAACACTTCTTTAGCTGCGCCTGCTGCAATAACTATTACCGAAACCCATACTATGCCAAGCTGTTTCGGTGGTAGCAACGGCAGTGTAAACATTACTGTAAGCGGTGGAACACAGCCTTATACTTATAACTGGAGCAACGGCCCTGCTACGCAAAACATCAGCAACATTGCCGCAGGCTCTTACAATGTGGTGGTAACAGATGCTAATGGTTGTTCAAATACATTGAGCGCTATTACCGTAAGCCAGCCGGCTATAATAGGCATAGGAGTTGTAGTTACTGACGTAGCCTGCGCAGGTGGTAACAATGGCGCTATTGATGTTACTGTAACCGG
>CAZUHU010000171.1:0-3709 GCA_964620645.1 uncultured Chitinophaga sp.
ACCTGCAGGACGGTGTAATTACAAGAGATAGCACTGTTATTACCAGCCATAAGGGTTATTACTACAGTAACACCAGCGAAGCCTACTTTAACGGCGATGTGGTGATTACAGACCCCAACTACAACCTTACGTCCGACACGCTTAAATACAACACGCAAAGCAAAGTTTCCACCTTTTTCGGCAATACTGAGATTATCAATAAGAATAGCAGAATTTACTGCGACAATGGCTGGTACGATAGCCAGCGCGATGTAGCCTCCTTTGGCAAAAACACCAAAGTGGTTGACCCTCCGCAAACCATTTGGAGCGATAGTTTGTACTACGAACGTTTCCGTGGTTTTGGTAAATCCGTTAACTCCTTCCATTGGATCGACTCTTCCATGACTACAGAATTGTTTGGGCACTATGCCGAGTATTACGACAGTTCTCAATTTATTATGGCCACGCAAAAGCCTTTACTTATTTACAAAATGGATAAGGACTCGCTTTTTATGACCGCCGATACCTTGCGTTCCATGAACAAATCGCGCACTGATTCTATTCGAAACTTTTACGCTTATTACCACGTGCGCCTGTTTATGAAAGATATGCAGGGCGTTTGCGATTCGCTTTTCTACTCCTTTGAGGATTCTACTTTCCGCATGTTTTACAAGCCTGTGTTGTGGAGCAACGATGTGCAAATGAGCGGCGACACCATTTACCTTACCACCAAAAACAGAAAGGCGGATAAGCTTAGCATTTACAAAGCGGGCTTTATTATATCCCCCTCCGGCGATAAGTATTTCGACCAGATAAAAGGCACTGATATTTTCGGCTACTTTAAAGATAACGAGTTGGCGAATGTAGATGTAATAGGAAATGCGGAGAGCCTGTACTTCGGCAAGGATGACAAAGAAAAATACGTAGGCAATAACAAGGCCCTAAGCGCTAACATGACTTTGTACTTTAAGGATAAAAAAATCAACCGCATCACCTTCCGCCAAAAACCGGAGGCGGTGTTCACTCCTATCAAAATGATAACCGAGGAGCAAAAACACCTGAAAGACTTTAACTGGCAAATAGACCGCAAGCCTAAAAGCCGCGAAGAATTAATGCAATAATTTTATTTAGGTTTAACATCCTCGGTTGGCAGCTCGGGTTGCCGTTTCGGGTCGCCGAATAAAGGAGCCGGCACGGGCGGGTTGTCCATTTCGTTTATACCGAAAGTAAACACCTTCTCCACCCAATCCCAACGGTTGTTATGCCATAAAAACCCTTCATAGGTTCCATCGGGCACATAACTAAACGTAGCGCCTTTTGCTTTGTCGTTTGGCGGAGCAACATGGTCAAAAACAATCATGCCCATGTTGGCATCGTAATTAAACACAGTGGGGGCATTGTATTTGTATTCAATAAAAAAGCGAGAGAAGGTATCTACCTTTTTATAGTGCATTGAATCTTCCTCGTATTTCACAAAGAAAATCGGCGCACCAAATTTCGGCTTACCATTGTCATCAAAGGTTAAAATATCCAGCACTTTACGGCGGGTAATTACATCGGCCGCCTCATAACCAAACAGGGTGTACACCTGCTTTTGATTTACCTGCCGGGCTATAATATTATAGTAAAGGCAGCCATACCAGTTTTCGTTGGTAGTGGTTAGCTGCGCGTGATAGGTCATTGTATCGCTTAAATCATACAATGGAAATATCTTCATTTTGCTGCTGCGCATTTGTATAACGCCATAGTACCTAAAGTGCCCTTTGGGTAATACTAACTGCCAGGTAAAAATTCGGAAGCTGCTATCCGGTGCATAAACACGGGCCATGGTTTCCAACGAATCGAAAGGATAGTAAAACGAGTTGTCATACTTCAGCGCCTGCACTAGTTTTGGTATAAAGGCATAACAGGCTTTTTTGCGCTCATCCAAAAGGCTATCGTAAGTAAAGGTATTGGCTAACTGCTGCAGGGTATCCTCCATCAGTTTTATGCGGTGCAGGTCATCCTTGCTAAGGCCTGCCTGCGGAATTTTAACAGAACCCTTAGTAGTATTTTTGACCGGTTGGGCATAGCTGAAAGCGCAAAACAGCAAAAGGATAAACGGCAGCAGTTTCTTCATTATGGGTTAAACGCCTTTAAGGCTTCATATATTTTAGGTCAAACATAAGGCCAAAAGCAATTAAAAGCAGCAAACAGCATTAAAAGCTGCTTTAAACTATCACTCATGACCCCATTATTTGTTAAAGCGAAAATTCTGCCTAAGTAACAGTTTCAAACATTTTTTAGTCCCTTATTAACAGCTTATTATGCAGGGGGTGTCAGGCAATTACCTTAACTTTATATAGCTATATTTGCCATCTTCAAACAAACCCCAATAACCAAACATGAAAAAGGTTTTACTTTTTATTTTTCTGTTCTCAGCATCTATGCAAATGCTAAAGGCACAGTGTTCGGCTTGTACGCCGGTTAATTGTGCTGCACAAAAACCTACGGGCGGCTTGTGTAATTCGCTGCCTGATGATACTGCAGGTCAACCCTATGATGCAGTAATTTCTTTTTACATGCCTAAACAGCTTACTGACCCTACCACACTTAGCCAGTGCGGTGGTTGCTCTTCGGTTAACTTAAGGCAAATTGATATTGTAGGTATCCAGGGCCTGCCTCCGGGTTTAACCTATAGCATGAGCCAAAACGGAAGCTACAACGTACAAGGTGGCGATAGCTTCGGCTGTGTTCATTTTTGCGGCACACCTATAGCTCCCGGCACATACTACGTTACCGTTAACCTGCTTGCGGATGTTACTGCCAACGGCACACCTATCGGTTCAGTTAATGCTGATGACCAGGCACAATCTTATAAGGATACCATCATTATTTACCCCGGTGTATCAGCTTGCCCTGGTACCTTTACCTTGGGTAACGGTTGTTTAACCAAAGCCTGCGATTCGGTGCCGGTTAACCTGGCAGCTACCTTAACCAATGCTAACTGCCCTAACCTTATCTCTTATAGCTGGGATTTTGGCAATGGCAACACCTCTAATTCTAAAACTCCGGGTGCAATCAACTACAACACGCCTGATACTTTCCACTTAACGCTGCTTACCACCTACTACACTTACCGCGTTAAATCGGTTACTGTAAACGTAACGGGTGGTTATACCGGCGATATCGAGGAGTTGACTACCGCCTCTAAGCCAGATCCTTATATCCGTATCAACTCTCTGGCCTTCAATAACCGCGGTGCCAGCTCTGATCAAAACAGCAACACCTTTAACAACCTTAACCTGGTAATACCTGATGCTAACTGCGACGACCAGCTTGAAATTCAGGTATGGGATGAAGATACAGGCCCACCACAAGGTTCAAACCCTTTTGGCTCGCAGGATGATAATGTGAACACGCACTACGTAACACCAAGCATACCTAACCAGGTGGCTTCCATATTAAACAATAGCACCATCGGTGTAACTTTCGATACAGTTGCCACCTCAAGCGTACCTGAAACTATCGACATTATTGTTTACCCTCACCCACCGGTGCCGGTTTTAGTGGTAGATAACGATTCACTGTGCAGCGGCGATTCAGCCCTTATTTCTATTACCCCGGCCCTTACCGGTTACCTATACAACTGGTATCTGAACGATACTACTGAGCTTTTAACCAGCGACTCTGCCATTTACACCAAAGTAGCCGGCAGCTATACCGCTAAAATCACTAACCTGGAAACCGG
>CAZUHU010000171.1:3809-7997 GCA_964620645.1 uncultured Chitinophaga sp.
CCGCTTTACGACCTTAGCATTTACCCTAACCCTAACAGCGGTAAGTTCAATGTTAAGTTTTCATCAGAAAGCGATGAGGATATTACGATTACAGCTACCGACCTTATAGGCCAGGTGGTTTACCAGCAGAAGTTTGAAGGCGTTTCAGGCGACTTTAACCAGGAGCTTAACCTGAGCAACATGCCTAAAGGCGTTTACCTCGTAAACATCGAAACGGCTTATTCGAAAATCAACAAAAAGGTGGTTGTTCAATAAAGCAACCACCTCATTTTAAAAATTTGTGAATAACTTCTTTAGTTAGTCAAAACCTTATTTAACTTTGTATTATTACGTAAACCCAAAAAACGAACATAGCTCATGAAAAAAGTAATTTTTACACTATTTTCTTTTTCAATGCTTTACTTCGGCGCTAACGCCCAGTATTGCGGTAACTCAGGTCCTTCAGTTTGTACCCCAAGCGGTACCTTAACTCAGCCAGGCCTTTCTCCGTCTTCTGATAGCCTTCCTTCGGTAATTAACGGTGTTGATGCCAACACTACCATCCAGTTCAAAAACTTTAACCAGTTTGCGTTTGGTGGTCAAACAGTTACTGTTCAGTCTTTAAGAATTGACACTATCAACAACCTGCCTGCAGGTACTTGTTGGGCAACTAACGTTGCAAACAACACTTACGCTAACCAGGCTGACGGCTGTATCCGCGTAACAGGTACTGTATGTGCCGACCCTGGTCAGTACAAACTGTATATCGTTGTAACTGCTGATATCGGTTTCCCTGTAACTACTAACGCTGATGCTGCCGGTCTTAAGTACTTCGTACGTGTTAAGAACCAAGGTGATGCTGATGTACAAGTTGATACTAACCAAACTGTGCCTTTCAACAAACTTGCTGGTTACAGCCAGTACGGTGTTGGTGGCACTTGCAACACCGGTATCAAAGATATCAGCACTGTTAACGCTTTAAGCGTAGTTCCAAACCCATTCAACGACAAAGCTGTTGTATCTTTCTATAGCACTAAAGGTGGTGTTATGACTGAAAAGATCACTAACATGATCGGTTCAGAAGTTTACAGCAACACTATCGAAGTTAAAGTTGGTGAGAACTCTTCAGTTATTAATAAGAGCACTTTACCTGCAGGTGTTTACTTCTACTCTTTAGCCGATGGCAAAAACATCAGCACCAAGAGAATCGTTATCTCTGAATAAGCTGATTAACACATAATAAAAAAGCCCTTTGAGTAATCAAGGGGCTTTTTTATTTTTAGGATAAACTAAACTACATGAAAGCACTGCTACCATTTTTTTTACTGCTGTTTGTAGCTTCCACTACATCCAACGCACAATACTGCGGCAATTCAGGGCCTACTGTTTGTACGCCATCTGGCACACCTACTCAACCCGGCCTATCTCCCCCTTCTGATAGCCTACCTTCGGTAATTAATGGTGTTGATGCCAACACTACCATCCAGTTCAAAAACTTTAACCAGTTTGCATTCGGTGGGCAAACAGTTACCGTTCAGTCCTTAAGAATTGATACGATAGACAATTTGCCTAAAGGTACATGCTGGGCTACAAATGTGGCTAATAATACCTTCGCTAACCAAGCCCCCGGTTGTATTAAAGTGTCCGGAGTAGTGTGTTCAGATCCTGGTCAGTACAAACTGTATATCGTTGTAACTGCTGATATCGGTTTCCCTGTAACTACTAACGCTGATGCTGCCGGTCTTAAGTACTTCGTACGTGTTAAGAACCAAGGTGATGCTGATGTACAAGTTGATACTAACCAAACTGTGCCTTTCAACAAACTTGCTGGTTACAGCCAGTACGGTGTTGGTGGCACTTGCAACACCGGTATCAAAGATATCAGCACTGTTAACGCTTTAAGCGTAGTTCCAAACCCATTCAACGACAAAGCTGTTGTATCTTTCTATAGCACTAAAGGTGGTGTTATGACTGAAAAGATCACTAACATGATCGGTTCAGAAGTTTACAGCAACACTATCGAAGTTAAAGTTGGTGAGAACTCTTCAGTTATTAATAAGAGCACTTTACCTGCAGGTGTTTACTTCTACTCTTTAGCCGATGGCAAAAACATCAGCACCAAGAGAATCGTTATCTCTGAATAAGCTGATTAACACATAATAAAAAAGCCCTTTGAGTAATCAAGGGGCTTTTTTATTTTTAGTATGACCATAACCTATGAAAAAACACTTACTAATCCTGTTGAGCTTCATTGCAGTTACAGCGCGTTTAAATGCCCAATACTGCGGAAATTCAGGGCCCACGGTTTGCACACCGGATACCACCATAACTGAGCCAGGCATATGGCCTAAGTATGATAGTATACCATCCTTAATAAACGGTACAGAAGCCGATATAACTCTTCAACTTAAGAACAATAGCCAATTCACCTTTGCAGGGCAAACGGTTACTGTTATCTCTTTAAAAATTGAGACTATCGAAAACCTTCCACATTGGACTTGTTGGGCTACTAACGTGGCCAATAACACTTTTACTACAGGGCAGAACGGATGTATAAAAATTTCAGGACCGGTTTGTGCCGACCCTGGCCAGTATAAGCTTTATGTATTTTTTACAGCGGATATTGGCATTCCAAACCCTCCAACAAATGGGGATGAAACGATAAAGCTCTACATCCGTGTCAAAAACGCTGGTGACCCTGATGTGGCAGTTGACACCATGCAAACACAACCCTTCCAAAAATTACCCGGATACAGTGCAACAGCAATGGGCTGTAATACGGGAATCAATGATGTTGAAGATCTTAGTTCCTTAATGATATTGCCCAACCCATTTAACGACAAAGCTGTTGTATCTTTCTATAGCACTAAAGGTGGTATTATGACTGAAAAAATCACTAACATGATTGGTTCAGAAGTTTACAGCAGCACTATCGACGTTAAAGTTGGTGAGAACTCTTCAGTTATCGCTAAAAACACACTGTCTGCCGGTGTTTACTTCTACACTTTAGCCGATGGCAAAAACAGCATTACCCGCAGAATAGTGATTACAGAATAGCACCCAAAAGCGTCTATACACAGGCTTTTCTGTTGAAAACTTTAACTTAAAAGGCTTTAGTAAAAGGTAAAGTCTGTGTTGCTTTACACCGCGAATTATTCGCAAATTTTTAACCCTAAAAACAAATTATGAAGAAGATAATCTCTACTTTTTTCATTGCTCTTTGCGCGGCAGGCACTTTTGCCCAAAACTGCGCTGGCGGTAACGGTTCTTTTGTATGCACCCCAACCGGTGGACCGGCTTCAGGCGGTTTCCAGGACCTTAACACGGTGCCATGTGCTGAAAAAACGGTTAGTTACGACTACGCTATGCAGTTTACCATGTTTTCCCAGTTCAACTTCCTGGGCCAGCAAAACGTAGATAGTATAGAATTCGTTTCTATTGATAACCTTCCCTGCGGTATTTGCTGGGCGGTAAACAAAACCACCAAAAGATATTCAGCAAATGAAGACGGCTGTTTAAAATTCTCGGGCACTACCAACGATGCTGAAGGCCAATACAAGCTGGCTTTAGCGCTTAAAGCATGGATAAACGGCCAGTTAAGCCCGGTAACTGTTCCGGCCAGCCTGGTAGACCAAACCGGCATACGCCTTTACCTGCGCGTTAAAGCAGCAGGCAGCAGTAACTGCCCTAACCTTGATACTACGGCAAATGCCACCAACCAAACGGCTTCAGTAAACTGCCCAACCGGCATTAACGATGTAGCAGGCAACGTAACGGCGCTAAACGTTATCCCTAACCCAATGAACTCTACTGCCGAAGTTAAATTCAGCGTAGCTGTAGCAGGCCAGTACACCCTTAGCATGACCGACGTTACCGGCAAGCTGGTAATGAGCCGCGAATTAGAAGTTAAAGCCGGAGATAACACCGTAAGTATCGACCGTAACAACCTTTCAGAGGGTGTTTACCTGTTAAGCCTGTCTGACGGCCGCAACGCTATTACCAAACGCGTTTCGGTTACGCAGTAATCAAAACACCACTAAAACAAAATAAAATGGCCCTGCACAAGCGGGGCCATTTGTTTTTATACCCCCTTGCCTATACTTTCGCTGCCTTAAATAAATAAAGGACTATGCGCGGAATACAACAATGGCTGGACGAATATGCGGTTAGCCACCAAAACCCCACCAACAAAACCATTCACTGGATATG
>CAZUHU010000172.1:0-6636 GCA_964620645.1 uncultured Chitinophaga sp.
GATAGTTGATTACATGCACTTTGCCGGCGTACAAATCGGTAACGTAAGCTATGCTTTCGTCAACAGGTAAAATATACCGGGGAGATGAACCCGGTATTGAAATAGTGCGCAGCTTTTTAAAATCGCTGATGCGCACCACTTCTATTTTGGCGGAGTTATTAACTACTATGAAAGCGATGGAATCGTGGATGAGCATGCTTTGAGCTACATCGCCGAGAGAGTAACTGTTGGCCGCCTGAAAAAGACCATTGACCACGTTTTTCTTCTCTGTATCGTAGGAAGATATTTCAGCGGTGCCAAAGTTGAAATTGCCCTCGTTAACCACATACACCCCTTTTTGGGTTGCAGGAACAGCGTCCGGCTCGTGCACGCAGGAATGAAGCGTACAAACAACAAGTAGTAATGCGAAAGATAGTTTACTCCACATGCTTACCTCCTGCTTAAATTAAAACGTAAGGCACCTTCATAACTGCGGCCGGGCATAGGGCGTTGTGCCACGTTCTGGTAGCTGGTATTAAACAGGTTATTTACGCGGAAGGAAAGCCCCAATCGATTATTGCCAAAAACAAAATCCTTTCCCAACTCGGCGCTGCACAGGTAATATCCTTTTAGCTGTTGCGAGTTGTCGGTAGTAATAAATACCGGGCCGGTATAGTTGTTATACAGGCGCAGGTAATAGCGGCGGTATTGCAACTCGGCAGCCGTTGACAGATTATGCAAGGGCACATAAATAAGCTGCTTGCCCTGTGTTTGATCGTATAGCCCCTGGTTATCGAGGTTAGTTGCTTTGGTGAAGGAGTAAGCCGTGTGTAAACGGAAAGTAACCTTAGCTGATGGTGAGGTACCTGCATCAATGGCCAGTTCTGCCCCCCTGCTAAACACGCGTTTAAAGTTTTCTGGCTGCCAGTAAGGGCCTGCGCTTACCCATTGTATCCAATCGCGAACGTAAATGGCGTAGGCATTAACCGATACACTGAAATAGTTTTGATACGCATATTTTAAATTCAGCTCGCCGTTCCATGATTTCTCCGTTCGTAAAGAGGGGTTGCCACCCGGCATCCAATACAGGTCGTTCAAAGTCGGGAAACGGAAATTGCGCGAAGCGGCCAAACCAGCGCTCCAGTTATGTTTCTGCTTAAGCGTTTGCTGCAGGCTTACAGAAATCTCCGGTGCAAATGGTGAGAATCTACGCCCAACAAAATCCTGCCGGAAACCTGCGTGGAATTTTACAAGGTTCTTTAGGTAGTAATCTGCATAAATACGCAACCCTGTATTGTTACGCGATTTTATACCGCCATAGTCAGAAACACCGGCCCTTTCGTGATCGTAATTAAGTTCTCCCAGCACTGCCAGGTTAAAAGGGAATGTATAAGCCGCAGAGAACACATTCCTGTACGCCTGCATCTGTGATTTGCTGTCAATGTGCGCTTCGGGGTTAATGTAGCGTATCTCATCCTGCAAAAAGGCAGAGGTTTGCGAAAGCTTTAATGCCGAATAACTGCCGCGCCAATGGGCTATAAGCCGTATGGAGTTATCGATCTGCTTTTCCGCCCCCTGCTGCTTGCTCATTATAGGCGGTAATTGCCGGTTTGCACCGGTAAGCCAAAGGGAAACACCTACCTCATTACGGTTATTGACTTTAGCATTAAAGTCCTGCAAAAAAGAAAACTGCTTTACCGCAGCATTGCTTTGTTTGGTAAGTGGCTGCCCCTCTAAAAACGTATTGCGATAAGTGAAGTTATTTTTAGAAGCCGAATAGGTAAAACTTGTGCTACCCGCAAACCTGCCGTTACCGTATTTCAGTTGGCCATTACCTTCTACCTTACCGAAACTTCCAACGCGCAGAAGCAAATCAAGCGCAATACCTGAATCGCGCGGCGGTTGGCTGTTCATTTGCAAGGTGCCGCCAATAGTACCCCTGTAACCACTAGCTACCAGGTTAACTCTATCAAAAACACCAAGCAAAAAGAGAGACAAATCGGTTTGGCCTAAAGCAGGATTGTTTAAACGGATGCCGTTCCACTGCACCTCGGTTTGGGTAGCCGATGTGCCGCGCACTGCCAGCGAAGCCAATTGCCCGTTGCCATAATTCTTTATGTAAACGGATGAAAATTCGCTTAAGGCCTCACTAAGTCGCTTACCGCTTTTATATTGCAGAGAAGTAAGTGATGGCTCCTTTTGTACGCTTACCGCATCTACCTTAACTACTTCAGGCAAGGCAACAGAATCTACTTTAGTTTGCGCATTTACAAACAGGCCGCAGAGCAAAAGCAAATATGTTAGCTGCTTTTTCACTGCTTTATCAGTTTTACACGGTAGCTTACATTGCCACTTACCGCATTCAAAAAATAAATACCGGCAGGCCAGGTGTTGCCGTTTAAAGTTAAACCATCATTGTTTACCGCCTCATCAAGCAACTGCTTGCCGTTTATATCAAAAACCTTTACGCTCTTTGTATTTAATGGTAGTTGAACATGCCAGCTACCTATAGCACTTGGGTTGGGGTAAACTGCTAAAGAGCTTAGGCTTTGCTCAGTTACGCTGCTAATACCTAGGGCGTGCAACACGCCAACAGCATCTAAATCAAAACCTGATGAAGGATAAGGCGTAGGAAAAGGATCATTAATGGTGTGGCCATTGGCATCCTTTGTAGCAAAGGCAGGGTCTATAGAGCCTACCACATCCACCACCCGCACCTGTGTAATGTTATTTACATCAAGGCCTGCTTCGTTCTTTAACTCTTCCAAATCGAATGGTGTGCCATAACCGTTGGTGTATTTACCCGCAAGGTTATTATACAAGGCGCAGTTAATACCCACCATAGGTAGCTGGGCTGTATCCTGCATTAAGGACGTGGCCGGGAAACGATAAAAGTTAACTCCATCGGAGCTTACTTCAACAAAAGCAAACTCAAGGAAAGCCAGTGAATCGCCGGTAGGAAAACCATTTTCAAATACTGCAAAATCGAAACCGGGGCCATTATATATGGGCTGTGGAAAGGTTAAAGTGGCGCTGCCCCCATCACCCAGACTTATTATGGCATTAGTGCCTGCGGGGCCGGTTGCATCTTCAGCATTACCAACGCTAGCCAAACCTAAATTGGTATCAGCTATATTCTGGTAGCCGCGGATAAGGGTACAGCCTGTTGCCCAGGCCAAAAGTGCGGGGTCCTCCTTCCATACTGCGGTAGTACCCGGCAAACCTGCTGCAGGCGCAAATTGCGCAGCAGCAGCTTGCCATAGCAGCAAAACAGGTAACAGAATAAAGATTCTCACTTTATTGTTTGTTTACCTTGTGAACACTAACCGCCTCGGCAGTAGTAACCTTTACCAGGTAAATACCTCTTGGCGATTCAGCCATATTCAAGGTAATATTGTTTGCCTCTCCTTTTTGCTCAAAAAGCATTGCGCCATTAAGGTCATATACCTGTACCAACTGCACTGGCAAAGCGGAACGTAATTGAATTGCATCCTGAAAAGGATTAGGAAAAACATTAATAGTTGTTGTGGAAGACTCCTCAATACTGTTAATGCCCTCAATATAAACTATCACACGGGCAGTGTCGCAGTAATCAGCAGCATCGCAAACCTTGTAGTAGAATGTATCAACCGATAAGACTCCCACAGCCGGCGTATATAGTATTTCGCCGGATGGTTGCACCACAGCAGTAGCACCGGGTACCAGTGGGTCATTAACTACAGTAACAGTTAAGGGCGCCAGGGTTGAGTCCACATCATTACCTAAAACATTGATCAGGGTATCTTGCAGGTAATTAATTACTAAGGCATCATCGGCGGCAACGGGGGCCGCATTATTGCTTAATTGATCAATACAGAAATACGCAGGGGTATTCATACCAAATGCCCCGGTATCGGAAGAAGAAAGTAGGAACTGAATGCTATCTACATTACCTAAAGCCGTTAAGTCCAGCCATCTCCAATCGCGTACAATGTAATCCTGCGTGCTATCGGGTGAACGGTAATCGGCCAGGTAAAAATCAACCACGGGTTGTTTTAATGCCCCGTTATACCAACCTATAACGCGCAGCAGGAACCAATCCTGGTCGGTACCGGTAGGGCCGCCGAATTTCTTGGCAAAAGCGTCACCATCGCGCATACTAAGGTATGCGTAGGTGGCATTGGTAACGAACAGGCCATTTAAAGTTTGGCCGGCCTGCGCACCATTGAATTTTATTTTGGCATTGCCGTACTCATCGGCAACAGCATAGTTGGCCGAACCGGCATAACCGCTGCCGGGTATAGCGCTGTATTGGTTGCCAAAGCCTGCGGTGGTATCATCAGTAACATTGGAATACGAAAAGCCACTCCAGGAAAAGAAGGCGGTATCGTAATCGTTAGCAAAAAAGGCATTGCCACTGGTAAAGCCGCCGGCACCATCGGCGCCATTGTAATACGAGTTTGGGGCAAGGGTAAGATCTTCAAAATCGGCTACCGTTTGTGCAAACAGGTTACCGATAGCCATAATAGCAAATAGCGATAGGGTGAATTTTTTCATACGAAAAGTTGTTGCGCTGCTGAGTTGCGCGTTTAATGGTTAAAAAATTCAGCCCGGAAAAGGAAAGATGAACAAGAAACCTGCAGTGTTTCTTACATCAGCTTTTATTCCCGAAAGCTTTGAAATAATAGTTGCTAAAGGCAGGTCTTCTGACTTACTCCGTTTTTGCCGCCTTCCCGCCCGCAATGCGAACAGTGGCTTAGTATGGCAAAAAGCTATAAAGAGCTTACAGCAGCGGGAACTGTCCGGGACTTACACCCGGTTCCCTTTTAAGGCGTGTTGACTTAACTCAACAGCACCACCCTTAACTGTGGCAAATAAAATTATTTTATTTGCAGGAAGCAAAAATAATTTATGAACCTTGCGTTCAGAAGAATATGAATAAAGGTATAGTATTGATTTTAGCGGTTTTAGCCCTGGGTTTGGGAGCCTGCAAGCGTTGTTTCCAATGCCAGCAGTATTGTGCCTATGTGGTTGCTAAAAACAACCCTAATGTGGCTTATAAGTTTTGCGCCAATGCCACTACCAGTTTCCATAGCATTGATTCTATCTACCTTACTTTCCCTGATTCACTTTACGAAAAAAACAAACTGACTGACGAGCGCAGCGTTTGCGATACCAAAAACTCCGCAGATGAGGCCGCAGCCTTCTATCAAAAGCAGGATTACTTCTGCGCCGATTCGCAATAAAAATTTCACCAAACTTCTATAAAAGAACAAAGCCTCCCTTTCCCAGGTGAGGCTTTTGTTCTAATGATGAAAGCTAGTATCTTATTGACCGATGTAAACTCTTTTGGTGGTCACTTTATTATTGTTTTTAACTGAAACAAGGTAGTATCCCATTGGTTGTTCATCGAAGCCTACTTTTACTGTTTTAGCATCCAGCGGTTGGTTGTAAACTGACTGGCCAAGCAGATTGTAAACATTTAAGGTAGAGCCTGAAGTAAGGTCGTCGTTCATGCTTACTGTTACCTCTTTACCGTAGGCAGTTACTTTTACGCCTTCCAGTTGGTTGTCATCTACACCTGAAACTTTATCTACTACTATAGTAACGCTGGCAATATCGGTGCAGCCAAGGCTGTTTGATGCAGTAAGAACAACATCATAAGTGCCGGGTTCGTAGTAGCTAAGGTGTGGATTGGCAACACCTACTATCAAAGTGCCATCACCAAAATCCCATTCGTATTGATTGGAGTTAGTAGCAAGAGCAGAGAAATCTATTTGCTGACCTACATAAACCATTTGTGCAGAGGCACCAATGTTAGCCACCACATAGTTACCGTTAATGTGGAAGTTGTTAGTAGTTGTATAATTATCGTAAGCTAATGCAGTGTAGTAATCACCTTCGGCAAGGCCGGTGAAAGTTACAGGGCCGTTAACGTTTGAGAAAGTGCCTACCTGGTTGTTGAAGGCATCAAACAAGGTGCAGCTGGTCCAGGTAATTGAATTATCTACGTTTACAGTTACGGTGCCATCGTTATTGGCGCAGCCTGCATTAGTAGAGTTAAATGATGAGGGATAAGAAACGTGCAGGTAAAAGCGGCCTAAGGCGGGCTCTGCATCCAACAGTTGTGTAGTGTACGGGCCACTTCTTAAATCAGTCCAGGTGCCGCGTGCGCGGTCTTCTAAACGTAAAATGGAAGTAGGATCGAAACTGTTGATTTGCGGAGCAGATATAGTATAAAGGCCATCAGCATCTACATCAAAACCAAGGTTTACTACCTCAGTGGCTGAAAGCGGGCTATAGCCGTTTATTGAGCAAGGGATGTTATCAGCAGTTACTGAATACAAAATAGGCACACCTGCAACGCTGCTGAATACTTTTTGAGCATCCTCCTGGTAAACGTAGTTACCGTTAATGCCAAGATCAAAATACACAGTGGTCTCATCAAGGTTGCCCCCGGGAGCCTGTAAGCGTATTTTGATGGTCTTTTTATCCTGTGTTGCAAACAGGGAAGAAGAAATTACCAATAACAACAGTGTAGAAATAAGGACTCTCATAAACCTAAGTTTAGCTTGTTCGTTAAATTCCTTCCTATCTCAGTCCTTAGTCTTGCCTCGCAGGTTCCAATTGCGATTAAAGACATTTATCCTTACGAGTGTTTTAAAAGAAAGGTTACAG
>CAZUHU010000172.1:6736-7941 GCA_964620645.1 uncultured Chitinophaga sp.
CTACGCGGCAGTTTCCACCTCGCTACCCTGTGCCTGCTTTTTAAGGCGGTTGGCCAGTTCAGGGCCCAACCAGGCATCAATACCTTTATGCACCAGGTAAATAACAGGGGTAAGTAACAGGGCTGCTGTACATTTATAGATGTAGTTAACTACACCAACGGCAAAAACCATTTGCAACGGCCATTGACCCTTACCACTTGCCTTAAGCAGATAAAAGGCCACAAAAAGCACAATAAAGCTATCAACCAATTGCGAAACAAGCGTTGAACCCGTGCTGCGCAGCCAAATGAACTTCTCCCCTGTTTTCTGCTTTACCCAGTGGAACACATACACATCAATAAACTGCCCCACCATAAAGGCTATCAAGGAGCCTATTATAATATTGGTGCCCTGCCCGAAAACAGCTATGTAAGCCTTATTAAAGTCCAACTCGTTACCATAATTGGAACTGCTAAGCCACCAGTCAGCCGGCTGGGTAGCCATTGCACCGGTAAGCATTATATAAGCATAGCCAATCATAAAAGCAGCTATCCACGATATAAAGCGAACGCCTTTTACGCCAAAGTATTCATTGATAATGTCCGTCATTACAAATACAACCGGCCACAGCAGCACGCCGCAGGTTTGGCTAATGCCGGTAAAAGGCATACCAAACAAAGTGAAGGAAGGAATATGAATACCCAGGGTTTGATCAACCGAAAAAATCTTTACGCCCATAAACTCCGCCACCATTGCGTTTGCAATGAAGAAGGCGCTCATGCCTATATAAAGCCGGTTGGTTTTATCCTGAAAGTATTTCATAAACCCCTTTTGAATTTCGCTGAAGGCAAGACTTTTAAACGTTTAGCCAAATATAACTACAAAGGCATAGCAGGAAACACCTACTTATCGAATTCGACTTTGCTAAGGATGTTGTCTATTTCCGCCAAGGCCTTTATAATACCACCATAATAATCCTGCTTACGGAAGTCCGGCTTTATTATATCATTAATTATAGCCTCGCATTGTTCGTCAGTAAGGTGCTTTTCTAAGCCGGTACCGATAGCAATAGCTACCTTGCGCGCTGCTCGGCTAAAGGCAATGACTAAACCGTTATTAGTTCCCATTTTTCCTACACCCCACTCCTCGCCAATGGCGGTAGCAAGTCCAAGCATTTCCTTATCCCCTATCAAGGTATCGGGCACCGTAACCAGTGCAATCTGCAA
>CAZUHU010000173.1:0-7936 GCA_964620645.1 uncultured Chitinophaga sp.
AGTAACTCTGGCAATCTCCGCTTCTTATAAATATCCAAACCGTAAAATGTAAGTTCCTGCGCGATAAGCATTAACTCCTTTACGCCTTTAGCGGCCAGCTTTTTTGCCTCATCAACTAATTCTTCAATAGGGCGGGAAATGTGTTTACCGCGCATTAACGGAATAGCGCAGAAGGAGCAGGTGCGATTACATCCTTCAGATATCTTCATGTAAGCATAGTGCGATGGCGTGCTTAATAAGCGCTCACCAATCAACTCATGCTTGTAATCAACTTTTAATGTTTTAAGCAGGCGGGGTAATTCCATAGTGCCGAAAAAGGCATCCACTTCAGGTATTTCCAGCTCCAGGTTATCCTTGTAGCGCTGCGAAAGGCATCCTGTAACGTAAAGCTTTTCAATTTTGCCGTTGCTCTTAGCCTCGGCATATTCCATTATGGTATTAATGCTTTCTTCCTTGGCGCGGTCAATAAAGCCGCAGGTATTAACTATAACAATGTTGCGCTCTTTGCTCCACTTGTCGTGCTTAACATCATAACCGCCGTGCTGCAGCTGGTTCATCATCACTTCGCTATCCACCAGGTTCTTCGAGCAGCCCAGGGTAATAACACTAACCTTGTCTTTCTTTATCGTCTTCGTTTTCATTATTTCTTAGATTACACCGATTGCTATATGATTTCACTGATAATACAATTAAACTGATATCCGTTTGATTTCACAACTGGGGTTACCAAAGTTTATCAGCAATCCAGTTTTAATATTTGTCGCTTTTAAATAAGCAATCATTTTACTTCGAAACAATTTTGGCATTATACCTTCTACAGATTTCAACTCCAATATCACTCCCTCAACAATTAAATCGCACCGAAATGCCCCCACTTTTTTATCTTTAAACGTAACCTCAAATTCTTTCTCGCTTTCAAAAGGAATATTCTTGTTTAAGAGTAAAACTATAAGTGCATTGTGATAAATCCTTTCAGGAAAACCAGGCCCCAAAGCCGTGTGAACTTCATAACAAAGCGCAATAATTTTCTCCGTCACCGGATCTTTCACACTGTGCATTATATTGATTTAATCTGTGCAATCAGATTTTAAACTGTGTAATCGAAATATATAACACTGTAGTGGTAGCGCTAGGCTCCTTTAAACAAACTCTCTACAAATAACTTTTTATTAAACACCTGTAGTTTATCTATCTGTTCGCCCACGCCTATATACTTAACAGGTATATTGAACTGATCGGATATACCGAGAACAACACCGCCTTTAGCCGTGCCATCCAGTTTAGTAATGGCCAGGGCCGTAACCTGCGTGGCTGCTGTAAAGTGTTTAGCCTGTTCAATTGCGTTTTGGCCTGTTGAGCCGTCAAGCACCAGCAATACCTCATGTGGCGCATCAGGAATAACCTTTTGCATTACACGGCGTATTTTGCTTAGCTCGTTCATTAAATCTACACGGTTGTGCAGGCGGCCCGCAGTATCAATTAAAATAACATCGGCGCCAATTGCCACGCCACGTTCCACCGCTTGAAAAGCCACTGAAGCAGGATCGGCATTCATCTGGCTCTTTACAATTTCAACACCGGCGCGTTGTGCCCACACTTCCAATTGGTCAATTGCAGCCGCGCGGAATGTATCGCCGGCGCCAACTAAAACGTTTTTACCGCTTTGCTTAAACTGGTGGGCAAGTTTGCCGATAGTGGTTGTTTTGCCGGCGCCGTTAACGCCTACAACCATAATCACATAAGGCTTTATACCTGCAGGAGTATCAAAACGCTCAAGGTCCTGGTTTTTGTTTTCAGCAAGTATGCCTTCAATTTCATCGCGGATAAGGCGGTTAAGTTCTGAGGTGGAAACGAACTTATCGCGCGCCACGCGTTCTTCAATACGCTTAATTATCTTTATGGTGGTATTAAGGCCTACATCAGCAGAAATAAGGGCCTCCTCAAGGTTGTCGAGCACTTCCTCATCAACCTTGCTTTTACCGGCAATAGCACGGGAGATTTTAGAGAGGAAACCTTCCTTGGTTTTCTCTAAACCCTTATCAAGATCTTCCTTTTTCTCCCTGGTAAAAAAATCGAATAGTCCCATACTATTTCTTTTGAATGTATTGCAGATTCGCTGGTCTGAAAAACAAAAAAGCACCCTTCTTCCCGAAAGATGCTTTACATTAAAATATCTTCAAATAAATTACTCTTTACCTGCCAGAAAATCCTGCACCTTATCTTTGTGAACGATTTTCTCAAGGAATGAATAATTATTGGTTTTGCCTTTAACAGCCTTTATAACCTTAACATAGTCTTTTGAACCAGCTACAGTCTGACGGTCAGTTCTCGCGTTCTTCGAAATCTTTGCCATGTGTTTCCTTATTTAATTTCTTTGTGAACAGTTACTTTCTTTAAAAACGGATTGTACTTCTTCAGTTCAATACGCTCGGTAGTTACCTTACGGTTTTTGTAAGTCATATAGCGGCTCATGCCGGGAACACCCGAAGCCTTTTGCTCGGTGCACTCCAGAATAACCTGTATGCGGTTGCCTTTGCTCTTCTTAGCCATAACGCCTTTCTTTTCTTAGATTAGTTTAATTTAATATCCCCTTTTTGATTCAACTCTTTCAGGTAGCTATAGATACCTTTCTTGTTGATGGTGCGCAGGGCAGATACGCTAACCTTTAATTCAATCCATTCATCCAGCTCAGGGATGTAGAACCTTTTTTTCTTAAGGTTAGGTAAAAACTTGCGCTTGGTCTTACGGTTCGAGTGCGAAACGTAATGGCCGAATAAAGGGCGCTTACCTGTCAATTCACATACTTTACTCATGACTTCTTTTTGAATTTGGGAGCGCAAATATAACTGAAAGTGATTAAAAAACAAACTGAAACTAACATGCTGAAGTGGATTGTATACACAGCTTATTCACTTAGCCCGGCAAATATACAGAATTGGCCTTACAAATCAGCTATAAATAGCTGAAATACAAATGACTATAATGGTATTCTGTTTTCGGCTGCCAGCAGAGATTCAAGCCTTTTAAGCTTGCCGTTTGCCGTTTTTTTGAAGCGAATTGTTAGCAAAAGTTCTTTAGGGCGGATTTTGGAATCCATGGTTTGCAGGTAGGAATTCAACAGTTCCAGTTCATTTTCTGAGATAGTGGCCCTTTCAATAACCATAATCACCTTTTGCCCCGTTCGTTCATCGGGGATGCCCGCAATAAAGAATGGAACCAGCACCCGCTCACGCATCTCCTCTTCCAATTGTTCGGGGTAAACCTTTATACCGCCGGTGTTAATTACGTTATCCAACCGCCCGAGCCAGTTTAGCTGGTTGTTGCCGTAAAGTTCCACAACATCATTGGTTGCCAAACCTTGTATGTTAAGCGATGGGGCATCAATAACCAGGCAACCACGCTCATCTCTGCTAACGGTAACGCCGGGCAGCACCTGAAAATGAAGGTCCCTGTTTTTACCGCTCAGCCGTTTTAACGCTATGTGGCTTATGGTTTCTGTCATACCATAAGTAGCATAAACACGGTTTGTCATGTTGTTTATCAACTCCGTTAAACCGCGGGGCACCTCGCTTCCGCCCAGTATAATGCAATCTATCTGTTCGCTTAGGCGGAATAGATTGTAAGAATCCTTAACCGGGTATAATTGCATGGGCGTTAAGGCAGCAAACTGCGGCAAGCTGTCCTTCGCAAGTTGTGCCAGCGGATTTGCAGAAGGCTCAAGGCAAAGCAGCTTCATTTTATTAACGATGCACCGCACCACCATCATCATACCGCCTATACGGTTAACCGGCAGGCAAAGCAGGGCAGTTATCCCTTCATTTAATTGTAAATAGCTGCATGTAAGCTTAGCGCTGTTTACCATGGCCTGCTTGCTATGCTTAATAGCCTTAGGTGTACCGGTTGAGCCCGAGGTATGAATTTCAACTTCAGTGGCCGGCCCGAACCATTGCAGTATAAACTGCCATATTTCTTTTTCCCACAAAGGTATACTGCTGCTAACCGCCTCCGTCGCCCGGCTGCGCAGTTCAGATTCGCTAAGATTTTGAAAGTCGATTGTAAACATGGGCGCTAAACTTCTCCCCAGCTTTTAGCCGGGTCATAGGCTAAAAGGCCTTCGGTAACAAATAATGGGCTATCTACATTATTGTCATACAAGGCACCCGTGCCCAAACCCTGGTGCATGGGGCTATCTAAAACTGCTGTCCACTGCGCAATGGCATTTAAGCCAATGTTCGATTCCAGGGCGCTTGTAATCCACCAACCGGTATTATTTATGCCCGCTTCCATTATTAAATCGTTACAAACCGAAAGGCCACCCAACAGTGCAGGCTTTAGAATTACATATTGCGGGTTTAAATCGGTAATAAGCTGCGCCTTTTCGTTAAAAGGCGCGGTAATCAATTCTTCGTCCAATGCAATTGGTATTACGGGGCTGGCGCACAGTTCTCGCATTAAAGCAAACTGGCCCGGCTTAACAGGTTGTTCGATAGAGTGTATTTTAAACGCTGCCAATTGCTTTAACTTTTCAAACACATCTGTGGCTGTAAAACCGCCATTGGCATCCAACCTTATTTCAATTATATCGGGAGGGAACTGTTCGCGGATGTAGGAAAGCAAACGCAGCTCATCTTCAAAGTTGATAGCGCCTACTTTAATTTTAATGCAGATAAAGCCATCATCCAGCTTCTGCTGTATTTGCTGCAACATAAAATCCTTATCCCCCATCCAAACAAGGCCGTTGATGGGAATGCCGGCTTTGCCCTCAGTAAAATCTGACTCGTATAAAATTTTGCGACCCCCGTTTTCAAAATCCAGCAGGGCTGTTTCTCTCGCAAATGCTATGGAGGGGTGTTTAGAGAAGTCATGCTCGGCTTCAAAATCTCCTGTAGCCAGTTGCCGGCATACTTCATCCAGCTTTGCGGTATAAGTAGAAAAATCATCCGTGCTTAATCCTTCAATAAAGCTGCACTCACCTATACCTGTTTTTTCACCATCGCTTACAAAAAAGTAATAACCGTTTTTGTATTGCATTTGCCCACGGCTGGTTAATACGGGGTTCTTAAATTTTAAAGCATACTTCTTGTACCAGGCCTTTAACATCAGTTTACCTTTACTCCGCCTTGCTCAGCAGTTCTTTCACCAGCAAATCTACACCAATGCTTGCAGTTTGTTGTATAACAGTAAGGTTAGGAATGCGCGGAACGGCTACTTCATTAGGGTCAATTAAATACTTCGGTGTTTCGTAGCCGGTATAGTTAATAAGCCCGGCAGCGGGATAAACTACCATACTGGTGCCTATCACTATAAAAATATCGGCTTTTGCCACTATGGGCACGGCGCGCTCAATTTCCGGCACAGCTTCACCGAACCAAACAATATGCGGGCGCAATTGAGCACCGCGGGCGCACTTATCTCCTAATTTAATATCCTCTTTCCAGTCATACACTAATGATTCATCAAAGGTGCTGCGGGCTTTTAGCAGCTCGCCGTGCAGGTGTATGATATTGGTGCTGCCACCACGCTCGTGCAGGTCGTCCACATTCTGCGTAACAATGGTAACATCATACTTAGCCTCCAACTCAGCTAAAGCGAAATGGGCACGGTTAGGTTTGCATTGTAAAAGCTGGCGCCTGCGTTGATTGTAAAAATCAAGTACCAGTTCTTTATTGCGATACCAGCCTTCAGGCGATGCTACATCTTCAATACGGTGTTCTTCCCACAGGCCGTTTGAATCGCGGAAGGTTTTGATGCCGCTTTCGGCACTTATACCTGCACCGGTAAGCACTGCAATCTTTTTCCTCATAAAACGCGCTTAATAATCTTTAGCTGGTGGCTGTACTTTTTAATGTCGGCATTATAAATACCGAAGTGGTCGAGTTTATCAATACGCACCTTGCCGCTGGCATGTATAATGCGCTGATCCTTTAAAACTATACCGACATGTATAATGCGCCCCTCCTCATTATTAAAAAAGGCAAGGTCGCCGGGTTGGCTTTCCTCTAAAAAGTTAACCACTGAACCCTGTTCGGCTTGCTGGTAGGCGTCCCTTAATAAAGGAATACCGAGGAACTTATAAACCACCTGCGTAAAGCCGGAACAATCAATACCAAAAGGCGAGCGGCCACCCCATAAATAAGGGGCATTAAGGTACCTCACCGCTATCTTCTCCAACAGGTTATTGTTTTTGCCTGTTTCGGCCAATAAAGCCTGGCCGTTATAAACCCATTTCTCCTTCCCTATCTTAAAGTTAAGCCCGTCAAAACCGGCCAGGGTGCTTCCGGATACAATGGCGCAACTGGTAGCCGTGCTTGAAGCAATACAGGCAGACTCTAAGGCTACTGCATAATTGCCTTCGTTTTGAAGATTATAATCCTTAGAAGTAAGCTCTATATGCTGCGAAGCATCAATCCAGCCTTCGTAGCCGTCATACGACGTGCGTATGTTAATCCAGCCGCCTTGTGTGATAATGATTTCATAAGTCTCGCCAAACAAAAGCTGGCTAACTAGTTCGCTGCGATGATTGGGTTCTTTTCGTAAAGAAATGATACTGAGTTTGGAAATTCCGAATGTCATATAAGCACGAATTTACCGCGGGCGAAATCAATAATAAGGTCTGCAGGTATTAATGTATCTACACTGCCCTGTTAGGATTCCCTAAAACGCAGCAAATATTTATGTTTGTGAAGTGTGGGAAAACCGGAGATGTTAAATGCAACTATGGAACCTCCTTTTTCCTCTAACAAGAGATTTAATGTTGTAACCGAGATTTTTTCTATTTTCAGATTTCGATGAAGAAAATTTACCCCCTGATGCGCTCACTACTAGTGACACTGTGCTGCTGCTTTGCTTTATTTTCTGAAGCTCAAATTACCTGCAGCGTAAGCCTGCAACAAAATTCGCCCTGCGCACCTAAACCGATATTAGCCAATGCCACGGCAAGCTCTGTATCGCCTATAACCCAGTATTGCTGGCGATTAACCAACTGCGCCACCGGTGCTGTTATTTTCCAATCGTGCGGTAGTAACCCCAGCTTTGCTTATGTAGATACTGTGGTAGGGAACCTTTGCCTGCGTATGACGGTGTTCAATGCCGCCGGTGATTCCTGCGTTCAAACCATTAACAACATTCTTGTTTCCGGTTCGCCTACTATTAACATGGGCATAAGCAATACAGAGGGGTGCTGCGGTCTAAACGTGCAAATGCAATGTAACATTACTCCGGGTTGCGGTGCAATAGACTCCCTGGTTATTCAACCCGGTTGCGGACCTATCATTTTCCTAAACAGTTGTCCATCAGGTATCATCAACATTCCTTATAGCTGCTCATGTCCTCCGGGATTATACGATATTACCGTAGTTGCCAAAAACTCCTGCGGCTGTTATGCACCGCCTAAAACTTACCTTGATACGGTGCGCATTATACCCAAGCCGGTGGCATTCTTTACAGCCGACACCACTGAGGCCCACTGCGCAAGCGGACCTTTGGCTGTAAACTTTACGGCCAATAACGCAGGGCCTAATATGACCTACAAGTGGTATGTAGATGGCGCCCTTCAGCAAAGTTCCACCGCACCTGCAGGCTTAAACTTCGCGCATTCCTTCCCTATATCCGCTAACTGTTACGATGTTAAACTGGTTGTAGTGCATGCTTCCGGCGGTGGATGTATTGACTCCATGACCATAAATGATTTTATCTGTAATACAAGCACTCCTGTCATTAACATCAGTAGCAACGTTAGCACTACCTGTGTTAATGCCACTAACCCGGCAACTATTACGTTAACTGATAATACAGGCGGCGGGCCACACACCATAACATGGGCAATGCCTGCTCCGCTGGGTACGCAAACTTCTTCACCCGCAACCTATACTACTACGGCCTCAGGAACCTATACAGTAACCGTTACTGCTTCGTACGGCGGCAACTGCTCGGCTAC
>CAZUHU010000174.1:0-7853 GCA_964620645.1 uncultured Chitinophaga sp.
TGGCTCCGCCCGGAACTGCAGCAATGGAAACCGCAGGTGTTACGCTGCTGTTCACTACCATAGTAATGGTGTTCGATATAGCCGTAGTGGACGATAAACAAGAGCCGCCAGTGATGCTGATATCGCAGGTTACGGTTTGTCCGTTAGTGAGTGAAGAGGAAGTATACGTGTTGCTGGCGGTGTTCTGCACACTGATGCCGTTTACTTTAAAGTTGTAGGTACCCACCGTTCCACCGCTCAGGTTAGCGGCCGTGGCGGTAAAGGTTACACTGGTGCCGGTGCAGATGGCTCCGCCCGGAACTGCAGCAATGGAAACCGCAGGTGTTACGCTGCTGTTCACGGTAATAGCTTTGGTAGCGGTGGTAGTTCCGCACGAACCACCGCTGGTAGTGAGCGTAAGTGTAATAGAACCACTTTCTGATGCTCCTGCTGTGTAGGTAGCAGTAGCAGGGTTATTCGCGTTAGTCCAGGTTCCTGCACCTCCGCTCCATGTTCCACCGGTAGCCCCACCACCTACACTGCCACCCATAGCTGCCGATGTAGCTCCCTGACAAATAGCAGCTAATGCCACACCTGCATTGGCAGTTGGAGTTGGATTAACGGTAATAGTTCCTGTGGCATTTGTAAGCCCGCAACCCGTTAATGGAATAGAGTAGTTAAATGTGCCGCTGGCTGTTGGTGTTCCGCTAATGGTAATGGTATTGCTTGCCCATGCAGCTGTTACTCCTGCCGGTAATCCGGTAGCCGTACCAATGCCAGTGGCTCCGGTGGTACTATGTGTAATATTAGTAAGAAGAGTATTTACACAAAGTGTAGGTGTTGAAGATGCCGCACTGGCGGTGCTGGTTGCGTTTACAGTTATAGTTTTAGTAGCTGTGGCAGTTCCGCACGAACCACCACTCGTAGTTAATGTAAGTGTTATAGAACCACTTTCCGATGCTCCCGCAGTATATGTAGCAGTAGCGGGATTGTTTGCATTTGTCCATATTCCTGCACCACCTGTCCATGTTCCTCCTGTAGCGCCACCGCCTACCGAGCCACCCATAGCAGCAGTGGTTCCACCATTTTGGCAAATACTGCCTAAGCTTCCACCTGCATTGGCTGTTGGATTGGCGTTAACCGTAATAGTTTTAGTGGCAGTAGTTGTGCCGCACGAACCACCACTTGTGGTTAATGTAAGTGTTATCAGTCCGCTTTCCAATGCGCTTGCTGTATAAGTAGCAGTAGCAGGGTTAGTGGCGTTAGTCCATGTGCCGGCTCCCCCGCTCCAGGTTCCGCCCGTGGCACTGCCTCCTACACTGCCGCCCATTTGTGCCGATGTTCCGCCCTGGCAGATGGCTGCTAAGGCATTACCGGCATTGGCCGTTGCACCGGAGTTAACGGTTACCGATGTAGAAGCCGATGCTGTACAAGAGGAAGCATCGGTTACAGTTACATTATATGCTCCGCTCATAGCTGTGGTAGACGACGTACGTGTAGCAGGATTTCCGTTTGCTGTATATGGCCCGCCTGCACTGCTTGACCAGGAATAAGTGTAAGTTGGAGTTCCGCCACCCGGGCTTGCACTCAAACTTATAGTTGCACCGGCGCAGTATGCACCGGTGTTGGTTGCTGTTGCCGTTAAAGGTGCATACGTACACGTTACACCTGATGGTGTTGAACCACCCGAAATAAAGTTAGAGGTACTGCCTGTTAAAGTAAAGTTCTCAAGAGTACCCGATTGGGAACCTTTAGAATCAGTTAACGTGCTAATTCCGGTATTATTACCGGCATCAGCCCCCTGGTTAAATTTATAATAAGCCACCAGGTCGCTGCTCAACGTACCGCCCAATTCGCAGTTGCGTTGGTTAATAATATCACCATCGCACAAAACCTTGTTCCATATCCGAACTTCATCTATGGTCCCATTAAAATTTTGTGTATTACCGTTGCTGTTGCCAATAGTTAATCTTGAGGGAATTGACCCAAAATTATAAGTAAATGGGGCTTGAGCCACTCCGTCAATAAACACTTTCGATCCATTCGTAACTCCATCCTGAAATACAAAAGCTACATGGTGCCAGGCGTTGTCGTTATAGGTACTGGTAGAAGTAAAGACAGGCGTACCAAGAGTCCAGTCGAATACACATACCTGGTTATCCAAAAGGAAAATGCCGTAATTGTATTCCTTAACCAAAATACCACGGAATGAACTCCCGGCATTGCTTGTTTTGAACCAAGCCTCAATGGTTCCACTTCCTCCTGCCATATTAAATTCAAATAACACACCAAGGTCTACCTGATCATCCACACCATCAAAATTTAAAGCCGTAGCGCTAGGAGGTGCTGAAGTAGCCTGGCTATTGCTTGTCTGTATTGCAGGTGTAAACCAGCAAGGTCCGTTGGTGTTTTGGTAAGCTACCACCCAGTAGTAATAAGTAGTAGAAGCAGTAAGGCCTGCGCTGTTGAAAGGTACCGAACTGCCCAAAGTAGTGGTAGCGTTTACAACGGTATAACCCGAAACAAAGGATGTGCTGCCCGCTGTTGGAACCGCCGTGCCCGATGCAGGAGCGGTTGGCGGGGTGTTGGTAGTACTTCGTAAAAGCACATAACCCGACGCTGCGTTACCGCCGTTGGTGTAAGTAACATTTGTAGTGGTAGCCGAAGAAGTAACCCCACTGAATGCTCCAAAAGCAACTGTGCCGTTGGGCGCAATACAAGCAGTCGGAGCTGAGGTTGCCTGACTGTTATTCAGTTGCGAAGCAGGTGTAAACCAGCAAGGTCCGTTGGTGTTTTGGTAAGCTACCACCCAGTAGTAATAAGTAGTAGAAGCAGTAAGGCCTGCGCTGTTGAAAGGTACCGAACTGCCCAAAGTAGTGGTAGCGTTTACAACGGTATAACCCGAAACAAAGGATGTGCTGCCCGCTGTTGGAACCGCCGTGCCCGATGCAGGAGCGGTTGGCGGGGTGTTGGTAGTACTTCGTAAAAGCACATAACCCGACGCTGCGTTACCGCCGTTGGTGTAAGTAACATTTGTAGTGGTAGCCGAAGAAGTAACCCCACTGAATGCTCCAAAAGCAACCGTGCCGTTCGGTGGGGTGCAGGATGTCGCCAATTTTGATACAAATATGTCATGATAAAACTCTTGCGAGTTGGTGAGCGTTGTTGACCCAAGTGTAAGGCTGGCGCTGTAAAAGTAACCTGAAAAATAGATGTTACCCGTAGGATCCACAGCCACTGTTTCACTATAATCTGTCTCCGTGCCACCGTCTTTTATGGCCCATAAAATTGTGCCTGATGAATTATACTTAGCCAAAGTAAGATCTTCGGCAGTGGATGTATTACTCAAACTGCCTGAACCAAGGTTAACTGTAGGTCCGTTAAAATAACCGCAAACTATGACGTTGCCGCTACCATCGGTGGCAACCCCGGACGCGTATGTACCATTACCGGAAGGAGAGGTTGCTGTTTTGGCCCATTGTTCCGCTCCCGATGAATTGTATTTTACCAACAAATAATTAAACCACCCGCTTGATGTTAAATTACTGCTGCCGAAATTGATAGGAAAATTACCAAAATAACCAGCCAGGTAAAGGTTGCCGGCAGCATCGGCAGTAATATCAGTTAATTGCAATGAATTGGGGGAAACACCCGTGGCACCGGCAATTTTACTTGCCCATAGCATAAGGCTGCTATTACCGTTACACTGCGCAGTAAAAGCATCCACATCTCCTGTACGAGTTAAGGTGGTAGAACCAAAAGTGAGTGTTGAACTGGTAAAAGTTCCGGTAAATGAAATGTTCCCGCTTGCATCAGCACAAATATCGCTGACAGTCTCTTCTGCTGCAGCGCCAAACGATTGTTGCCAAATGGCAGCACCTAAATCATTATACTTCGCTAAGAAAATATCTTTAGGCGGGTTGGTACCGGTTCCTGCATTATTGTAGGTAAATCCTTCAATCAAAAAACTCGGGCTTCTAAATTCACCGGTTACATACACATTACCGCTGGCATCTGTAGTAACTGCCTTACCTAAATCTGTGCGGTCGCCACCCGCTGACTTAGCCCATACCACTGTACCGCTGGCATCGTATTTAACTACAAACACATCATCATATCCTCCGCCAACGGTAGTGTTATTAAGAGTAATGGGGCCGAAAGTAACAGTGCCGGCACCATAGTAACCCGTTACCACTACGTTGCCCGAAGCATCAACAGCTACTGACAACGCTGCCTCAGAAAATGAAGTATTGGAACTGGTGCAAGTACGTGCCCACTGCACTGTGCCCGAGGAGTTATATTTTGCTAGAAAGTACCGGGCATTGCCTGGGCTTGAATTATTAAATGTGGTAGACCCGAAAGTGATGCTGGAGCTGGTATAATATCCGGTAACATATACATTACCAGAGGCATCCACTGCCATATCAGTAGTATAATCATCCAGGGTGCCACCTGCCCGTTTTGCCCATGTGTAGGATGGGGCCTGAGCCGACAGAATAACAACGCCAAGTAATGCAAATGTTGTTGCCAGCAGCAACTTTAATGCAGAATTTTTCATATATGAGGGTTGATATAGAGAATATAGGGGGTACTTTTTATATGGGTAATTGTGGTATGGGTATTATGGTATAAGAAAAAGTGTGTTGCTTTTAAAGGTTGGGGAAGCAGTAGGTATAGCCAAAAGCCTGGTTGGCATTGGAGAATTACAGCATGTTGTTAGACCGGCCGGACTTAGCATTTAATTTATTGATGGTTTTACCCTAAATCATAAACTCAAACAAATGGATAGCGTGTCATATAAGCCCGGCACAAATATGTTTACTAAATAACCAAGCCGCTAAAAAAGGGATGAAAGCCAGAAAAACGGGGATGGCAAAAAAGCACGTAACAAAAGGATAATATGAAGCTGAATTCAACCGAGCTTTTTTTCAAGCAGTTGCAGCAGCATATCGCGCTGCGCTTTGTTTACGGTAAAAGGCTTTTCACCTATAAAAACACTTTCAGTTTCAATTTTTGTTACAAAATGGATGTTTACGATATAGCCGCGGTTGATTTTTATAAATTGGGGATTATCCAGGCGGTTATACATTTCAGAAAGGGTGGAACGCACCATCACCTTTCTGCCATCTAAGTGGAGCGTTACATAATTATGATCGCTGCTTACAAATTTAATCTCGTTCAGAAACACCTTGACATAGTGATATCCGTCTTTTACCAGTATTGATTCATTACTGTATGTCTGCTCAGCCTGGCTGGCTACTGCTATTTCTATCGCTGCATATAAATGGTCTTTACTGAATGGCTTTAGCAGGTAGGCATTGGGTTTAACATCCTTGGCCCGCTGAATGGTAGCTGCATCGCTGTTAGCTGTAAGAAAGATAATAAGCATCGGGTATTTCTCTCTTATATACTTTGCCACATCAATACCATCTTTTTGCCCGCCTAAGTTTATGTCCAGTAAAACTATATCAGGCCGCTCGGCATCTATCATTTTAATTGCACTTACATAGTTTAAGGCTGTAAAAGATACTTTGTAACCAAGCTTGCGCAAGGTAAGCACCAGCACATCGCTAATTATCATCTCGTCTTCAACTACTCCAATTCTTATCTCATTCATGTTGCCGAGGGGTTAAAAAGTATAATTTAAAAAGTAACATATAGTATCATTCTTTGCGCCGCGCTTCGGCGTCTTTAAAATTAAAGGTAAATACAGCGCCTCCTTCATAGTGATAGCTTACTGAGCCCGCTAATTGACCAATAAGACCTTTGATAAGTCGTAAGCCAAGGGTGGTGGCATCTTCAAAATTGAGCGTGCCTTTTATGCCGGGGCCATTGTCCTTACATACCAATTCATACCGCCCCTCCGATATTATTCTTAGTTCCAGTGTTAACACGCCGGGCTTATTTTCAGGAATGGCATATTTGTAGGCGTTGGTTAATAACTCATTAATAATTAAGCCAAGCGGCACAGCAGTATCTATATCCAGATTCGCATCATCGCCAAGTATTTCAACCGAAAGTTTTTTGTTTCTTTCCTCAAACACTTCAGCCATATATTTTACCAGGTCGCCTGCAAAGGATTTGAAAAAGATACCTGATAAGGCATCGTTTTGATACAGATTATGATGAATAAGGGCTACGGAACGAACACGGCTTTGCCCTTCGCTAAAGGCTGCTTTCACTTTTTCGTCGGTCATTTCTTCCTTCTGCAATTCCAGCAGGCCGCTTATAACCTGTAAATTGTTTTTTACCCGATGGTGAATCTCCTTCAGCAATATTTCTCTTTCAGCAAGCGATGCGGTAAGGGCGGCTGTTCGGCTCGTAACAAGGGCTTCCAAATCTGCTTTTGCTTTTTGCAAGCGCGTAGTACGGAAGCGGAATAACAGGTAAATAAGCCCCATTAATAAAATAATACTCAATACATAAAACCATACCGAGTTATACCAGTGAGGGTTTACCTGTAAATTTAAAGGCGTTGAATAAAACTTCTTTCCTTCAAGTGTTGCTATCAAAACCAGTTGATAAGTACCGGTGCGAAGGTTGTTTAGTACGAGTAAGCCTTTTTCGTTTATAGTATGTTCAATAGTATCATGGCTATGCACATTTATCAATGCGTACTTATGGTTTAAAACATCCTCACTTCCCCAACAAACCAGTGAATAAAATACGGTCAATTCATCGCTGGGCAGTAGGTCAGGTATATCTTTTACACTGGTAGCAGAATCGTTTATTGCAGCACCTAAAAAATTAAAATGTGGAACCGCTGCAAGAGCACTTTCAAGTTCGGGTTTGTATGTCAAAAAACCGTCTGCAGATGACCAATGGGGCGTGTTTTTATCATCAACATACCCATTACTGATAATTTGGGCAAGCATAATTTTATTGCCCGCCTTAACCGGCTGAATATTTGAAATGGTTAACCCATCCAGTTGAGCTTTTACTATACCCTGGCTATTGTTAAACCATAAAGTTCCGGCGCTATCCCCCAGTATATTACTGATTGTATAACTATCAAAAAAGCCGGTAGAATCCAGCATGTAAAGCACGCCGTCTTTCATTCGCAACAATCCTTTATCAGCGGCTATTAAAAAATCCCCTTCTGCCAAAGAATGAAGGAAGAAGGGTTCAAACCGGAAGGGTTTATTGTTTACATTAAAGTCGTAAATAGTATCGTTGCTTATTTTTTGGAGGTCTTTTTCGCTGAAAGAAAAAATGGAGCCGTCGGGTGCTTCTCTAACAAAACGCGGGGTATTGGATGTCAGTCCATCTGCATTGGTAAGATGAAAGAAATCTTTACCCTTTACATAAATCAAACCGTAATCCATGGTAGAAAACCAGGGATTATTGTTTCCATCCTTAGCAGCGCTGAGTAAGACGCGTTTAACAGGGTCGTCGGAATAATAATAAAAGGTGATGTTTTTTTTGTCGTAATGTGCAATTCCGTAGCTGTAACTCGCCAGCCAGGCTGTGCCATCGGCACTCACAATGCCATCCATAAAATGACGCACGGAAGGAAGAGGCTTTTGCACCTGGTTAGTAATGAATTCGTAACCTGTAGTTGTTTCTTTATACAGTCCACCTCCGTTTAAAAAGTAATACCGGTTACCATCCCTTCCATCTTTTATGGTCGTCGCCGTCCGCAAAAAATCAGGTGATTTGTAATCGGTAACTATGCCCGATGCATTCAGCCTTGAAATTCCTGCATCGTACGTACTAACCCAAATATTACCGTAAGTATCTTTATGCAAATCGAATCCTTCATCGCCGCTTAACCCATGTGCTTTATCGAAAATAATGTAGTCGTCACCTTTTAGATAAACCAATCCACCCCCACCATACAGGGTGAACCAAACTACTCCTTCGCTTTTAATAAG
>CAZUHU010000175.1:0-7693 GCA_964620645.1 uncultured Chitinophaga sp.
CGCAACAGGATTCTTTGGCCCGCGCAGCTGAAGCCGCAAAGCAGCATTTAGCGGATTCGTTGGCAAAGGTGCAGGCTCTAAAGGAAAGCATGGCGCGCGAAGCGGCACTCGAAAAAGCTTATCGCGATTCTATTGCCAAAGCTGTAGCCGCCAACCAGCCCAAACAGTCACGTTGTTATTTTACAGTAACTGATACCGGAGGCAAATTCATTGCAGGGGCAACTGCTATTGTAAAAAACAGCAAAGGTGCTGAGGTAAGCAGAAAAATTACGGATAGCAAAGGTTTTTGTGTAGTTGATGTTATGTCGCTAACACGGTATAGCGTGCAGGTTAACAAAGCTGATTACTATTCTGCTTTTGACAGTATCTATTTCACCAACAAAGATGGCTATTCCTGCAGCAGGCTGTTTAAACTAAAGCCGCAGGATAAATCGGTGTTGGCGCAGGATGGCGGCCTTAGCGGTGTTAAGAAAAATAATAACGAAGAACTGTTGATTAAAGCGTTGTATGATTCTATAGCCCGTGCCGAGAACCTGGAGCGGAGAACTTTTTTTGAAGATTCATTGCTTAAGATAAAGAAGGAACAAACCCGTCGTATACGCGAGGCAGCTGAAAAGAGAGCCTACGAGGATTCCCTGGTTAGAGCGAAAGAAGTGGCCCGCCAGAAGTTTCTGGAAGATTCTTTTAACCGCGAGCAGGCCAAACGTGATGCCTTGGAGCGCGAGCGTTTAGCGAAAAAGATAAAAGAAGATTCAATCGAAAAAGCACGCGCTACAGCCTGGATGAAAGCTTACCAGGATTCTATTGCGCGCTTAAGTGCCGAACAGGAACGGATTGAAAAAGAAAAACTGGCGAAGAAGGCTTACGAAGATTCAGTAACTAAAGCGCAATTACTGGCACGCGAAAAATTTGTAAAAGATTCTATTGCAGCCGAACAGAAACGCCTGGAGGAAGAAGCGCTACGGAAGAAACAGGAAGAAGAACGCCTGCAACAGGAAGCCTTAACCCGTCAGAAGTTTGTGATGGACTCTATTGCCGCTGCCCAGGCCGAGCAGGTGCGTATAGCTGCTGAGCAGGAGGCTGCCAGGAAAAAAGCTGAGCAGGATTCTATTGCCAATGCCAAAGCAATGGCGCAAAAAGCTGCCGAGGAAGAGGCGAAGAGGAAGGCTGCAGAGGCAGAAGCTATGCGCCAGGCAGAGGAGAAGCGCAAGATGGATGAGTTAGTTGCTAAAAACGCACGCAACGATTCGCTCGCCCGTTTGAAAATTGAACAGGAGCGCATTGCTGCTGAATTAAAGGCAACTAAAGCCCGTAACGATTCTATTGCTAAAGTGGAAGCCAAATTCCGCGAGATGGCAAGAAAGGACTCCTTAGCTGCAGCTAAAGAAGAATTGAAACGCAAAGAGAAGGAAGCTGCAGAAAAACAGGCACAGGCTGAAGTTGAAGCAAAACGCAAACTGGATGAGCGCAAAAAGTTTATTCAGGATTCTTTAAGCAATGCAAAAGAGCTGGCCAAACAGGCTGAAGAAAAACGCCGGGTGGAAGAAGCGGCGGCACGCGACCGCCTTGAACAGGAAAAGAAATTGGCCGAGGAAAAGCGCAGGTTGCAGGAGTTAGCCACTGCTAAGGCAAGAGAGGATTCAATAGCCAGAGTTAAAACTGAGGCCGCTAACCGTAAGCACTTTGAAGACTCCGTTCAAAAGGCTTTGGCCCTTATGCATGCAAAATTTGTAAAGGATTCGATAGCGCAGGCGCAGGCACTTGAAGTAAAAAATAAACAGGAAGAGGAGCAAAGAAGCAAACTGCTTGCTGCAGCCGAAGAAACACGGCGCAAGCAGGTTCAGGATTCCATCGCTAAGGCAAAAGTGCTGGCAGAAAAAACTGCTGCTGAGGAAAAACTTGCGAAGGAGCAAGCCGAAGTAAAACGCATGAAAGATGATCTGGAAGCGGCACGTAAAAAGGCCGTAGCCGATTCTGTTATGCGTGTTGAAAATGAGCAAAAGGAAAAGCAACTGGCTGCACAAAAATTAAAAGAAGAGGAGCAGAAACAACAGCAATTGTTGGCTGAACAGAAACGTGCAGAAGAAGAGCAACGCTTAAAACAGGATTCAATTAACAAGGCAATTGCTGAACAACAGAGAATTGCTGCTGAACAGGAGCAAAAGCACCAGCAGGAGTTAGCAACGGCCGCTGCCGCTAAAAAACGTATGGAAGATTCGCTGGCAATGGTGCAGCTAGAGAAAGAAAAAATGGCAAAAGAACTTGCGGCCCTGCAAAATCCGAAAGAAGCAACTAAAACGGATGCGAACAGCGCCGGTCAATTACAGCCTACCAACAACGTAACACCGGAGGCTAAGGCGCCTATGGCTGATATTAACGTAACCATTGTGGATGCAGCTACAGATGCAGCCATCGCAAAATCTTACATAAGTGTTAAGAGCGCAGCAGGCGTTGATTTTGGTAAACTGCAAACCGATGATGCAGGCGCGGTTAAGGTTAGCGTGCCTGTTGGAGGCACTTATTATTTTGTAGCCAGCAAAAACCGCTACAATCCTGTTGTAGATACACTCATAATATCTACTAATAGCGCTATACCTTTAGCTAAAACCTATAAGCTTCCTAAAACGCCGGTAGGCCCAGAAATAATTTCAGCGGCATTGCCGGTAATAGAGTTTGAAAAGAATGGCTACGAATTGAACGCTAAGGCCCGTACCCAGTTGAAGGATGTTATCCAGGCTTTAAATGATGCACCTTTGGCTAAGGTTAAAATTTCTGCTATCGCTTCTTCCGATGAAAGCAATCCTAAAATTGTTTCCCTTCGCCGTTCAGATGCAGTGCTCAAATTCCTTATACAAAACGGCGTAGCGGTAGAGCGTGTAATTTGCTCTTACTACGGAAACAGTGTTTCGCGCAATGGCTGCACCAGCCCTAATTGCCCTGAAGAATTATTGCAACAAAACCGTTGCGCTGCTTTTGAGTTGGTAAACAACTAAAGCTGAAAAAACGATTCGAAGGCTTCTCTCAAAGCATTAAACAAGTGCGCCTGTACAGGGTAAAATTAGTTAAGGCTGAATTCGAAGCTTACCGTATAGGTAATAATGGTTTCCGCAGCCTGGCGGAAGATGTTAAACGTTTTATTGTTTATAGTAACAACCAGAGAGTTATTATCAACGGAGTTCACTTTCACTTCTACCAAATCACCGGGGAAGATGCCTAACTCAAAAAACTTTTCGCAAAGTTTTGAGTTACGCATATCCACGATGTAAGCACGCTCACCAGCGCCTAATTTGTCAAGGGGTTTCAAATTTCTTAAGTTTAAGCTCAAGGTAATGTGCTTTAAGTGGTTTGTCAAGGGTACAATCAGGCCTCTTCGGCGTTTTTATCTTTTTTCTTCTTAGCCTGCGGGCCGGAAATCTTTTCGAACTCTTTATCAATGTAATAGAGGCTTTGGGGGCCGCCGCCAATCAGCTTTATTTTATCCAAAATACGCTTAAACTGCACTTCTTCTTCCTTTTGTTCATCCACAAAAAAGCGCAAAAAGTCCTCTGTGGCATGGTCGCCCTCGGCTTTTGCCAGGGTTAGTACCTTATAAATAGCCTTGGTTACCTTTTGTTCGTGTTCCAGGGCCATTTCCACGGCTTCCTGTATAGATTTAAACTGGTATTTGGGTTCTTTTAGTGCCGGAACCAACGCATGGCCACCCACCTCATTTATGTAGGTAAAAAACTTCATAAAGTGGCTGTTTTCCTCGGAAGATTGCTTGTAGAAAAACTTGGCAGTGCCTTCATAACCTTCTACCTCACACCAGCTTGCAACAGCCAGGTAGCTGAATTTAGCATTTAGTTCAAGGCTAAGGTGTTCGTTTAAGGCTTTCTCTACCTTTTTGGTAATTATCATGACAAAAATTTAAAGGGTGAATATAACAATACAGCCCTGTTAAAAACAGGCCAGGCAGCCTAAAAGTTCATGAGTAAGCTTTAGTGTTTCAGCCTGTGGCCCCCAAAGGTAGGGCAATCGCACTTGTTGGCTTTGCAGGAAGGAAGCGTGGTAGCCAGCGTAATTCCTACCAGGGCTATAAGAGCAATGCGCGCGATATGTTTTATTTGCTTGTGCATATACTTAAAACGTATAGCCTCAAAAATAATTTTTTGAATGGAAACCTTTCTGCAATTGTGAAAAAGGTACTGATTGCTCCACTTGATTGGGGCCTGGGCCACGCTACCCGCTGCATTCCTGTAATCAGGCAGTTGCAAAAGCGGGGCGCTGAGGTTTTGGTGGCTACTTCAGGCCCGGCACTTAGCCTGTTGCAGAAGGAGTTTGCAGGGTTACAATACTTTAATCTACCGGCTTATAATCCCGTTTATCCTTCTACGGGTTCTATGGTTTGGAAAATGGGTGCGCAATTGCCTAAGTTCATAAACACCATCAACAAGGAGCAAAAGATGATAGAGGAGATTGTAGCGGCCCAAAAAGTTGATGTGGTTATTTCTGATAACCGCTACGGCGCGTATTCAAAAAAAGTAAAATCTGTTTTTATCACGCACCAGTTGAATATACTAATGCCCCCCGCCTGGAAGTGGATGGAAGGCGTTGTCAATTATTTCAACCATCGGCAAATAGCCAAGTTTAGCGAGTGCTGGTTGCCTGCCCCACCGCAAACCCCCTTTACGGCGCTAATGCCAACCAATAACGCACTATCGCCCGGGTATATCGGTTATCTATCACGCTTAACGCCCAAACAGGTACCGCTTAAGTATGAGGTAGCGGTAATTTGCTCAGGCCCCGAACCCCAACGCAGCATTTTTGAAGAAATGGTGCTTCAACAGTTGGTGCCTCTTCGCAAAAAGGCTATAGTGGTAAGAGGCCTGCCGGATATAAAGCAAAAGTTTAACCGCCAACAGGAAAGCGTGACTATAGTGAACTGCCTGGAAAGTGCTGAAATAAATGAAGTGCTATGCGAAAGCGGTATAGTAATATGCCGTTCAGGTTACAGCATGGTAATGGATTTAATGCAGATTGGGGGTAAGGCGTTGTTTATACCCACTCCCGGCCAAACGGAACAACAGTATCTTGCCGAAGTGCTAAAAGAACAAGGTGTAGCCACTTTTTTTTCTCAGCAGCATTTAAATCTGGAAAAAGCCTTAAAAGAATCGGAAAAGTATAGGGGTTTTCACACATTTGGCACCGGTGAGGATTGGCTAACTAAAGCAATAGATACGCTGTTATGAAAGTGCTGAAAGGATTTGGGTATGCTATAAAGGGTATTCTGGTTGCGGTTAAGGAACAACTGAACCTTAAAATTCATTTGGCGGCCGTAGTAGTGGTAGTGGTAGCCGGTATTTACTTTGAGCTGGATGCCATAGAGTGGAGTGTCATCTTTCTGACTTTCGGCCTGGTAATTGTAGCGGAGATGCTGAACACGGCAATGGAGTATATGGTTGATTTTGTATCGCCGCAAATACACCCCATGGCCGGTAAAATAAAAGATGTTGCTGCCGGTGCTGTTTTAATAGCCGCTATAGTTGCCATTGCAGTGGCAGTAACTATTTTCGGAAACAAGTTTTTTAACCAGGCTTTATGAAGAAACTACTCTTTGCTTTTTTAATGCTTCAACAGTTTGCCTTTGCCCAAACCGGCTTTGAGGGCACTATGGCTGTTACCTACAAAAACGAAAAAAACCAAAGCACAGTAACTGAAGTTAAGGTAAAGGGTAAAGAAGTTTACATTAAGCAAACCCAGAACGGCAATAAAAAATACGACCACTTTGTGGTGAACCTTGAAACACGCGAATTGTTTACGGTTTCTACCGAAAGCAAAAAGGTAATCATCAAGTACAACCTGGACTCGCTATTGGCTTTTTACGAACGCGAAAATTTGAAAGAAGGTTATGTGCGTTATTACCCTGCTGAAATGAAACTGACCGATAAGGCCATAGAAAAGGAAGGGGTCCGTCAAACTAAGTTTGTTACTGAAACCAACCTGGTAAAAATTACAGGATGGGTTAGCGATTTCAAAATGCCCGTTAATGAATTGATTCCTTTTTTAAGATTGATTGGTAGCTGGAACGAAGCCCAGGGAGGAAACATAACAGAAGCAGAAACCGATTATAAGGTTGGTAAACGCCAATCATCAGTTAAGGTTGCCGTTAAAACTGAAACTATCAGCAAAGATGTTTTTAGCCTGCCCAAGGGCTACGAGCTAAAAGACTTCTCTAAAATAATGGAGGAGCAAAGAGACAACAAAGAGCTGAAAACTATTGTTCAGACCTTTAGCGAGTTTTAGCCTTCCGCTACAGGCTGTGGTTCGCCGGCCGGTGTAGCGCTTTCTTCTTCCTTTTTAAAGAAAGCACGCTGAAAGAAGATGATGATAAACACCCCAACAGTAATGGCCGCATCAGCTATGTTAAAGATGAAGCGGAAAAACTCGAAGTAGTCGCCACCAACAAAAGGCATCCACTTAGGCCAGTAACCGTGGAATAAAGGGAACCAAAGCATATCAACTACCAGGCCCTGCATCCAGCCGCTGTAACCACCTTCCGGCGGGAACATCTGCGCAACTGCATATTGGCTATCCGAAAAAATAACGCCATAAAAGGTGCCATCAATCATGTTACCGAAGGCGCCGGCCAGTATAAGGCTTACCGCTGCCACAAAACCCCAATGGGCTTTCTCGCGGATGATGCGGGTTAAATACCAAAGGCCGCCGCCAACTGCAAACAGGCGGAACACACTAAGAAAAATTTTGCCCCAAACACCGGGCAACAACATACCAAAGGCCATGCCTGCATTCTCCGTAAAATGGATGCGGAACCAATTGGTAATTACATATTCCTGGCTAAGCATCATATGGGTTTTAACCCAAATTTTTAATGCCTGGTCAATTATTATAACTATTGCTATAATTAAAAATGCGTGCGACCTCTTCATTTAGTTCAGTTCTACTTTAACCTGTAATTTTTCTTCATTCATCTCCACCTCATCAAACTCCTGCAAGCCATCTACCAACAGTATTTCCTTGGCCAGTATCTCGTTGCTTATATAATCTTTAAAGCGGGTTAAAGCCTCTTCAAAGGTTTTGTTTTTAACTACGCTAACCCGTATGCGGTCCAACACCTGGAAGTCCTTATCCTTACGCAGGTTCTGTATTTTATTTACAAACTCGCGCGCATTGCCTTCCTGGCGCAGGGTTTCGTCAATGGTTATATCCAAGGCAACAGTTAAGCCGCCATCGCTGGCTACTAACCAGCCCGGTATATCTTCCGTCAATATCTCTACTTCACTTAGTGCTAAAGCAAAAACCTCGCCGTCTAAATTCAGGTTGTAGCTGCCATTGGTTTCAATGGTGCGTATATCATCCTGTACAAAAGCGGATACCGCATTTTGTATGGCTTTCATTTTAGGGCCAGCACGTTTGCCAAGCTCCTTAAAGTTCGGCTTTATCTTCTTCTTTACTATGCCCGATGCGTCATCTACATACTCGATTGCCTTAACGTTAACCTCGCTCAAAATGTAGTCTTCTACCTTTTGCAGTTGGGTTTTCATTTTAGGGCTCAATACCGGTATTAAAACCTTAGAAAGCGGTTGACGTACTTTTATCTTCTCCTTTTTACGCAGTGATAGAACCAGGGAGCAGGTTTTTTGTGCAAGGGCCATGCGTTCTTCAAGGTCAGTATCTATTACCTGCTCATTTGCCG
>CAZUHU010000176.1:0-3932 GCA_964620645.1 uncultured Chitinophaga sp.
CAACGCTACGGGATGTGTAAATACCTTTACCCGTACTAACTATGTTGTTATTGGCGGCCTAAATGCTTCGTTTACGGTGGACTCTACCCAGGGCTGTAGCCCTTTGTTGGTGCACTTTACAAGCAATGTTACCAGCAATGCACCTGTAACAGGTTATTCATGGAATTTTGGCGATGGCGGTGTTTCTTCCGTTGCTAACCCGGTGCATGTTTATATGGCCACAGGACAGTATAGCCCCGTATTAACCGTTCAAAACTCAAACGGTTGTATCGATAGCTTTGTTTATGCCGGTACGATTGATGTTGGCCAAACATTGGTTCCTGATTTCAGCGCCAATCCTTTAACTGTTTGTGTTGACCAAACAGTAACCTTTACTAATAATACTGCCGGTGTTGGTGCGCAAACCACCTACATTTGGGATTTTGGCGATGGACAAACAAGTACCTTAGCCAACCCTACGCATACTTATAGCGATACGGGCCATTTTGATATTACCTTAACTGTAATCAATCAGGGCTGCAGTGCCACACTGGTGAAGCTAAAGTACATACAGGTATTGGTGCCGCGTGCTGATTTTGTTTTCCAGTTTGATTGTTCAAACCCTACCACAGTAGCATTTATTGATACTTCAATTGGCGCCGATACCTGGTTCTGGGATTTTGGCGATGGAACATCTTCTACGCAACAAAGCCCTGTGCATACATTTCCGGGCCAAAACAGTTACACCATAACTTTGGTAGTGTCTAACACTCTTACCGGTTGTGTTGACTCAACAAAGAAGCAATTGCCTATTGGTACGCCTAATGCCGGCTTTATAGCTGATACTACCAGCGGTTGCTTATATCTCACTGTTCACTTTTCCGATACGTCAACCTTTGCCAGCAGCTGGCTGTGGACCTTTGGCGATAGCTTTTCAAGCACCCAACAGAATCCTACACATACCTTTACTGATACGGGCAAATACACTATTCAACTTATTATCAATCCTGGCCAGCAGTGTTCTGATACTATTACTAAAGTGCAATACATAACAGTGTATGGCATTAAGCTTAACCCAACAGCCAACCCGGCTTCAGGTTGCGCTCCTTTGTTGGTGCAGTTCCGCGATAGCAGCACCAGTTACCTGGGCTCTATAAACTATTGGAACTGGGTTTTTGCACCGGGCGATACAGCTTTTACTTCTACCGCGGTTGATACCTTTGCTGCAGGTGTTACTAATATCAAATTTTATGTGCGCGATACACATGGCTGTAGTGCTTCCACCAACTTTAATATTAACTCAAGGCAATCTGTTCCATCTTTTACTGTAGATACTGTTGCCTGTCCCGGCGAATCCATACACTTTACTAATACCAGCACCGGTATAGGCCTTATACCAAACGTTTACCTGTGGGATTTTGGTGACGGTGGAACATCTAACCTTCCTAACCCTAACCATACGTACACGCAAAGTGGTTCCTATGGCGTAACGCTGATAGCGCAGAACTCTTCAGTTGGCTGTCCTGATACGTTGTTTATACCTAACGCAATTGATGTAGATACGCCTAATGCCGACTTTTTCGTAACCAGTAACTTTGCTCCATGTCCGCCATTCCCGGTTCAGTTCTATAATTCAACTAACCGTACTGATTTGAATTGGCTGTGGCTGTTTGGTGATGGTGATACCAGCACGGCTTATGAGCCATTGCACGTTTATTTCTTCCCCGGCGATTACGACGTAACGCTGATTGCATGGGACAGTTCAGGTTGTATTGATACCACCACTTATGTAGATATGATTCGTGTTCGCGGGCCTATCGGTAACTTTGTTGCTACGCCCGATAGCGGATGCGTACCTTTAACCGTAAGCATAAGCGGCAGCGTGCAATCAACAGTTTCTATTGTTGCCGATTTAGGTGATGGCGTTTCTTACCAGGATACTGTTAACCTGGTGCATACCTATCAAAACGTGGGCAACTATTATCCTGTTTATACTTTAACCGATAGTGTGGGCTGCGTGGTTGCTTACCCGGTAGATACCATTGTAGTGGGCCTTATACCATACCCGCAACTGAACGATACTACGGTATGCGAGGGTAACTATGTGCAGTTCAATCTAACACTTGGCGATTACTTTCAGTGGGATGCAAGCCTGGCTAATAAATACCTAAACTGCGATACCTGCCCTAACCCTATAGCCAGCACACCTGATACTATAACTTATTACGTTACTGCTACCACCAACCTTGGTTGCGTTGCGCGCGATACCGTAACAATTAATGTAGATAAACTGCCACCCATATTCCCCGGTATATCCTTCAGAATTTGCCCCGGCGATACGCTGCAGTTAAATGCAGGTGCCGGTGTTACGGCCGCTACCTGGGAGCCTGACCAATACATCAACGATACTACCATAGTTAACCCAGTGGTTTACCCGCCGGATAGCATGATTTACCGTGTAACGGGCTATAACCAATCGGGTTGTTCTATATCGCGCATTGTTAAGGTTTGGACTATTACTGATGTGGTGGCCGATATATTGGAAGATACCATACTACAATGTGTAGGCGAACCAATTGACCTGCATGCGCAGGTGCTGGAAGCCTCTGCTAATGATACCACAGTGCAGTGGATACCGGTTTCATTCCTTAATGATCCGAATATCTATAATCCAACGCTGGCGGCACCTCCGGGCATTTACGATTACCGTGTGGTAGTTAGCAGCTCAACCTGTAAGCCCGATACTGATGTGGTGCATATTACTATTGGCCCAACACCGGTAGTAGAAGCCGGCGATGACCAAACGGTGGCCGAGGGAACTACGGTGCAGATATATGCAGCCTCGCCTGATGATGTTTCTTACTTCTGGTTGCCAACTTTTGATTCCTTAAGTTGTACAGAGTGCCGCAGGCCATATGTTACGGCCACGGCTACGCAAACCATCTATGTAAATGTGGTTAACAGTTATGGCTGCAAAGCGCTTGATAGTGTGGAAATAAGAGTAGTGGGTTGTAATGCCGATTGGATTTATATACCGAATACCTTTACCCCAAATGGTGACGGACTGAACGACAAGCTGTTTGTGCGCGGCATCGGCCTGCGTAAGTTGGAATACTTCCGCGTGTTCGACCGTTGGGGCCACCTGGTGTATGACTCTAAAGATATTAACGAAGGCTGGGATGGTACCGTTAACGGCAAGGCTGCCGAAGTAGCCACCTACGTTTATGTAGCTAAGGGCGAATGTACCAGCGGCAGCGTAATTGAAAAGCAGGGTAACGTAACCCTTATACGATAAATTGAACTTATTACTAAATGAAACCCGGGCCTTAGTGTCCGGGTTTTTTGTTTTATGCATTTCGGTAATCAAGCGGTGCACGTAAGTGCTATTAATGCTGCTTTGATTTATGCGTTGCCGCTACTGGTGGTTGTGAGAGCCGCTTTCAAAAATTAAAAATTTTTGGGGCCAGTTTATCCGGCGGTCTCCCTTTAGCACTATTATATTTTCAATACTTATTACATCCCCCTTTTTTGCCTTCGCAGCCCAGCTTTCATAAAGGCAGGCCTTGCCCTGTTGTTTTTGAACCAGCATTTTGTTAGAGAAAACTAATTCATACGATTCAACTTTATAGGCGGCAGGTAGCTCCAGTATCTGTTCTATTGTTTTGCAGCTTAAAGAAGATGAACTTGCAGCTGGTTGTGCCCTGCTAAAGAAAGGCAGTAGGGTAGCCGGTAGAAGTAGAAAAAGTTTCATTACAGGGCGTTTTACATACAATGTAATTGCCCTGCCGAAGTAACAAACGCGTTCTACTTATTGAAACTTATCCTATAGATGGCATTGCCCGTATCATCTGAAACCAATAGCGAAGCATCAGGCACTTGCAGTACATCAACGGGGCGCCCCCGGGCTTTATCGCCTTTAAGCTTTCCGGTAGCGTAGCGGTGGTACCCAACCT
>CAZUHU010000176.1:4032-7652 GCA_964620645.1 uncultured Chitinophaga sp.
AAATTTTCTTCATATGGTAATGGAATTGGTAAAATCAGCATACAGGCCATCGGAGTTAATGGCCCTTCTTAAAATCAAATTTGGTGGTAAAGTGCCTAAGGATTATCCCGAGCCGCTGGAGACCCTGGCGCTTAAACTGGATGACCGCGAATTCTGCTATGCCGCCCTTAACCGGGTGTCGCGCTCCTTTGCGGTGGTAATACAGCAACTGCCTGAACAATTGAAAGACCCCGTTTGCGTGTTCTACCTGGTGTTACGTGGTTTAGATTCAGTGGAGGATGATATGACCTACCCGGCTGAAAAGCGCTTGCCCCTGCTGCGTAACTTCTATTTAAAATCTTACGATCCTAACTGGAACATTAAAGGCGTGGGTGATAGTGATGACTACCGCACCCTACTGGCCAATTACAATAAGGTAAATGGGCTGTTTCTATCGCTTGATGAACGTTATCAGAAAGTGATAGCCGACATCTGCTGTAAAATGGGTAACGGCATGGCTGACTATGCTGAGAAGAAAGTAAATACACTTACTGATTACGATAACTATTGTCATTATGTGGCGGGCTTGGTGGGCATAGGCCTGTCTTCGCTTTTCTCAGCCTCCGGCCTTGAGAGCGAGCGCCTGCAGGAAGAACTGGAGTTAGCCAACTCGATGGGCTTACTACTGCAGAAAACTAACATCAGCCGCGATTACTATGAGGACCTTAGCCTGGGCCGCGTGTTTTGGCCGCGCCAGATATGGGGTAAGTATGCAACGCGTTTAGAGGAATTCCATAACAAGCCTACCTCGCCCGAGGCATTGGCTTGTATAAACGAAATGGTAACCAATGCGCTGCAGCATGTTTCTAACTGCATATTGTATTTGCACATGATACGCGACCCGCAGGTGTTTCGTTTTTGCGCTATACCGCAGGTAATGGCTATGGCTACCCTGGCTAAAATTTATAATAACCCTAATGTATATACCGAGGTGGTTAAAATACGCAAGGGTATTGCCGCTAAGTTGATGTTAGGCACTAACGATATGGATGCGGTTAAAAAGTTTGCCGAAACCTTTGTTGAGGATATCCGCAAAAAGCTTAACCCTGAAGACCCCAACTACACCGAAACTAAAAAGCGCCTTAACCGCATCATAGAAGCGCTGGACGATGTAAAGTATAACCTGAATAAAACCGAGGAGCGCTTTATTGAAGAATCAGTGCTGTTTTAATATGGACTACGAACTACAGTATGATATTTGTATAGTTGGCGCCGGCATTGCCGGTGCTACTATGGCTGCCTACCTGGGCAGGCAGGGCAAACGCATTGCCGTGGTGGAAAAAAGCATGGCGGAACGCGATGTAATTATCGGCGAATTGCTGCAACCGGGCGGGGTGGTTAAACTGAAGGAGATGGGCCTTGAACAGGTGCTGGAAGGCTTCGATGCGCAGCCGGTAAAGGGCTATGCCCTGTTTATGAACGGCGAAAACTTTCAGATTGCCTACCCCAAGGAGAATGGCGAAACAGTAACAGGCCGCGGTTTCCGCAATGGTAAGTTTCTGCAAACCATCCGTAAGCAGATGTTGGCTAACCAAAACGTTTCTGTTTTTGAAGGAACCGTTACAGGACTTACAGAAATTGACGGTAAAGTTACCGGGGTTAAATACCTTACTAAAGAAGATAAAGAGGAGAGAACCATTGGCGCTCATTTAACCCTGGTGTGCGATGGTATGTTTTCCGCCTTCCGCGAAAAACTATCGGAGAATGAGAAAAAGGTAAGCAGCTACTTCCTGGGTTTAATACTTAAAGATTGCAACCTGCCTTACCCCAACCACGGGCATGTGATTGTAGCTAAACCATCGCCATGTTTGGTTTACCCTATTAGCACTACCGAAACCCGTATGCTCATTGATTTTCCGTGGGCGGAAGCTCCGCGTAAGTCGCCGGAACTAATAGCGTATTTAAACAATACCATTGCGCCACAATTGCCTAAGGAGATATTGCCCTCTTTTAATGCTGCTGTTGAAGAAGGGAAGTTTAAAGTAATGCCTAACCACCTTATACCGGCCAAGCCCGTATTTAAGGCAGGCGTGGCGCTGCTGGGCGATTCTTTGAACATGCGCCACCCCTTAACGGGCGGTGGTATGACCGTGGCTTTTACCGATGTGCAGAACCTGGGCACTAAACTGGCAGCGATTAAAAACTTTGCTGATACTGCCGCTGTGGATGCAGCAGTTAAAGAATTTTACCAGACACGCCACAAACAAAACGCCACCATTAATATTTTGGCCGATGCCCTTTACGGGGTAATGAGCGATGACGACTTAAAGGAAGCCTGCTATACTTATTTAAAACAAGGCGGCACTTATGCTGCCGAGCCTATATCCATTCTTTCGGCAGTTAGCCGCGATGAGGATATGCTGCTGCGCCATTTTTTTTCGGTAGCCCTGCACGGCGCCAAAAACATAATGACGCCTTACCCCACCGTAAATCGTATTAAACGCAGTTGGCAAATGATGGGCCATGCGGTAAACATAGTTTCGCCCCTCGTAATGAACGAAAAGCCCGGCCCGCTGGTGCGCTATGCGCTTAACATGGGCAAGGCTATTTTTTAGGGCTCAAAAAAGAAAAGCCGCGGTTTTTAATCGCGGCTTTCTTTTTATTCTGCTTATATCTTAGTTAGATAAGTGTACTGTGGTGGTGTTACCGCCCTGGGTTAGGGTAGCAATATCATCGCAGGCGCCGTTGCCGTAATCGTATGTAGCATCGGCAGTGTTAGGTTTTACATAAGTAATGTTGCCGGCAATAAAGTATTGGTCGCAACCGGTAGCGCGGCTCTTAATAAGCGCACTGTTAATAGTAGCATGGTATTGGCGACCAACCTGATCAACACCATTTAAAGCGCCGGTTAATGCCAGTTCATCATCCTCTTTAGTGCCCGTAGTTTGGCCTGCAGCAAACTCATAGTTTACAGTGCCGTTAGCGGTAATAGTAGCGCCTGTGCTTACTTTTTCGTCAGTAGCGTTCATGCTTACATCAAAATTCATATTGCCTGAGCCGTTAGTGCCTTTGTTCTCAATGCTCATGGTACCGTTTATCATGTGGTCGTTAACATGGTAATGGTCGAAAGTGGCATTAATAAGTGCGCCTGTTGTTTGCAACTTGGTAGTGTTGTAAGTAGCGGCAATAGTGCCGGAACGCACAGTACCATCGGAGCCGGTGCAACCCGAACCGAAGTCAATTACAATTACGTGCGGAGAAACAGTAGTATCTTTAGTAATTACGGCACAGCTAAGTATTGAACCTGTTTTAAAGCTTTCGTTACCTGCGCTAACCGCGCTTATTACGTCCACCAGTTCAGCATAGGCGTTATCGGCCACTTTTACTGAGTTTGCGTCTTTATCAGAAGTATCGGGCCCCTGCGTTATTTCCTTCTTGCAGGAGGTAGTTGCCAAAACAGCCATAACTGCAGCTGCAAAAGCAATTTTACGTGTGAATTTCAGTTCCATCTTGTCGGTTTTTTATTGTTGTTAATTGTTTACAGCCAATAGGGTAGAAGGTCCGCCGTAGCAGAGCAATTTTCCCGGTTCCATATAAGCCTAAGTGTGTTATTTACAACGGGACAGGGTTCCCGCTTGCCT
>CAZUHU010000177.1:0-1622 GCA_964620645.1 uncultured Chitinophaga sp.
CAGTTTAAGATCTTCCGGTTTTTCTCCGTTATCTATTATCAGTTTGCGGAAGTACGTAGTGCACAGCGGGCAATTACTACCCGATGAAACCGCGTAGGCAAACAGGTAAGCGCTGCGTTCGCCCGTAATTTTCTTTACCTCTTCATACAAAGGGTACCACATCATGTAGGTGTCAAAAACCGGCAATGAACGGCTCATGGTTGCCTTCATGTTGGTAATACGGCCTTTGTAAACAGCTTTATGCTGCTCGTGGACGGCGTGTAACTCTTCCGGAAATTGTTGTAAAGGCAGAATGCGTGGCATTAAATTGTTTTGGGCTAAAATAAGGCAAAAGAAAGTTTCTAAATTTCGCATCAAACAATAAATGATGCAAACAATTGCTCTTCTGCTGGCCAGTAATGTATTTATGACCTTTGCGTGGTATGGCCACCTTAAGTATAAGAATGTTACACTTTGGAAAGTTATACTGGTTAGCTGGCTAATTGCCTTTTTTGAATATTGCCTGCAGGTGCCTGCCAACCGTATAGGCAGCGCCAGTTTTTCAACGGCACAGTTAAAAATTATGCAGGAGGCTTTATCCTTAACGGTGTTCGCTGCGTTTTCCATACTTTACCTGCGCGAAGACCTGAAATGGAATTACCTGGTAAGTTTTGGACTTATACTGGGCGCAGTATTCTTTGCTTTTAAGAAGTTTGATTAATGCAAAAGATTTCCTTTAAGGAAGCCTTCCTATTCTGGTTAAAGCTGGGCTTTATAAGCTTTGGCGGGCCTGCGGGCCAAATAGCCATAATGCATGAATATCTGGTGGAGAAGAAAAAGTGGATCAGCGAATCGCGGTTTTTACATGCGCTGAACTATTGTATGCTTTTGCCGGGCCCCGAGGCGCAACAGTTGGCCACCTATACAGGTTGGCTAATGCATGGCACGTTGGGCGGAGTGGTGGCGGGTTTGCTTTTTATTCTGCCATCTGTATTTATAATGCTGGCGCTAAGTATTCTTTATGTGCAGTATTATCATTTGCAGGCGGTTACTGCAGTTTTCGATGGAATAAAGCCGGCAGTAGCAGCCATTATATTTATTGCCCTGCTTAAAATAGGAGAGAAGGCTCTGCGCAATCCTGTAGATTACGCCATCGCAGTTTTTTCGTTGGTATGTATTTACTTCTTCCATGTGCCTTACCCCTTGGTAATTTTTGCGGCCCTTGCCGCAGGGCTGGCACATACCTATTTATTTAACACCAATTTAGAGGAAAGTAAAAACGTTGATGAAAAGGAGGAAGCTGATTACTACATCAACAGGTTTACTGTTAAGCCGCAAAAAAATAGTGTAGTAACTGTAATTGGGCAACTTTTTGTTTTTGCGCTGCTTTGGTTGGTGCCGCTGGCAGCGCTGTTTTATGCGCAGCGTAACTTTATATTTTGGCAGAAGCTGATTACGTTTTTTAGCGGGGCAGCCGTAGTAACTTTTGGCGGCGCATACAGCGTGCTTACTTATGTATCGCAGGAGGCCGTGCACCATTTGCAGTGGTTAAGTGTGCCTGAAATGATGGATGGCCTTGCATTGGGGGAATCAACACCCGGGCCGCTTATTATGGTGTTGACCTTTGTAGGCTTTATGGGCGC
>CAZUHU010000177.1:1722-7561 GCA_964620645.1 uncultured Chitinophaga sp.
TGGGCTGGCTGCTGATTTCCATAATTGCTTTAAAGCGCTTTAAGGTTAATATGGTTTTATGGTTGGCCATAAGCGGTTTAGCAGGGCTGGGGTATTTTCTTTTCACTTTTGTTAAATAAACGAGGGCAAAAAGCGTTTATGTGGAATTAAGGTGTACGCTTCATCTTTTCTAAAAATAAACACCTATGCCCAGGCCCATTAAACTTCTTATACCCAAGCCATGTAGCGAGAACTGGCATGAAATGACCCCTACTGAAAAGGGGGCGTTCTGTAAAGCCTGTAAAAGCAATGTGGTAGATTTTACCACGAAAACGGATACTGAAATTTTTGACATCATCCAAAGCGGGCAAAGCCATTGCGGGCGGTTTCGCGAGGATCAGATTGGGGTAAAGATCAGCAGACGCGAGGTAAGCAACTCCTTCCTGAATTTTAAAGCCATTGCCGCTGCTATAGCAGCTTTGTTTACTGCGGGCAAATTATGGGCCGCGGGTGATAATGATACTAAACCGGTGGCGGTAGTAAGTGCAACTGCTGCTGACACTTCCGCCATTAGCCACAAAACCGATGATAAACCGGCCATTGTAAACGAAAACCGGATAGTGGAAGTTAAGGGTAGAGTGGTAGACACTAAAACCAGAAAGCCTTTAGAGGATGTAAGTGTGTACCTTAACCATACCAACTACAATACAAGAACAGATAAGAACGGAAACTTTAGCCTTTTAGTAAATCCCGATTCGGTAGAAAGCATCTCTTTCTCGCAGTGGGGGCATGCCTATACGCTTGTTCCGCTTAAGGAGTTTAAGAAAACCGATGATGGAAGAACCCTGTTTAAAGAGGTGGGTATGAAGGAAGAAGAAATGATGCATGTAATGGGCATTTACATACAGGTTCCTGAGTAAACTCAGCCCTCTTTTTGCCACAATATTTATCCCGGGTTTTCGTCCTTACACCTACATTTGCCCGGCATTAGGGCAGAAAACCAATAATAGAAATGAGGACAAACCACGAAATAGACTATCGCATTTTCGGCGAGGAAATGCAATGCGTAGAAATTGAATTAGACCCACAGGAAACGGTAATTGCTGAAGCAGGAGCCTTTATGTATAAGGACCCTACCATTCAGATGCAAACCATTTTTGGTGATGGCAGCAATCCGCAAGGTGGTATAATGGACAAACTATTTTCTGCCGGAAAGCGGATACTTACCGGTGAAAGTTTGTTTATGACCACCTATACCCAAACGGGTAACGGCAAAGCAAGGGTGGCCTTTGCATCCCCTTATCCCGGCAAAATAATCCCTATGGACCTGCAGCAGTTGGGCGGAAAAATCATTGCCCAAAAGGATGCCTTTTTGTGCGCGGCAAAGGGTGTTAGCGTAGGCATACAGTTTCAAAGAAAACTTGGCACCGGCCTTTTTGGGGGCGAAGGCTTTATAATGGAAAAACTGGAAGGTGACGGTATGGCGTTTTGCCACGCCGGCGGACACATTATTGAGCGCGAACTTGCACCGGGCGAGGTACTGCATATTGATACCGGTTGTATTGTAGCTTATACTAAAGAAGTGGATTTTGATGTGCAGATGATTGGCGGTATACGCAATACCATTTTTGGCGGCGAAGGATTCTTTTTCGCAGTGCTGCGTGGCCCCGGTAAAGTGTGGTTGCAAACGCTTCCTATTTCGCGCCTGGCATCAAGAATTATTTCCTACTCTCCGCAGTTTGGCAAACGAAAGGAGGAAGGTAGCCTTCTTGGCGGCATCGGCAATCTGCTGGATGGCGATGGTTTTTAGTTTCTGAATTAGCCGGCCTGTTGTATTTCCGATTTTGTTATCGGACGTTAACTGCTGATTTCTATTACAGAAAATACCGCTATTATTACAACCCATGTGTGGAATAGCGGGATTTATTGATGTAACGCTTACAACTGAAGCTAAGCGCGAACTGAACCACAAAATGCTGAAGTGCATTACGCACCGTGGTCCGGAAGCGTCCAACGCTTATGTAGATGGGCCGGTGTCACTTGGGCACAACCGCCTTAAAATTATTGACCTTTCTGACGAGGCTAACCAGCCTTTTGAATACCAGGATATAGTTATTGCCTTTAACGGTGAAGTATACAACTATCTGGAGCTAAGAGCTGACCTGGAGAAAAAGGGTTACACATTCAGAACACAAGGCGATACCGAAGTGATGTGCGCGGCTTACAAGCACTACGGCGAGGATTGCGTAAAGCATTTTACCGGTATGTGGGCTTTTGCTTTGTGGGACAAAACGCAACAAAAGCTTTTTTGCTCGCGCGACCGTTTTGGTATAAAGCCGTTTTACTTTATACAAAGAGGGGAGAACGTTTATTGGGCTTCGGAATACAAGGCGCTTAAGGAATTACCCTTTTTCGATAAAGACTTGAATATCCACCAACTTAATCGTGGCTTGCAGATGGTTTGGAGCGTTTACCGAAACGAAACCTTCTACACCCAGGTAAAGAACCTGGAGCCTGCGCATAATTTGGTGTGGGAGAACGGTAAGGTTACCATTAGCCGCTATTGGGATATTGACTTTAGCCGGCCTACAACGGGCATGAGTTGGAAAGAAAAGAAAGAGATGTTCTTTACGCTCTTTTCTGATTCGGTGCGGTTGCATAGCCGTAGCGATGTGCCCAATGGCACTTGCTTAAGCGGTGGTTTGGATTCTTCCGCTATATCTTCTATGTATTCCACCCTGCTGCCGGATACACCAATCAAATCTTTCTCGATATACTACGAGGATGATGTGGATGAACGGCCTTTTGTGAAGGAGGTGGTAAACAAATACCGCAATATTGAGCCTCACTATTTTTCGCCAAACAACCAACAGATAAGCGATGGCTTTCATAATATAGCTTACCATGCGGATGTGCCTTTGTTAGGCTCCTCTTTTATTTCGCAGTATTTTTTAATGCAGTTGGCAAAACGCGAGGGTGTAACCGTTGCGATTGATGGCCAGGGTTCAGATGAGTACCTGGGGGGTTACCTGCACTCTTTTTACCGGGTCATCGGGTCATTGTTTTCGGCAGGTAAGGTATTTAAAGGAGCATCGCTTTTAAATGCGTTGGCTGGCCGCGAGCATTTTTCTTCAGCCAAAAAGAGAGACTTTTTGATGAAGAGTGTAGCCGGAGCATTCAGTAACGAAAACCGCATGTATTCGCTGGAGTTTTCGAGGCTTAACTCTTTCCTGCAACAGGAGGAAGCTCATTTGTTTTTTGAGGACAAAACCGGAGATAAGTTCAACAACTTCCTTTACCATATTTTGCTGAACACCACCTTGCAGACTTTGCTGCACTTTGAGGATAGAAATTCAATGGCGTTTTCTATTGAATCGCGCGTGCCGTTTCTTGAGCATAAACTGGTAGAGTTTGCTTTTACCCTGCAGCGCGAGGACCGCATTAATGATAAGGCAGAAACCAAATACATTTTACGTGAAGCGCTTAAACCCATTTTACCGACCGCGGTTTATGAGCGTAAGGACAAGAAAGGGTTTGTTACCCCCGGCGAAATTAAATGGCTGAACGGCCCGCTTAAGTTTTTACTGGATATTGACTACAGCCGTTTTTACTGGATGAAACAGGATAAACTGCGCGAGGTAGTGGAGAACTATAAAAAGGGAGACACCTCTAAAGCCGCCTTTGTATGGCGCCTTGCCTGCACTAATTACTGGCTTAAGAATTTTGCTTAATTAAGGCTGTATTCAATATGCATTGTGTCCAATTCCTTAAGCAAGTCGTTGCTTAACTCAATAGAGGAAGCGGCCGCATTCATACCCAGCATAATTCCTTCCTCTTCGTCCCGTATCTTAAAGCGCAATCTTAACTTGCCGGGGTATTTAGCAATAAGCGCCTGTAGTTCATTCAAAAGGTTTTCGTTCACTTCATTTAAGCCTAACTCAAGCGTTAACGATTTAGTGAGCTTGCTTCTGATATCGGGCAGCAGGTCAATCTTCTGAATTTTGAACTCGTATTCTTTGCCATCCCAACGGGTTTGGTATTTGCCTGTTATGTGTAGTAAAGCCGCCGGGGTTTCAATAAAAGTTTTAAAGGCCATATAATCTTTACCGAATAAGGCGAAGTTGTATGTGCCATCAAAGTCCTCCAACGTAAATCGGCAATAAGGGTTGCCGTTCTTGGCAATCTTGGTTTCGGTAGCGGAAACTATACCCGCAATTTTTGATTCTTTATCCTTCCGGGCTTCAATATCTTTTAAAGCACAGTTCGTAAAAGTTTCAATCTCCAGGCGGTAATCATCCAGGGGGTGGCCGCTCAGGTAAATTCCAATTACTTCTTTTTCCTTCTTCAGTTTTTCCAGCAGTGTCCATTCCTCGCAAGGGCTAATAGTTGGCTCAGGTATGTCAGTACCGGCCATATCGCCCGAACCGAAAAGTGAATTTTGATTCAGGTTTTGAGAATTCTGTAGCACGGCCCCGTACTTTGATGCCTTTTCAATGGCATTAAGGCCATCTTTTTTATCAGGTGTAAAGTAGGTGGCGCGGTGTATGCCAAAACTATCGAAGGCTCCGGCAAGTGCCAGTGCTTCAAAGGCCTTTTTGTTTACCGCACGCAAGTTGGCGCGCCTTGCAAAATCAAATATGCTTTTAAAGTGCCCTGCTTTCTGTCTTTCTTCAATAATAGACTCTACGGCCGCTTCACCGACGCCTTTTACAGCCGAAAGTGCAAAGCGTATTTCGCCTTTATCGTTAACGCTGAAATGTACATTGCTCTCGTTAACATCCGGCCCCTTAACCGGTATACCCATTCGCTTACATTCTTCCATAAAGAAGGTGATCTTATCAATGTTGGTTTGGTTATGGGTAAGTACCGACGCCATATACTCAGCCGGGTAATTGGCTTTTAAATAAGCCGTTTGGAAGGCTACGAAAGCGTAACAGGTAGAGTGCGACTTGTTGAATGCGTATTGTGCGAAAGCCTCCCAGTCGGTCCATACCTTATCTAAAATTTTACCATCATGGCCTTTTGCCTTAGCGCCATCCATGAATTTGCTTTTCATTTTATCCAGGGTGGCGCGGTCCTTTTTACCCATGGCTTTACGCAACACATCGGCATCGCCCTTACCAAAGCCTGCCAGCTTTTGCGAGAGAAGCATCACCTGTTCCTGGTAAACGGTAATACCATAAGTTTCTTCCAGGTATTCCTGCATATCAGGTAAGTCGTAGGTAATTTTTTCGCGACCGTGTTTACGGGCGATGAAGTTAGGTATGTATGCCAGCGGTCCCGGACGGTAGAGGGCGTTCATGGCAATAAGGTCATCAAACTTATCCGGCTTTAGTTCCTTCAGGTATTTCTGCATACCTGCGGATTCGAACTGGAAAGTGCCGTTGGTTTCTCCACGTTGGTAAAGCTGAAAAGTCTTTTTATCGTCAAGTGGTATGGCATCAATATCAATTTCAACGCCGTGGTTTTGCTTAATCAGTCGTAGCGCATCGCGAATGATGGTGAGGGTTTTAAGGCCCAGAAAGTCCATCTTAATAACGCCCGCATCTTCAATAATCTTTCCTTCAAACTGGGTAACATAGTAAGGAGAATCCTTAACCATAGCCACAGGAATAATCTCTGTCAAATCTTTAGGCGCGATAATTATACCTGCTGCATGTATGCCGGTATTGCGTACGCTGCCTTCCAGTTTTTCTGCTTCGTGCAATACTTTACTTTCCAGTGTGTCGCCTTCGTAAATTTTACGCAGTTTTTTAACGTCTTCAATCTCGTCAGAGTTTAGCGCTTCTTTTTCTTTCAGGCTTTTATCGCCGTCAATTGGTGCGTGCAATACACGGTCCAGCGCGATACCCGGTTTTTC
>CAZUHU010000178.1:0-7552 GCA_964620645.1 uncultured Chitinophaga sp.
GTAAACATCCAGTTTATCGAAGTGGTTCCAGGTCATACCCCAGCCAAGGCTATCGTTAACACCCATGGCTAAAGAGGTACTGCCCTGAAACATGGCCCCTTCCATATTAAGGCCTTCTTCACTATGCAGGGAGGCTTCATAAAAGCTTAGCTGGCCTTCCATGCGCAGGTGAGGGTTAATACATAAGTAGGTGCGGCCATCCTGGGTTAATGATGGAGCGAAAGCAATGGCGTTTGAACCATGTGGTGGATTATCAGCTTTGGGAAACTCCACCTTTATATCATCAAATTTTCCTCCTACGGCATCTCCCACAGGGTCGGCAGCGTAGTTCAAAAAACTCATCATAGTTACATAAGCGGCCAGCATATCTTTAGGTGTAACAGGAAAAGCCTTGGGGATTCTTACATCTTCAGGATGCGCCTTAGCATAGGCGTTAATACCCTGGCAAAATCCATCAAGGTATTTTTTGAATTCAGGAGAAAGGTCGGTCTCGTACCGGGTTTCAGCTAATTGGCGTGCACCGATAGCATGAACAAAGAAATCGGCCTTAACGCCATCTATACCATCCTTGCGGCCCATAAATCCTTTGGCCGCATAAATTAAATCCTGACTAACGTGAAAGGCATCTTCAGCATTGGCCCATGCCAAACCATAAGCCACCTGTGCATCAGTTTTACCGAAAATGTGCGGAATGCCAAATGAATCGCGCACTATGGTTACATCTTCGGGGTTAATTTTGGGGTAAGCCGTTTGCGAAAACGCATATTGGCCTGAGAATAAGAAGGCACATATCGCTGTAAAAAACAGCGCGCGGGAGCAAATCATATCCTATAAAAAATTTGGGAGTGAGTAAATCGTCGCGAATGTAGACGAATGACTCCGTAAATCATTTTCCTTTCAGAAATATTTTATGCGGCTTCCAGGCGCCTTTGCATTATCGCTGGTTTTTCTTACAACAAGGCATTTGGCAACTGCGTACCGCGTTAAGCCCGTGCTACCATCCAATCCGGACTGAACCATAAGCGCGGAGTTTGAATTGGCCGAAGGTTTATGAATGGTGTTGCCTATAAAAGCGGCACAAACACCGCTAAAAATAGTTACCATTAAGAGGGTTATGATGGACTTATTCATAAGCAGTAGTTAACCGCATTATAACTCCAAAGCAGTTGCAAGTCAAGCACCGATATTGAAAATGGGCTTTACAAGCCCAAAAGCACGGATTTATTCAAATCTTTAGCGAAAAACATGATCAAATTACAATCTACCAGACAAAATGTTTCCCAAAAAATTACGGTAATAAGGTTTGGTACGGGCTGCATTTTTGAAACTTACGCGAATGATGTAGGTTTGGGCGCGGATGGAAAAGAATGAAGAGAAGGAGATTACCGGGTTTTCTAAGCTCTCCAAAAGAGATAAGATCTATTGGATAGCGAAGAACTTCCTTTATGCCAACCCGGTAGACCTTGTGAAGGAATTTGCAGAATACTGGCACGATAATATCGAGGCCCAGAAGTTACTGGATGGCTTTAGCGAAAACACGCTTACCAACTTCCCGGTGCCCTTTGGCATTGCCCCTAACTTTAAAATTAACCAGCAGATATATGCTGTGCCCATGGTGATTGAGGAAAGCAGCGTAGTTGCAGCAGCCTCTAATGCTGCTAAATACTGGTTGAGCCGCGGTGGCTTTAAAGCTGAAGTGCTTTCTACCCGTAAGGTGGGGCAAGTGCATTTTGTTTACCACGGAGAGAAAGAGAAACTGTTTTCCTTCTTCCCTACTATCAAGGATGATTTAAAGCAGGCTGTAAAGCACATAACCGCCAAAATGGAAGAACGCGGCGGTGGTGTGGTGGATATGGACCTGATCGACTTTACAACTCTTGAACCGGATTACTTTCAGTTACGCGCCTATTTTGAAACGGTAGATAGCATGGGCGCTAATTTTATCAATAGCTGCCTTGAGGAGTTTGGTAAAACCCTGGTAGCTAAAATTGAAAAGAGCGAACTATTTACGGAGAAGGAAAAAGAGGTTGAAATTATAATGTGCATTCTTTCTAACTACACCCCCGAGTGCGTGGTTAGAGCAGAGGTTAGCTGCCGTGTAGATGAATTAGGCACATTTGAAAACGGCACTGTAAGCGCCGAAGAGTTTGCCTGGAAATTTGAACGCGCAGTAAATATTGCACGCATTGACCCCTACCGTGCCACTACGCACAACAAAGGTATAATGAACGGTATTGATGCGGTGGTTTTAGCAACAGGCAATGACTTCCGGGCAGTGGAGGCCTGTGTGCATACCTACGCTTGCCGCGATGGTGTTTACCGCAGCTTGAGTGAATGCAAAGTAGAAGATGGTATATTCCGATTTTGGCTTACCATACCTATTGCCATAGGTACTGTGGGGGGATTAACCTCCTTGCATCCCCTGGCTAAACGTTCGTTGGAAATGCTGGGCAACCCTAATGCAAAAAAGCTGATGGAAATTATTGCCTGTGTAGGCCTGGCGCAAAACTTTGCCGCTGTACGTTCCTTAACCACATCGGGCATACAGGCCGGCCACATGAAAATGCACCTTACCAATATCCTTGCATCGCTGAAAGCAACGGATGACGAAATGGTAAAAGCCAAACATTTTTTTGCTGATAAAACCGTTAGCGTTTCCGCGGTTCGCGATTATATTGAATCAATAAGAAAATAGAGGAGATAGTATGAAGCTCAGAGTAACTGATCTTGATAATGCTCTTTCCTTTTATGGCCACGGCAAGTTGCTGATAAGCGCAGAGTATTTTGTTTTGGATGGAGCGCTTGCCCTTGCAGTGCCCACTAAATTTGGTCAAACCTTAAGAGTCCGTCAACTGCATTCATCGGATAGCACTTTGTATTGGGTTGCATTAAACAATAAAAAGCAAGCCTGGTTAAACCTGGTGTTTGATACAACTGACTTTCGTTGCCTTAATGCACAAACACCCGAAGCAGGCAGATTGAGTAAAATGCTGAACGAGGCACGGATCCTCAATCCTTCCTTTCTTACCGATAAAAGAGATTACGCTGTTGAAACTGCCTTGCAGTTTCCGAACGAATGGGGGTTGGGATCAAGTTCCACCTTAATACACTGTTTGGCGCAATGGGCACAAATTGATGCGCATCTATTGCTTCAACAAACCATTGGTGGCTCAGGTTATGACGTGGCATGCGCTGCGCACGATACTGCTATACTCTATCAACTGCAAAACGGCAAACCTGTTACCATGAAAGCCAACTGGCGCCCCGCTTTTGCTGCTGATATCTACTTTGCGTACACCGGAAAAAAGCAGTTATCGTCAGAAGGTATACACCATTACCGTAACGCACTTAACGACAAAACCCATGGCGTAAAAGAACTGAGCCGCATAACGGAACTTTTGCTTAAGGCTGAAACCCTGGACAACTTTGAAGAGCTACTGAACGAGCATGAAAACATTGTAGGCGCACAGCTTAAAATGATGAAAGTGAAAGACACTCTCTTTCCTGATTATTGGGGCAGTGTAAAATCATTGGGGGCCTGGGGTGGCGATTTTGTTTTAATGACCAACACCAAAGGAAAAGAAGAATTAAGTGCATATTTACAAACGAAACAGATAGATACCCTTTTTAGTTGGGATGAACTGTTATTGACCTGAGAGAGTACATTGTTGAAACTATAAACCCTTGCACAAATGAAAGACATGAAAACCACATGGCGCAGCCCGAGTAATATAGCCCTTGTAAAATACTGGGGCAAAAAAGCAGGCGTACAAATACCCGCTAATCCTTCAATAAGCTTTACGCTTGAACATTGCTATAGCGAAACCAGTGTTACGCTTATTAAAAAGGAAAAGAAATCGAAAGACATTGAACTGCGTTTTTATTTTGACGGCAAGGAGAATATCGCCTTCCGCCTGCGTATGCTTAAGTTTTTCGAAGCTATACTAAAGGACTTCCCGTTGCTGTTAGACCACAGCTTATTAATACACTCCACTAACTCATTCCCTCATTCATCGGGTATCGCAAGTTCTGCTTCTTCTATGAGTTCGCTGGCTTTGTGCCTGTGTGATTTGCAGCAGCAGCTTAGCAAGAAAAAAGTTTCGCCTGAAAAGTTTTTGCAACAGGCTTCTTACTTCGCAAGGTTAGGCTCCGGCAGTGCCGGCCGTTCAGTTTATCCTCTTATATCACAATGGGGAAAGACAGCAGTTGTAAAAGGCAGCAGCGATGAGTATGCTATACCTTTTGAAAAGAATCTGCACAAAACATTCAGAACATTCCAGAATACGATTTTGATTGCCAGCAGCGCTGAGAAAAAAGTATCAAGCCGTGTTGGTCACTCTTTAATGAAAACCAACCCGTTTGCCAAAACACGTTACGCGCAGGCTGAAAGAAACCTGAAAGAACTGGTTGGCGCACTTAAAACCGGCGACCTTGAAAAATTTGGTGCTATAACAGAAGAAGAAGCCATGACGCTGCATGCGTTAATGATGTGCTCCTCTCCTTCTTTTGTATTGATGGCGCCATCTACTTTAAGCATGATTGAAAAAATCCGCCACTTCCGCGAGGTAACTAAACTACCGGTTTACTTTACGCTGGATGCCGGCCCTAATATCCACCTCCTATACCCGCAAAACATTGCGAAAAAGGTAGACGCCTTTATTTATGCGGAACTGGAACAGCATTGCGAACAAGGCAAAATGATACATGATAATGTAGGCAAGGGGCCTAAGAAGATAAAGTCATAGTAACGCTATAGCTTCTCCGTGCTAAACACGGAGAAGCTTTTTCTACCTGCCATGGCTAAGAAGATTTCGCACAAACTCTTTCACTCAAAAATCCTGTTGTTTGGTGAGCACATCATCAACAAGGGCGCTATGGGTTTAGCCATACCGCTGGAAAAATACAATGGAGTACTGCGTCATGGAGATTTAAAACAAAGAGAATTAAAGGAGTCCAACCACTCCTTAGAGATGTTGGCCAACCATATCGTGCATCATCCGGAGCTGGCCTCGCAATACGATACCAACCGGTTGTTGGAGGATATTGAACGCGGCCTGTATTTTGATTCGGATATACCACAAGGCTATGGCCTCGGCAGCTCAGCTGCTCTTGTAGCTGCTGTTTATTACGAGTATTACAAATTCAGGAAGAAGAACTTTGTTATCAGTGCGGTTAAGAACGACCTTGCACAATTGGAAAGCTATTACCATGGCAAAAGCTCAGGCCTTGATGCCATCGTAAGTTACCTGCATAAAGCGGTTATAGTAAACAACGGAGAAGTAAGCGAAGCGTTCGACCTGCCTAAGAGTCTTAAACCCGTGCTAAAGGTTTTTGTTATCAATACGCATATAGCGCGCAAAACAGCGCCCTTTGTCAATCTCTTCCTTGAAAAATGCAAGGACAAAAAGTTTATGCATACGGTTGAAAAAAGCCTTGTGCCCACTACCAACATCGCAATAGAGGCTTTCATGAATCACAAGTACGCAGAATTGATGAAGTGTATGAAAATCATTTCGCAACTGCAATTGGATATGCTGCCTGAGTTTATTCCCAAAAAGTTTGTTGAGGCCTGGCAGCAGGGTTTAAAGAGTAACAACTACCATTTAAAAATTTGTGGTGCCGGCGGCGGCGGCTTTATCATTGGCTTTGCAAGGGCCGATATGGACTTAGATGTGCTGCTTCCCGGAATGGATGTTATTGAATTACTTCAATTTTAAAGCCCGCCTTTTCAAAATCACTCCAAAAGCCGGGGTACGATTTTTCAACTACCTGCGGATCTTCAATTTCCACTTCGCCCAATAAAGCAAGCGGGGCAAAAGCCATAGCCATGCGGTGGTCATTGTAAGTAGCAATGCTACTGCCTGTAAGTTTAAACTCTCCTTTTAGCTGGTAAAAGTCATACATCTCGGCAAAATCAAAATGCACATTAAACTTAAGCAACTCATTATGCAACGCAGCAATACGGTCAGTTTCCTTAATCTTTAAGCTCTCAATACCCGAAAAAGTAGAATACACATTGCCCCCCGCAAACATTGCGGCAAAGGTTTGGGCAAGGTCCGGGTTATCTCTAAAGTTTAGCTTCATCATTTTGGGGTACGATGCGCTTACCTTTCTTATTAAAGCTCCCTTCGGGGTAAACTCTGTGTCCACCCCAAAGCGTATCATCCATTCAGCAATTTCGCGGTCGCCCTGGCTCCAGTCATCCGATAAACCTTCCAATAAAATTTCAGCTTCATCAGCTAAAAAGGCTACAGCATACCAATACGAGGCTGCACTCCAATCTCCACCCACCGTATATTGGCCGGCAGCTAATGATGAAGGTGAAATGGATATTCCATCTGCCAACCAACTAACGGGCACACCAAAGCCTGATAGCATTTTGGCTGTCATTTCAACATACGGTCGGCTGCTTAAAGCCGTGGTAAATTTTATGGTAAGCCCTTTAAGCAGAAAGGGGGCAATAAGCATAAGCGCTGTTATAAACTGGCTGCTCATGTTGCCTTCAATATAAACTTCGTTATCCAGCTTTTGAAGGTTTGCAGGATGCGTTTCAAGCGGAGGGAATCCCTCTTCACCCAGGTAGTGCACATCAAACCCTATATCAATAAGCGCATTAACCAAAGGATGAATTGGCCTTTGCAACATGCGCGGGCTACCGGTTATTATTTTGTTTTGCCCGCTGGCTGCATAATAGGCTGTAAGAAACCGCATTGCAGTACCGGCATCCAACACATCCACCTCCTTATCAGAACTCTCTAAAATCCGCTTCAGGTTTTGGGTGTCTCTGGCAGGTGATAGATTATCAATGGAGATGTTGCCGCCACTAAGTGCATTTAAAATAAGGGCACGGTTGCTCTCGCTCTTACTGCCCGGTATACGGACAGCAGCTTTTATCTTGCGCGTGGCATGCGAAATTTTAACCGACCTCATTTTATTGCATTACAGAATTACAGTAACGGAGCGAATCCTTTATTAAGTCTTCTTCAACGGAAATGTTAATACTAAAGTTACCAATGCCTTTTAATAAGGTAAACCTGTTTTGCAGGCCTGCCGCCTTCTTATCCTGTGCAAGCAGGCTCAACAGCACTTTAAAGTCCTGTTCAGCTACAAGTGGCAGTTTGTAATATTGTTTAATGGCTGAGGTTATATTGTTCAGCTCTTCCTCTTGCAACATGCCATGCTTAACCGAAATAAAACTCTCGGCAATCATGCCTATGGCCACTGCTTCGCCGTGCAAAAGCGTTTGGGCGGGTTGTTGCAAAAAGTAACTCTCTACAGCATGTCCTATGGTATGACCAAAGTTCAGTGCTTTGCGCGCTCCACTCTCTTTAGGGTCCTGTTCAACTATATGCTGCTTTATGGCTATGTTGGGACGCACCAAATCTTCCCACGGCATAGTACTGATATGCGCTTTTGAATTGCAGAGCTCAGCAAAAGCTGCCGCATCGGCTATCAGGTAGTGTTTTATTACTTCCGCAAAACCGGATAGCAATTGCCTCTCCTCCAAAGTTTCTAAAAAAGCGGTATCAACTATTACAGCTTCAGGCTCGGC
>CAZUHU010000179.1:0-7486 GCA_964620645.1 uncultured Chitinophaga sp.
TTGGTTACCGCGAAAGTGTGTTCAAGCACAAGCATAAAGGAGAGTATTTGATAGGCAGTGTAACCTTCAGGCTTACTGACCTAACTGACCCTAAGGCGCTTTACCGTTTAAAAATGGATTACGGCGATGTGAAGCAAACACTTGCCGATATGCAGGTTAATGATCCATCTATTAAAGATGTTAGCGATGCTGTGATAAAAATACGCAGCAGCAAACTGCCTGACCCTAAAGTATTGGGTAACGCCGGCAGCTTTTTTAAAAACCCGGTTGTAAGCATGGAAGAATTTGAAAGGCTTGTTGCCACCAACCCCTTAATACCAAGCTACCCCCAAAAAGACGGCACCATTAAACTTGCTGCCGGTTGGCTGATTGAACAGTGCGGATGGAAAGGGAAGCAGGTAGGGCATACAGGCTCGCACGCTAAACAGGCATTGGTGTTGGTTAACTATGGCGGGGCCACCGGCCATGAAGTATATCAACTGGCGCTTGATATCCGGAAATCAGTAAAAGAAAAGTTTGGTATAGATATCCAGCCCGAAGTAAACCTGGTTTAATATCTCTCACAAAAAAATGCCGTCTCCTTGCGGAGGACGGCACCATTTCCCCAGGTCGAATTATCTTTAAGTTAGAAATAGACTTATCCAGTTGTTAAAAGGTTGCAAACAAAAAACGGAACCCTTTTCAGAATTCCGTTTCCCGTATGTCTTAACAAAATCAATTAATGTCTTCCGACGCCACCTTTTGAACTTCCGCCACCCATTGAAGGTGCAGGTCTACCCATTGAAGGGCCAGGGCTTGAACTTCCTCCTCCCCTGTTGAAATTTTGCGGAGCAGGATTGCTGAACGAGTGCGGCTGACTTGGCTGGCTGTTGAAACTACCGCTGTTACCGCGTGGTTGGCTCGGTGGGCTGTTAAACCCGCCACTATTACCGCGTGGCTGGCTCGGCTGAATGTTTTGCCTTGGTTGCTCCATTTGGCGCGGTTGGCTTTGCTGTTGAGGGGCGCTGTATTGCTTAGGCTGCATTTGTTGCGGCTGAGAATACTGCCTTGGCTCGTAATTTTGCTTAGGCTGCGTATTCTGTTGTGGTGCACTCCATTGTTGCGGTTGGGTGTTGCCGCGGCTTGGCGCAGTATTGTTATTGGTGCTACCGCCATTCCATTGCTGGGGCTGTGTATTGCCGCGACTTGGCGGCGTGCTGTTGTTTTGATTAGCCGAGTTATTACCATTCCATTGGCGGGGCTGCTCGTTTTGCGGAGCCGTCCACTGCTGTGGTTGGGTGTTACCGCGGCTTGGGTTTTGCGTGGCACCGTTATTACCCCAGCCACTGTTCCATTGCGGCTGCTGTTGGGCCGGTTTATCGTTACCGCTGTTTATGTTGCCTTTATTAACGCCATTATCTGTAGCGCCAACTGATGGATTATAAGGTTTAACCTGGTTGTTTCCGCTTTGGGCGTTACCATTCTCAAACTTGCTGCTGTAACGGTCTGCAGGGTTTGCCTTGTTTATACCGGTAGGGTTCGAAATATCGGGCCTTGTGTTGGTATTAGGCTGAGGAACCGTTGTGCTGTTAAGGTTATCGGGCTTAACTGTACCACGAGGGTCAGTAGTAGCTGCGCTTGGGCTGGTATTAGGCGTAAATGGCTTCGTAATACCTTCGCGGGGTATATCAAGCGGTTTAACGGTACCGTTTAAGCTTGTTAAGCCATTATTGTTATTGTTGGAAGGCGCCTGGTTCTTAAAGAACGGGCCTCCGTAGTAATCGCCATAACCATTATAGGCATAAGGACTGTTGTAATAGCCATTGTTATAACCATCATTATAGCCATTCCAGTAGCCGTTATTGTAGCCATTGTTGTAACCGTTCCAGTAGCCGCCATTACCGTAGTAACCGCCGCAGTGGTGGCCATATCCACCCCAACCATAGTTGTAGCAGCTATAGCTGTAATAGGTAGGATAATACCATGTATTATAATAGCAACTGTTCCAGCCCCAATTATAGCTCCAGTAAGGGCTATACCAAGGGTCGTAAACCACTACAGTGCGGGGACGGTTCCAACTCCACCAGCTATCGTAATACCACGGACTGTATGAAGCATAGAAACTGGTGTTCCAGTTATTCCAACCAAAATAAAAAGAGGGTGTAAACCAATAGCTATAGTAGTTTACCCCCCAGTTAGATGTATAATACCTTCTTAAACGCGTGGTGTAGTAGTAATCGCCATAATCATCCTCATCGTAATAATAATTGTTGGTAATATACGTGTTGCCGTTTTCATCTTTCTCATCATAGCGGTCGGCAGGGTTACCGTAACCATCGGTTTTGTCACTTGTGCCGCTGTTGTTGTCCGATGAATAGCTGTTGCTGTTCTGTTGGTTGCTATTGTCGTACTGCTGCTGTTGTTGCTGGTTATTGCTGTTATTTTGGTAGGCAGGGTCCTTATTAGGGTCGTAATACTGGTCGTCCTGGCTCCAGCCTTTAAAACTGATGAGTGCCGTTAAAATCAGAAATGCGAAGAGGCGTTTCATGGCGATGGGGATTTTAATTATGACAAATTTATTACTTCAAAGTTTAAGCAAGGCTGATTTTGATATTTTAGCCCCGTTTTTTAACATCAGAGTAAACATCGTACCAGTTTTTGTTATGGCTAAAGAAATCACTTCAAGAGTTAACGATTATTCACAATGGTATAACGACCTTGTTATAAAAGGCGGCCTGGCCGATTATAGCAGCGTTCGTGGTTGTATGGTAATTAAGCCCTATGGCTATGCTATATGGGAGAAGATGCGCGATGCATTGGATAAAATGTTTAAGGATACCGGGCATGTGAATGCGTATTTCCCGCTGTTTATACCCAAAAGCTTTTTGAGTAAGGAAGCCGCCCACGTAGAAGGCTTTGCCAAGGAATGCGCTGTGGTAACTCACTACCGCTTAAAGAACGACCCTAACGGCAAAGGCGTTATTGTAGACCCTGAAGCCAAACTGGAGGAAGAGCTGATCGTGCGCCCTACTTCGGAAACCATTATATGGAACAGTTATAAAAACTGGATACAGAGTTACCGCGATCTGCCTTTGCTCATTAACCAGTGGGCAAACGTAGTGCGTTGGGAAATGCGTACGCGTCTTTTCCTGCGCACGGCTGAGTTTTTATGGCAGGAGGGGCACACAGCCCATAGCACCCCACAGGAGGCAGTAGAGGAAACCGAAAAGATGCTGGACGTATATGCAGAGTTTGCTGAAAAGTGGATGGCTATGCCGGTGATTAAAGGGCGTAAAACAGCCAACGAGCGCTTTGCAGGGGCAGTAGATACTTACTGTATTGAGGCTATGATGCAGGACGGACAGGCCCTGCAGGCAGGCACCTCGCACTTTTTAGGGCAGAATTTTGCCAAGGCATTTGACGTGCAGTTTTTAAGTAAAGAAGGTAAACAGGAATACGTTTGGGCTACCAGTTGGGGCGTTTCAACGCGTTTGATTGGTGCACTTATAATGGCACACAGCGATGATGACGGCTTAGTATTACCTCCGTTGTTAGCGCCCTTACAAGTGGTTATAGTGCCTATTTACAAAAGCGATGATGACCTGGCCAAAATTTTTGAAAAGGTGCAGCCACTTTTAAAAGAATTGAAAGCAAAAGGCATTTCAGTAAAGTTTGATGACGATGAAACCAAGCGCCCGGGCTTTAAGTTTGCTGAATATGAAATGAAGGGAGTGCCTGTACGCTTAGCTATGGGTATGCGCGATTTAGAGAACGGCACTGTTGAAGTTGCCCGCCGCGATACGAAAGAAAAAAGCAGCCAGCAGTTTGAAGGCATAGGCGCTTACATAGAGAAGTTGTTGAGCGACATACAGGATAACATTTTCAATAAGGCCAAAACTTTCCGCGATGACCACATGCGTACAGCCAATAGCTGGGATGAGTTTAAAAAACTGATTGAAGAACCCGGCTTTATCAGCGCCCACTGGGATGGTACGCCCGAAACTGAAGAGAAAATAAAGGAGGAAACCAAAGCTACTATCCGTTGCATTCCTCTCAACAATCCTCAGGAAGATGGCAAATGCGTGTTTAGCGGCAAGCCAAGTAAGGAGCGGGTGATTTTTGCAAGGGCCTACTAATAGTTAATAGCAAAGCTGAACACCGATCAGCCATTGATACAAAAGGAAGCCTTGTGGCTTCCTTTTGTATTTGCCTACAGTTTAAAAAACTCAAGCGCTTTAAATACTATTAGCGCAGGCCATACTATTGCCTTTAGTATCCCTAAAACACCCATCCAAAAGCTGGTAGCATGCATTATAAAATAAATGCAGGCACCTATAAAGCCCATTCCGTAAACCTCCGACCCTTGAGGCCTATACCGATTTTTCACTCCTTCGCCCATGTTGCTTAGTTTTAGTGTAAAAATTGAATTACAAGGTTCGGCAAGCCAGTGCTTAATTGCCTTGACCGGCGTTACAAGGATGGATGATATTGCTCATACTAAAACCAATTACACTCTTTAGCAAAAATTCCCCTTCTTCGCATAATAAGTTGAGCAGCATGAGACAAGCCATAATTGACGCCCTTAACAACTGGAACCCCGAAATAAGACTGACCGTTAAGGCACGCTTTATTAAAAAAGGAAGTGATACCCCCTTGCACGGCAAGCAGTACACCGTGCGTTTATACGACCGCGATATTTTTGAAGATGATTACCTGGGCCATGCCCCTTTAAACGAAAACGGTGAGGCGCACATCAGCTTTTACCCCCATCAAATAAGCTCCGGTGATTCTCCATGGGAAACTCTGCCGGATTTATACTTGCTATTGTTTGATGGCGACACTGTTCACTTTCAAACAAAGGTGTGGGATAATGTAGACTTCGATAAAATGGGCAAGCTTGATTTTAATGAAGGCGAAGTTATTGACTTCGGCACTTTCTTAGTGGCCTAACAGGTTGCTGCTTTATCTCCTCTTCAGCTCTTTAAACTCGTAGGCGTAGGCGTGTTTATCATCCGCCTGGTTTTGTTCGCGGCTTATTTCTTTCCACTCACTTTCTTTTATCTCCGGAAAAAAAGTATCGGCATCATCAAAGCTGTGTTTAACGGTGGTAAGGTATATTTTATTGGTGCGCTCAAAAATCTGCTTATATATCTCTCCCCCTCCTATTATCATCAATTCCTCCTCTCCGCTATCCTCGGCAAACTGTATCGCTTCTTCAATGGTTGAAACCACCCGGCACCCTTCTGCCTTAAATGTTTTTTGCCTTGTTACGATGATGTTGATACGCTCCGGCAGAGGCCTGAACTTAGGAGGTATGCTCTCGTAGGTTTTGCGGCCCATTACCACGTGGTGCCCTGTTGTAATGCGCTTGAAGTGCTGTAAATCGGCGGGCAAGCGCCATAATAAATCACCTCCCCTTCCAATCGCGCCATTTTCAGCCACTGCTACAACAATGGAAATTTTCATACCAGTTTCGGTTTACCTGCCCAATTTAGGCAAAGCAAGCTACGCATTTATGCCCTAAACTAAAAAGTGAAGGTGTAGGTAAGGTCGCCTTTGTACTCACTGGTACCGCCAAACAAGGCAAACGATTTGGTTATTGAATTGCTTAGGCGCAAAGCGTGATGATTGTTGACGCGATAACCAATTGTAATGGTGTTATTCAGCGTTTTTGAATTCCACAGGCCATTGTTGCGGCTGGCGGAGAAAGCGAGATTAAAGCCCGTGCTGATCTTACCCTTCCACCATGATTTATTAACTGCTATAGTTGGGGTAAGGCTTAACAACTTAACCAATGATGTTTGAGAATACAAGACATTAAATCCGGGGCTTAAGGTTAAACCAATTTTGTTTACGGAGACTGAGTAGCCGATATTGGCATTAACGGTATTGTTGCGGGTGTATTTGCCAGTAAAATTATTTAGGTCATCCATGCGCTGATACATAAGCGCTAAGAAGATATTGTGTACCCCTGTTTTTGTAATAATAAGGTAGTGCGGAGTAATCACAACACTATTCTGAATCATAAATAATTTGGTGGTATCGTTCAGTTCCTTCAGCCCCTTTTGCTGGAACATGGTAAAATTGTTATAACTGAAAGTAACACCGAATTTTTGGCTGGCCATCCAGTTTACGTTAGCCCCAAAATTGATACGGTTCGTTTTTACAGCTTTCCTTTTGTTCAGGTCATCACGTTGAAAGCCTTCGCTAAACTGCAGGTTTACTTTTCCGCTATCCAATATAAACGATTGTACTAAGGCAACACGTTCCTGGTCGTTAAGTATATAGTCCACCCCCATGCTTATATATTCCGGCTGCACCCGGTTGTAATCGAAGCCCAACATCATCTTGGGGCCCTTATAAGTAAAGTTGGTATGCGCCGTCCACGCATAACTGGTAGAAAGCCGCGGGGGTATGACCACCTTCAGGAACTTAGATCCAAAACCTGTCCCTATATCCAGCAAAGGCGAATTGGTATTGCGTGTTATTCCGCTAACGCTTCCATCTAACTGCCAGGTTAGTTTTTGCTTAAGAAAAGACTGGTAACTCATAATGCCGAAAACGGCATTCTCCTGCGGCGGAAAGTTCAATACATCGCTTACCACAGGTATTGAATTGGAAACGTCTTTAGCCTTAAGGAATATAAAATCGAAATAATTCTTCTCGTTACCCACGCCAATCTTAAAAGCAAAACCACGGCGTTTATACTGCGGAGTATTCAGTCCTTTAAGTGTATCTTCTTTAACCGCAGGGTTAAAGCGGCCATACATAGCACCAAAGCGAAACAAGGAAGGGTTAATTTCAATACCACAGCCTAAAAAAGTTTTGCCGCTGAGTGTTGTAGGGCTCCAGTTCATATTCGTCCAACCGCCGTATAGTTTAATCCAGCGCCAGTATGGGTTTATACCAAATTGCACAAAAGGATTTTTAACCTTGGTTGAGCCTTCATTAAAGGTAAAGTTCAAGGGTATTTGAATACCGTACAGTGATATTACAGGTGCGGCATTAATGCTGTAAGTATAAGGCCGGCGTGTGCTGTTATAAGCGCTTGAAAGGTAGTAGCCCACCGAAGCGGAAGCCGTACCGTGAATTTCAAAAGGCTTCTCCTTCGGTAATTGCTCAAGATCCTGGGCTCTTACACTGCCAAGTGCCATAGCAAGTACAAACAGGCTTATTACCGGCTTTGCAAAAAGAGACGGGCGAAGGAGAAAGGATACTTTCATGCTTAGCGGCTTATACCTTTTTCGTTACTTGCTTCGCTTTCTTTACCGGCCGCAGTTTTAGCTTTAACCGAATAGAAGTAGAAAGTTCCGGCTGCGGCTGTAGCATCCAGGTAACTTAACTGCGAGGCTTTAACTGTACCCACCAGTTTAGGGGTTTCCTCATTGCGCTGGCGGCGGTAAATGCTGTAATCAGTTACTTCCTTTTGCAGTTCGTCGCTCCAACGCACTTCAACTCCTTTATCCGTTTTTACAAGGCTGAAGAAAGAGGGCGGCGCCACCATTTT
>CAZUHU010000180.1:0-7453 GCA_964620645.1 uncultured Chitinophaga sp.
CATACTTTAAAATTTTGCGCGGCAAATATAGAAATAGCTGCCACAAGCTATTTACTATTAATGTTAGCTGAGCATTCTGCCTTAGTTCAATATATAAATACAGGAAAAGGAAGGTTTAGAAAGATTTCTACCAGCCCATAGCATCCCCCATTTCGCGGCGGTTCTTCTTAGTAGGTCTGCCTTGTTTGCTTTGCCGCTTGCCGGTGTATTCAACAAATGATGATTTCTGTTTCTTCACCACCTCATCCTGTGGTGTATGGTCTATATAAAACTTAATAGCCTCTGCATATTGAACCCTATGGTCCAATAAACCTGTTACTTCTATCGCCCATTTGCGGGCTTCTGTTTTAACCTCGTAACGGTCGCCTATACTAACTTGCTTACTGGGCTTAATGTCCGCGCCATTCCATTTCACTTTACCGGCATCAATAGCGTGTTGCGCCTGGCTGCGGGTTTTAAAAAGCCTTATGGCCCACAGGTATTTATCCAACCTTAACTTCTCGCTGCTCATTTTTTGCAATAGGCACTTCGCAAGGGAAATCAAACAAACAGTTCTCTTTTACAATATCGGCAACGTTATCCGGCACCATCTCTTCCCAACCGGCCTCACCACTCTTTATCATTTGTATAACACGTGTGCTGAATATCTGCAACACATTTTCATCGTAACCCTTTAAATCAATCAAAAAGCCGTTAAGCTTAAGATGCTCAAACAAAAAGCGCAACTGCTCAGGCACATCCAGGTTAGAGGTAGTAATCACAGGTCCTCCCCTCTCCGGCTGGTACGGATACACCAGCATTTTGGTGTGGCGCATAAATATTTCACCAAAGTAATGCAGCAATTCTCCCGAAGCATTTTTGTAATACTTCTCATTGAATAGCTCTACAATATTGAGTATGCCAAGTATAATTCCGATGCTCTTCGGTTTGCAACGGTCAAGGTAATTTACCAGCACATCATGCTTATGGCAATTACTAATCATTACCGTATGGCCCAAACTGCAAAGTATATCGGCGCGGTCTAAAAAATCTTTATTATCAAACTCTCCGTCGCCGGCAAGGTTGTTCAAGGTAATTTCCGATAACACCATTACATTTTCAGGATCGGCAACCTGTGTTTTATAAAAATCCAGGGCGCAGCTCATCATATCCTCGTTCACTTTGGTAACGGGCCTGAATCTGCCGCGCAAGCACAACACATCCTTCTTATACAGTACATCCTTGGGCTGGTAAACTTCCTTATTGGGGCCAAATATGGTGCCGTCAGTAAACTGCTTGCGCACTAACTTAAGGGCCAGTAAACGATTATCTACATTGGCAAAATCAGGGCCCTTCATGCGTATCATATCAATCTCGGCCTGGTCGGTTGAAAGGTTGTCAAGCAGGGATTCTATAAAATCATCGATTTGATCATGATACCAATAGCAGGCAAACAGCAGGTTGGTGCCTATGCCACCTATGGTGCGTTGCTGGTACAAGGAGTCGCCACCTTTTAAACGCACATGTATAATAACCTCGTTAGGCTCACCACCCGGGCGGGTTTGAAACTTCACACCCATCCAACCGTGGGGGTCGTTGGTTTTGTAATAGTTTACAGTGGTGCAGGTATTTGAGAAAACAAAGAATCGCTTTTTGCTGTATTTATCGTTGGTAAGGCGCTCATGCAACAACTCATACTCATGGTCAAGCATTTTATGCAGGCGCTCCTCGCTTACATACCGCCCGGCACCGGAACTGCCGTATATGGCGTCGGAAAAAGTCATATCGTAGGCGCTCATGGCCTTGGCTATGGTTCCTGAAGCCCCACCTACCTGAAAGAAATTGCGCACCACTTCCTGGCCGGCGCCTATTTCCGCAAAAGTGCCGTAAATACTCTCATCAAGGTTAATCCGTAAAGCCTTTCTTTTAATCGATAAAATCTCGCGTTCCATATTACAAAGTTAATGAAGCTAACAGCTTATAACGGTGAAATATTGGTAATTGTTTTAAGCATACCGAAAGCAGGGTATAGAAAACAAGTCAGAAACTGTATTCTACGTAAAAGAAAAACGCCCTGAGATTTCAGAGCGCTGCTTTGGTGATCCCGAAGGGATTCGAACCCCTGACCCACAGCTTAGAAGGCTGTTGCTCTATCCAACTGAGCTACGGGACCTTTAAAAACGGCGCAAATTTAAGATTTTCAGAGAGAAATTTAAGCCCCAGCCTGTAAGGTACGCACACACTTTCTATATTGCCCTTTCAAATGACCGATAATACCTACAACATCCAAATAGAAGATAGCTGGAAAAAAATTCTGGCCAACGAATTCCGCAAGCCCTACTTTCCTCTCATAAAGCAGTTTATTGTTGAACAAAAAGAAAAAGGGAAGAAGGTTTACCCTCCGGGTAGTCTTATCTTCAATGCATTCAACTTAACGCCATTTGATGCAGTTAACGTGGTTATCATCGGCCAGGACCCCTACCACGGCGCGGGGCAGGCTCACGGGCTTTGTTTCTCTGTTCCCATTGGTATAAAGCCCCCCCCATCCCTGGTCAATATTTTTAAGGAAATAAGGAACGACCTTGGCATAGAACCACCTTCACATGGAAATTTAGAAAAGTGGGCCAAACAAGGCGTATTGCTCCTCAATGCTTCGTTAACTGTTAACGCAGGCGAACCGAACAGCCATGCCGGCTGTGGCTGGCATACCTTTACCGATGATGTAATCCGCAAAATATCAGATGAGAAAAGCGGCATTGTATTTCTGCTGTGGGGTAAGTTTGCGCAGGAGAAAGAAGCGCTGATTGATACAGCTAAACATCATGTTTTAAAAGCCGCGCACCCTTCGCCTTATTCGGCTGATAGATTTTTTGGCTGCAGGCATTTTTCAAAAACCAACGAATTGCTTAAGCAACAAGGCAAAGAGCACATTGACTGGAGCCTGTAAATAACAATGCCCGGCTAACCGGGCATTGCAATTATTTAAAACGGAACGTCGTTATCATCAGGCGGAGCATTAAAATCATCCGGCTTATGCTTGCGGGTAAAACCACCGTTGCCGCCATCACCTTCGTCCTCCTCATTCATACGCGATGGTAACTTTTTGAATTTGCGTTTTTCATCACCGTCCTGTATCTCCATATAAGAATCAGAAGCGCCTATTTCATCAAGGTTTTCAAACTTGGCATAACGGTTAATAAAGCGTGTGCGCACTGTTTTAACCGGTCCGTTACGGTGCTTGGCTATAATTACCTCTGCAATGTCCTTGGTGCTTTGCCCATCCACATCGGTTTCAATACCGTAGTATTCGCCCCTGTAAAGGAAGATAACTATATCGGCGTCCTGCTCAATCGCACCCGATTCACGTAAGTCCGAAAGAATCGGCTTCTTATCTCCTCCCCTTGTTTCCACCGCACGCGATAGCTGCGACAGGGCAATTACCGGTATTTCCAACTCCTTGGCCAAACCTTTCAATGCACGCGAAATCTGCGAAATTTCCTGCTCGCGGTTGCCGCCGCCTTTGCCGTCGATACTGCCGCTCATCAACTGCAGGTAGTCAATCACCACCATTGAAATATCATGCTGTTGCTTTAAACGGCGGCACTTGCTGCGCAACTCAAACACGTTGATAGCCGGCGTATCATCAATAAAAATGGAAGCGTTTTTAAGGCTATCTATTTTAGAAGTAAGTATCTGGTATTCGTATTGCTCCAGGTTTCCGCGGCGTATTTTTTCAGCAGGTATATGCGTTTCCATCGAAATTAAACGCTGTACCAGCTGAGCCGAGCTCATCTCTAAGGAGAATACCGCAACAGGTTTCTGATGGTCAACCGCCGCATTACGGGCAAGCGCCAACGTAAAAGCGGTTTTACCCATCGCAGGGCGCGCTGCCAAAATGATCAAGTCTGATTTCTGCCAACCGCCCGTTGCACGGTCAAGGTCAATAAAGCCCGATGGCACACCGTTAAGGTGGTCATCGCTGTTGTTCATGCGCACGTCCAACTCCTTCAACTCCGTCATCAATAGCGAGGATATGTCTTCAGAGTTTCTCTTCAGGTTGTTTTCAGCAATGCTGAACAGGCTCTTTTCGGCTTTGTCCAGCAATTCAAATACGTCCGTAGTATCTTCATAAGCATCCTTAATAATTTCCGTTGAGGTAGAAATTAACTGGCGCTGTATATACTTTTCAGCAAGTATGCGGGCATGGTATTCAGCATTGGCTGCCGAACCCACCTTGTTGGTTAACTGCGCTATATAAAACGGTCCGCCTGCTGCCTCTAACTCACCGCTCTTTTTTAGCTGTTCTGTTACGGTCAACAGGTCAATCGGCACCTGGTTTTGATACAGCGATCTTATGGCTTTCCAAATGCGGGCATGGGCATCTACATAAAATACATCTTCCTTCAAAATGTCGATAACCTCGTTAATCGCATTCTGCTCAATCATCACGGCACCTAAAACTGCCTCTTCTAAATCCTTCGCCTGTGGGGGTAACTTACCATACTCAAGCGAACCGCTATCGCCGCCGCCCTTCTTTACAAAGGCCTTTTTTACTATGTCAACTGGTTCTGCCATCTCTAAATTCTCCTGTTATTTACACTTCTTTCGTTTTTCCGAAAGGGGGACAAAAATTCACTTTGCCGCAATCATTTCACAACCTTAACTTGTTTTAATTTTCTAACCGTTCCACCAACAGTTTCACGGCACTTTATCCACATTTTTCGCTACCTGAATATAACGCCAAAGCATCAAAATGTTCTGCCCCGGGTGTGCAGAACAAACATGGCCTTAGGACAATATGAAGCTATTTAAATGCATCAAGGCCGGTAATATCCATGCCGGTAATCAGCAAGTGGATATCGTGGGTGCCTTCGTAGGTAATAACCGTTTCCAGGTTCATAAGGTGGCGCATAATCGGGTATTCGCCCGTTATGCCCATGCCTCCTAAAATCTGGCGGCTTTCGCGGGCTATGTTCAAAGCTATTTCACAGCTGTTACGCTTGGCCATGCTTATCTGCCCCGGCGTTGCTTTGCCTTCGTTCTTTAATACACCGAGGCGCCATACCAATAATTGCGCTTTGGTAATTTCTGTAATCATTTCGGCCAGCTTCTTTTGCTGCAATTGAAACTGCCCAATAGGCTTGCCAAACTGTATCCGCTCTTTGGCATAACGCAGGGCCGTATCGTAACAATCAAGCGCTGCACCTATTGCACCCCAGGCGATGCCATAACGGGCGGTTGATAAGCAACCCAATGGGCCTTTAATACCCTCTACATTAGGCAACAGGTTCTCCTTAGGTACCTTAACATTATTAAACACCAATTCGCCGGTGCACGATACACGCAGACTCCATTTGTTATGGGTAGTTGGGGTGCTAAAGCCCTCCATACCACGCTCCACTATAAGGCCCCGTATTTTACCTTTCTCATTTTTAGCCCATACCACAGCTATATCCGCAAGCGGACTATTGCTGATCCACATCTTGGCGCCATTTAGCAAGTAGTGGTCGCCTTTATCTTCGAAACGGGTTTCCATACCGGCAGGGTTACTGCCATGGTTAGGCTCTGTTAAGCCAAAACAACCGAACAATTCACCTTTTGCCAATTTCGGAAGATATTTTTTACGCTGTTCCTCGCTGCCATACTTATATATAGGATACATAACGAGCGAGCCTTGTACGGATGCGGTAGAACGAATGCCCGAATCGCAACGCTCCAACTCCTGCATTATAATACCATACGAAATCTCGTCTAAACCACCACCACCGTATTCGGCCGGTATGCTGGGGCCAAAGGCTCCTATTTCACCTAATTCCTTTACAATGTGCTTCGGAAACTCAGCGCGCTGGGCGTAGTCCTCAACAATTGGGCTAAGCTTTTGTTTTACATAAGAGCGAACGGTTTCGCGGATAAGTTTGTGCTCCTCGGTCAACAAATCGTCAACCAAATAGTAATCATGTCCCTGGTATAAATCTGAACGCATAAAAAATCAATTTGCAGGGGCGAAAATAAAAGAATTGCGCATAGTGCCTGCTTCATTACCTTCGCACCAAACATAAACGCATGGGATTGATAGCAGTAGAGGGTATGCAGTTCTACTCGCACCACGGTTTTTATAAGGAAGAACAGGTGCTTGGAGGAAAGTTTACTGTGGACGTTTACATGAACACCAACCTGCTTGAGGCAGCCGAAACCGACCAACTTAAGAAAACCATAGATTACGAAGAGGTTTACCGATTAGTAAAACAGGAAATGGAGGCCGAAGCGCATTTAATAGAACACGTTTGCAAACGAATACTTGACCGTATTAAAGCTGCGCATACCAGCATTACAAAGCTTAAGGTGCGCGTCAGCAAGCACAACCCGCCTCTTAAGGGAAATGTAGAACGCGTTTATGTAGAACTGGAAGGATAAGTTGGTAATTTTCTTTCTTTAGATATATTTGCGCCTCCAATGAATGGTCGGATGGCCGAGTGGTTAGGCAGAGCTCTGCAAAAGCTCGTACAGCGGTTCGAATCCGCTTCCGACCTCCAATAAAGAAAAAGCCCCTTAACTGGGGCTTTTTCTTTATCGGAGGTTGAGGTATTCTTTATTCCAACTTTACGTCCACACATACATACCTATCACCTTATAATGGAAAACTCCACTCTTCTATTCTGCTTACGTGCACTTTCAGAACTATTATCGGTTAGCGGCTTTTTACTTCCATATCCGGTATAGGTAAGCCGTCCGCTGGTTATTCCGTTAGCTATCAAATAATCAGCCACAGCTTTCGCGCGTTGGCGGCTTAATCCCTCGTTCTTTTGTTCATTGCCTGTATTATCTGTATGTCCGCTAATGGCAATCTCCATATCAGGATAGGTTTTCATCAAATTCACTAATGAATCTAATTGTCCTTTACTTTCAGGCAATAACATATACTCATTCATTTCAAAATAAATACGGTCCAGGCTATACACGGAATTCTGGTTTACTCCCGGGGTGTTATTTGTTGAAAACACTTTTGCAGCTGCTGAGGTAACACTATCCAACCTGTGTTGCATCTCCTCCTTCTCCCTTTTGGCATCGGCAGCTTCCTGATTCGCTTTACCTAGTTTTTGCTGAGCGAGTTTAAGTTTGGCGCTAAGCGTATCATTTCTTCTGCTCAAATCATCCATGGCTTGTATAGCAGCCATATCAGTTAAATCATCCTTTTTTCGTTTAATTTTATAATCACTGGGCAAGTGAAATCCTGCCGTTACTTCATGCGTTGTACCTACCTGCCCTTTTAGTGTTTTTTGAGTTGTAAAGTCGCATGCATAAGCAATTGTAAACATATCAAGAATGTTAACACCGGCTATAGCAACCGCTCCAAATGAATTACGATATCCGGCTCCCACAAAAGCTATATTCTTATAATCAAACAAGGCTGTGGCATCAAATTGAAATGCACTGGCCGGGCCTTTACGCATCATTATTGTAGGTGTAATGTTAA
>CAZUHU010000181.1:0-7446 GCA_964620645.1 uncultured Chitinophaga sp.
ATTTCGCTGTAATCTCCTTTAGAGCTGTTCAGTATAACAAAAGCCGCTTCTGAAGTTCCGGGGTTGGAATACACAAACATTGCCCGCCCTTGTAAAGATGGGTGGCCTGCTTTATAGAGTGCATCTGCTGCACCCTGCATTATAAATACCACTTTACCACGCGAGCTTGCCAACTGTGGCCAATTGCCCGCCAGGGCAGCAGCTTCCAGTGTGCTGTAACTACCGCGTACATCATCAGGGGTAATTACCTTATCCAACTCCTGACCGAAAATGGATTTGATTTCTGCATCCATAGCATCGCAGGCCGAAGCATCGTAAGGTATGGAATGAGTTAAGCCGGGTAGCGTAGTTAATACATCAGCAGGCACATCTTCCTTAGCTTCAATGTTGATGAAAATGGGCAGATGATTAGGATGGGCTACGCTCCAGTTATAAATAGCCTGCAAAGCATCTTTAAAAGTGATGTAGTTGGTGTTGTAATCAAAATCAACGATGTGAATGATTTTAAAGCCGGGCTCCATCAGTTTAGGCTCGTTAGAGGTATTAGGATAACCGCTGAAGGTTGGGCCCGCACGGTAGTAGAACTGTCCGCCATTGGGGTCGTTATAAATATCCAATTCCAAGCCGCGCACATTATAGTTGTTGAACTGCTCTTCAACCGGCACGTGCCAGTAGTCTATTCCTTTAGGACTGTAAGATGACGGCAAAAGCCCCAGAGAATCCAGGGCCGTTAAAAAAGCAAACACCACCGAATCGGTTTTAAGGTGATAGCTGTTGTGACTGGCTATTACTTGTATTTGATTTATCTTTAAACTGTCCGTTGGGCCGTTATCGTAAACAACATTCGTTTTTTTGATAACCTCTTTTTTGCAAGCGGCAGCAAAAAATAAAACGAGCCCGGTAAGGGCCAGTAGATAATACTTCATTAACGTCAATTTAACGTGAAGTTAATGAAGCACCCGAGCCCTGCAAGCGCCTCCTAGTTAAAATCTTCCTCGTTTAAACCCATGTCCTTTGAGCTAAACATGGAGCCGAACAAATCCTTGAATTGCAAGCCCTTTTCAAGCATGGCTTTAGAAAGTTGCGAATGTTCCGCTAAACCATGAAGAAGGAATTCCTTCATTACGTATTTTTCGCTTTTTGCCAGGTTAGGGCTATGCTCATTCACCAACTCTTCAAGCGCGGGTACAGTATCCAGTATTTTGCGGTACGTTTTTTCGTCATCAGCCAGCATAAAATCAACCACATTACCTTCTGCAAACCAATCCAACACCTTTTGGTAAGGGTTGTTCTGCTTCTTCTTTTTCAGTTTGCCGGGATCGGGAAAGGTGGCCGTAAACAACTTACGGATGGCTTTACCAATAAGGCCTTGTGCTACACCGGCAGCGCCCTCCTGTTCCCCCTCATATACCAATTCAATTTTGCCGTTAATAGCCGGCACAATGCCCCACAAGTCGCTAACGCGGGCAAAGGTTTTGTCCTCACCGTTCAGTAAAGCGCGGCGTTCAGCCGTGCTTACCAGGTTTTCGTAAGCAGAAATAGTTAAGCGCGCACTTACACCGCTTTTGGCGTCAACAAACTCACTCTCACGGGCTTCCATCGCTACCTGCTCAATCAGGTTGCGCAACAACTCACCTACCTCAACGTTCTTTTGCTGCCATTCGCTAAGGCGGGCTTCCTGTTTCGTAATCAGTTTGGAATGCTCCATCGACTTAGGATAGTGTGTCATTATCTGCGAGCCTATTCTATCCTTTAAAGGGGTAACTATGCTGCCGCGATTAGTGTAGTCCTCCGGGTTAGCGGTAAACACAAACTGTATATCAAGCGGCACGCGCAATTTAAATCCGCGTATTTGTATATCGCCTTCCTGTAAAATATTAAACAGCGATACCTGAATGCGGGCCTGCAAATCGGGCAATTCATTTATTACAAAAATGCAACGGTTACTGCGTGGCACTAAGCCAAAATGTATTACGCGCTCATCGGCATAATTCAGCTTAAGGTTAGCGGCTTTAATGGGGTCCACATCGCCAATTAAATCCGCTACACTAACATCAGGTGTAGCCAGTTTTTCGGCATAGCGTTCGTTGCGGTGCAGCCATTCAATGGGTGTATCATCTCCTTTCTCTGCTATCAAATCTTTAGCATAGCGAGAAACGGGGTTAAGCGGATCATCATTCAACTCACTGCCTTTAACCACCGGCACCCATTCATCTAACAGTTCCGTCATTTGGCGGGCTATACGCGTTTTTGCCTGGCCACGTAAACCCAGCAGGTTAATGTTGTGGCGGCTAAGTATGGCCCGTTCAATATCGGGTATAACAGTATCATCGTAACCCATTATGCCCGTAAAAAGGGCCTCTTTGTTTTTAAGCTTTTTAATCAGGTTATCGCGCAATTCATCTTTAATGCTTTTGCTTTTATAACCGTTTGCCTTTAATTCTTTTATAGTAGTTGCTCTCATTTAATTTTTATTTGGCCACGAAGGGAAATATTTAAATCACATCCACTGAATGTAGCTTATCTCATTCTGCGTTTCTTTCCTTTTTCAAAATCCTCAAACAAGTATTCCCCTAAACCCTGCAGCGAGGTATAAAATGCCTTGCCGTTATTGGCTTCCGTAAACTCTTCTACAAAGTTTTGCAGGTAAGGGTCGGTAGCAATCATAAAGGTGGTAATCTGAATTTTTAACCTGCGGCAGGCCGCAGCAAGGCGCAGACACTTGTTTACGATTTTTCTATCCAGCCCGAAGCTGTTTTTATAATACTGGCCGTTTTCCTTTATACAACTCGGCTTGCCATCAGTTATCATAAAAATCTGCTTGTTGGCGTTTTTGCGCCGGTGCAGTATGTCCATAGCTAACTCAAGCCCGGCAACGGTATTGGTATGGTAGGGCCCTACCTGCAGATAAGGCAAATCTTTTACTTCAATCTGCCAGGCATCATCGCCAAACACAATTATATCCAGGGTGTCTTTTGGGTACTTACGCTTGATTAATTCCGCCAGCGCCATAGCCACATTTTTGGCCGGCGTAATTCTATCCTCGCCGTATAAAATCATACTGTGCGAAATATCGATCATCAGCACTGTGCTGGTTTGCGTTTTGTATTCGCGCTCATGCACCAGCAGGTCGTCCTCGCTCATCATAAATTCGCTTATGCCGTGGTTAATTTGCGCATTGCGGAAACTTTCCAGCATACTTATCTGCTCTAAACTATCGCCAAACTGAAAATTGCGAAGGTCGCTGCTCATTTCATCACCCACGCCCGTAAAGCCGGTTTTATGGTTGCCCTGTTTGCCTTTCTTCAGTTTGCCAAAGATTTTTTCCAATGCTGCCTGGCGAATGCTTTGCTCGGTTTTAGGCGTAACAACAAACTCGCCCGAACCGGGTTGCTCCTCGCGCAGGTAACCGCGCTGGCGTAAGTCGTTTATAAAATCGCCTATTCCGTAATTTTCATCTGTAAGCTTATACTCTTTATCCAGCTCGGTTAACCAGCTAAGAGCTTCGCCAACATCGCCACTGGTGTAAGTCAGCAACTGTTTGAAAATATCAAACAACTGCTCAAAAGGGCTTTGCAGCTTTGGGTTGTATTTGGAAAAACGGTAGCCGAGCATAAAAGGGAACGGAAGTTACGGCATAGCCCGTAAACAAGAAAGCTATGCCTTTACATTAACACAGATTAGCTGCAATTGTTTAGTCGAAGTGGTTCCAGCCCTGGGCCTTTAAAGGGTGCCGGTTGCCGCTCTTGGTAACCAGCACACAGCCGCCTTCCTTTTTGGTTATTTGTCCAACAATAGAAAAGGCATCTTCGCCGGCTATTTTGGTTTCATCCTCCGGCTGTATGGTAAACAACAGTTCGTAATCCTCGCCACCGCTTAGCGCACAGGTTATAGGGTCAATATTAAACTGCAGGGCCATGTTGTAAGCGTCTTCGCTTATTGGCACCATACTCTCGTTTATTTCGCAACCCACGCCACTTTGCTTGCAGATGTGGCGCACATCACTACTTAAGCCATCACTCAAATCAATCATAGCAGTTGGTTTCAGGTCCATTTCCTTAAACCAGGCAACCACATCGCGGCGCGCTTCAGGCTTTAATTGGCGTTCAATTAAGTACTGCGCATTTTCCAGTTCAGGCTGTACACCGGGGTGTTCCATATAAATACGCTTTTCGCGCTCTAACAATTGCAGGCCCAGGTAGGCAGCACCTAAATCGCCGCTAACACAAACAAGGTCGCCCTCTTTTGCCCCGTTGCGGTAAACCAATTCATTTTCCTCGGCCACACCAATGGCTGTTATAGAAATTATAAGGCCGCTTAGGGAAGAAGTAGTATCGCCGCCTATAAGGTCAACCTTATAATTACGGCAGGCCAGTTTTATACCGGCATACAATTCATCCAAAGCCTCTACCGTAATTTTTGAAGAAGCCGCTATCGAAACCGTAATCTGCTTCGGCTGCGCATTCATTGCATATACATCGCTAAGGTTTACCACCACGCTTTTATACCCCAAATGACGCAGCGGGGTGTACATCAAATCGAAATGGATGCCCTCCGCTAACAAATCGGTTGTTATAACGGTGCGTTTGCCGCTGTTATCAATTACGGCAGCATCGTCACCCACGCCCCTAATGCTTGATGGGTTTATAAGTTCAAACTCTTTAGTCAGGTGTTCAATCAATCCAAACTCCCCCAGGGAGCCAAGTGGTGTATGCTTTTGCGGTTCGGCCATAAGTTGTATCTTGAGCAGGCAAGATTAGTGAATCGGATGGTAATACCGGATAAAAGACGCTTGCTGTATTTATCGTGGCTCACGCTTTTTGGCATGAGCGCAATAGGCATCCTTCTTATTTCTTTTTTTCAGAACCGTGAGGTGCAGCCAGTTTTATTGGGTGGCAAGCGGCCTTACCTGCAGTTTTTAACGGGGCTTTTTTTCGGCAGCCTTGCCGCCCTGCTGGGGCTTGTTTTAATAAGGGGTAAGAACTTTCGCAGCGTGCGTACCTTTTTCGAAGACTTGATAGGTGACCTCAACCCTACTTTCCTCAACATCCTGGTTTACTCGCTATGCGCCAGCGTTGGCGAGGAGGTACTATTTAGAGCGGGTGTGCAGCCGTTAATCGGTATTTGGCCGGCGGCCATCATCTTTGTTTTACTGCATGGCTACATCAATCCCTATAATATCAGCCTTAGTATTTATGGTTTTTTCCTGGTGGTTATATGTGCAGGGTTCGGCTACCTTTTTAAATTTTTTGGCTTAACATCTTCAATAATAGCACACTTTATATACGACATTTCAGTGTTTTGTGTGTTAAAATATGCTTATAAGAAAAGAGTTTCGGTTCGCTGAGATTTTCTTGTTATTTTTCGGGGCGTTTTAGCATTGATAAATTTCTAACCTAAGATTTATCGTTATGTTCAGTGATTTCAAACAATTCCGGACATCATGGAAAAGTGCCTGGAGCAATCCTGCCTTCAGGAATCAGTTTGCGATAACGGTAATGCTGTTCATTGGTGTAATGTTCAGTAACTTTTATTACCTGCGCATTTGGCAAACCCGCCCCGGTATACAGTTGAACGATTTTATACTGAACCTGCTACCGCCGCATGATTTTTCTCCTTACATCTTTTTCATTCAGTACGCATCTCTGCTAATCGTTTTTCTTTTTGTACTGCCTAACCCGCACCGCTTAACCAAAGGGCTGCAAATGTTTGCCGTTGTTTTTCTGGCGCGCACGCTAACCATTTACCTGATACCTCTGGAGCCGCCGCGCGATATGATTTTGTTGAACGACCCTGTTGCAACCTTTGTTTTTCATACGGACAGCGTGTATGTAACCAAAGACCTTTTCTTTTCGGGCCACGTTTCAGCCTGTGTGTTGCTTTGGTTAATAGTAGATAAGAAGTTTTTAAAGGTGCTGCTTTCGTTTACTACAGTAATTGTAGGCTTACTTATTATGTGGCAGCACGTGCATTACAGCACCGATGTTATTTTTGCTCCATTATTTGCTTTAGTTTCCTACTGGGCCGTGCAATACATGCACGCACAAAGCAAATATGGCCTGCAAACTGAGCCTGAAACTGCAGTTGCCAAGAGCGAATAACCCCCAACAAAAAACCCTCCATCTAAACAGAAAGAGGGTTTCATGCTTTTAAATGTTGTACGGCTTAGCGCGGAGCTTTAGCCTTATTCTTCTCTTCGTACTCCTTCCGCACTTTCTCCTTTTCGGCTTTTTCCTTATCCACCACAGGAGCGCGTTCCTTTTCAAACTCAGCCGCATCAATAGGCCTAACACCCTGGTAGGTATACTTCTCTCTTGTATCCCCATCGCCGTAAATAGGATCGTAACCAAAGCGGAAGTCCTGGTAGTAAGCACGCTTACCCATTACGCGGTAATTAAAGGTACAATTGCTTTGGCCACCTTGTTTTTCTACTACTTCAAACTCAGTGGTGCCGCTTACAGTGTACAAGCCTTTTGTTTCGCAGTTTTCCTGTACAAATACCACCATGGGGTGTGCGGAATCTATTACCACCGTTTGCAGAAATAAATCATCCAGTTTAACTGTGGCTTTACCATTTACCAGTTTAGCCTGGCCAATATCTTCAAACCACATTTCGGGGCTTTCCATACAGTACAATAGCTGGTTGCCTTTGGCGGTAGGCACACTGGCAGCCTTAGCCCCGGTAGAAGCAAAGTTACCTTGCGAATAAACAGCCCATCCGCTGCCAGCCGGTGAATAGCCGTGTACGCCATAACCACCGCCAGTGCTCAGGTTTTCGAAGTAGCCACCGTGCCCGCTGAAATAGCTTACGGTACCAAACACGCCATAATCTAAGTTTACAGGTGTGGAGTTAGCGCCTACCCATCCGCGGCCAAACACGGCCGAACCCCACAACACATAATCACCCAGCACACCCGTTTCATTACTGCCCCCGTTATTGGAATAACCAAATACCCCTGCTGAGCCGGCTCCGCTGGAGTTAACTTCTCCGCGCACACCAAATGATGTTGTGCCCCCTGTTGTATTAGTGTTCTGCGCAAAAATGATTGGGTTGTTGTCGGCATCGCCAACCACATGCAGGCGGTAGGCGGGGGCACCTGTGCCAATACCTACAAACCCATTATTTACATTATAAACAAAACCCCAACCAATACCTGCACCCCATATACCGGCGTAGTTATCATCCACCATGCCGATAAAAGCACGGTCGGCAGTGTTGGTGGTGTTCATATACCAAATACCGGCACTGCCACCACCACTACGCATGCGTGAGCGGCCCGATACATCGAAAATATAACCCGGGTTAGTATTGCCTACACCTACTGCCGAACCATTATCGTACATAATGCTGTTACACATGGTAGATGAGTTAGTAAATTTTGTAACATAATTAGCCGCCGCAGAAGCACATATTGTGCCCGGACCGGCAGGACCTTGAATACCTTG
>CAZUHU010000182.1:0-7398 GCA_964620645.1 uncultured Chitinophaga sp.
GCAGCTACAGCATGAATTTTGACGGCTTACAGAGCTTTGACCCTACCAGCTACATTACACTGGAAGACAAGAAGACCGGCACTATGCACGATGTAAGAAGCGGTGATTACAGCTTTACAGCTACCACAAGCGATAACTGGAACCGTTTTGTATTGCACTTTACCCCTGCAGCCAAAGTAAACACCAGCAACGCCACATGCGCAGCACAGGGCCAGATAAGCATTATCCAACCCGGAACTGCCAACTGGAACTACACCGTTACCAACAGCGCTAACGTTGTTATCAGCAGCGGTAGCTTAAACCAGGCCAGCCCTGTAACAGTTAATGCAGCAGCCGGTGTTTACACCATTACCTTAACTGATGCCAACAACTACACGGTAGTGAAGAACCTGCAGATAACAGGAGCCAGCCCTATAGCAGCTAGCATGACTGCCAGCAGCACTACAGCAGAAACGGGAGAGGACATCAACTTTACTTCTACCACTGCTAATGCTACCAACTTTGAATGGAACTTTGGCGACAATACTACAGCTACCACTGCCAACGCAAGCCATAGCTACAGCGCCGAAGGCAGCTACAATGTAAGCTTAACGGTAACCAATGCTGATGGCTGTTCATCAACCACCAGCCAAATGGTAACCGTAACCGCTAAGTCTGCCACAGGCATCAGCAACCTTACCGATGGCAAACTGGCTATATGGAGCAATACCAACCGCGTTTATGTTGACTTCAGCAAGCAGAAAGTGAGCGATGCAACCATTGATATTTATAACATCTTAGGCCAAAAGGTAAGCAGCGAGAAATGGGGCAAGAGCAGCATTTACAGCCGCGAGCTAAACAACCTGGATGCGGGCTATGTAATTGTAAGCGTTAAAACTGACCTTGGCATAAGTACCAAAAAGGTATTTATAACCGACACCAAATAATAGGTGATTAACACATGCAAAAAAGGGCGGCCAACTGGCCGCCCTTTTTGTATTTAAACCCTTACCACTGCGCAACCAAAACAGCCTGCAGTTCATCAATAGTATATCTGATTGCTATTCTAACAACCGTTTGAAAAAAACCGAACTGCGTATCCTCAAAAAAAATACATTTAAACCCCGAAAACACTACCCCTAACCCCTATACCTGCAGATGAAGAAACTATTACAAAGCACTATTCTTCCACTATTCATCCTGCTGTTTGCCGCAGCGGACCTTAAAGCAACGCATACCATGGGCGTTGATATGACCTATGAGTGCCTGGCACCGGGTCAATATCGTATTACTTTACAGGTTTACCGCGATTGCAAAGGCGTTGATATGAATGCACCGCAAAGTGTTGCATTTTCAAGCGCGCAATGCGGGGTTAACAGCACGGTTACCTTAAACCAGGTTGGCCCTCCGCAGGATATTACACCGGTTTGCCAGGGGCAATCTACCGCCTGTGGTGGAGGTAGCGGTAATTATGGAGTTGAAAAATATACTTTCGAGGGAATATTGAACCTGCCTCCCGGCTGCGGTAATGATTGGGTGCTTAGTTGGGAGCTTTGCTGCCGTAACTATGCCATCACCAACTTATCCAATCCGGGAAACGAATCCGTTTACATCGAAATTTGTTTGGATAATACCCTTAGCCCCTGTAACAACTCGCCATTCTTTCTCAATAACCCAATACCGTTTTATTGCATTAACCAACCCGTTAATTACAACCACGGCGTAATTGATATTGATGGTGACTCACTATCGTTCTCTGCCGTCAACTCACTTTCTAATGGTGGAGCAAGTGTGGGTTATGCCGGCGGCTTAAGTGGACAAAACCCTTTCATTAGTTCTCAGCCTTATACAGTTGACCCTATCAACGGTGATATAAGCTACACACCAAGCGCTCTACAGGTTGCTGTGGCGGCTATACGTGTTGATGAATACCGAAACGGCCAGCACATTGGTTGTGTAGTACGCGATATGCAGTGGACCATCATTAACTGCACTAACCAGTTACCAACGGCAACCGGCGTTAACGGCTCTGCTAACAACTACGCTATAACCATACCGGCCTGTTCTGATACCTGTTTTACTATATTATCAAATGACCCTGATGCAGCGGATAACGTTACCATGACCTGGAACAACGGCATACCGGGCGGCGTGTTTACTACCACTGGTGGCCAACACCCAACAGGCACCTTTTGCTGGACAACTACTGCGGCCGATGTTGGCCTGCATGTATTTACCGTTACGGTTAAGGATAACCACTGCCCGATAATCGGTTCTAATACCTATTCGTATTCCATTAATGTGGTGCCAAGCAGCGATCCGCCTGTAAATGCAGGTCCTGACCGCACTTTGTGCCCCGGCCAATCGGCTACCTTAACAGCAAGTGTAACGGGAGGTTCAGTAACAGGTTATAGTTGGACTGACGGCACCAATGTTTGGAACACCCAAAGCATAACAGTTAACCCGACTACAACCACCTTGTACACGGTAACAGCATACTATGCAAGCGGCTGCCAAAAAACGGATAACGTATTGGTAACGCGGGTGCCAAAACCCAATATCAGTATCTTTCCAACAAGCATTACGCTTTGTTCAGGTGGCGCAGTAAACCTATTGGCTTCAACTAACGCAGTTAGCCCTACTTACCATTGGACTCCCACTGCAGGTTTAAGCTGCACCAACTGTCCGGACCCAATTGCAACTCCGGCTTCTTCAACAACCTACTGCGTATATGTAACCGATGCCAGCAATTGCCCTACTGATACTGTTTGCTCGCAAATAAATCTGGCGGCACCTCCGCCACCACAAAGTTGTGCAGTATTGTACGCAACCGTTAACGGTACAGGTAACGGTACCAAAGCCAATCCTGCAAGCTTACAAGGTGCTATTAACCTTGCGCAGTGCAATAACTCCATTATTAAGTTAGGGCAGGGCACTTATACGCTTAGCAACCCTATAACCAACATAACCAGCTACACTACCATTGAGGGAGGTTACGATCCTGTAACATGGGTAAAAACCAGTGCACCGGGAGCTACTACCATTTACCGCGATGCCAACAACCCGGAAGGTGGCCCAACGGCGCCTCGTATTGTAGCTATATACATGAACTCGCAGAATTACTTCCGTTTCCAGGATATTACTTTCCAAACAGCGGATTGCCCACCAACAGCAGTGGGGCAGGTGGCCATGAGCAACTACGTGTTTCACATGACCAACTGCGCTAATTATGATTTTGTGCGCTGCCAGATTTTACCCGGCGATGCAGGTAACGGAATACCGGGCCAAACCGTTGGCCAACCCGGCTTAAATGGCTCACCCGGTTCTCCGGGCCAGGCGGGCGACGTGGATGATGATGGCGTAAATGCGCCCGGCGGTAGCGGCGGTGCAGGGGCTGGTCCCGGTGCAGGTGCTGGCTCAGGTGGAGGCTCCAACGGTGGTAACGGCAGTGCCGGTACAGGTTCCAGCAACCCGCGCGATGGCGGTGGCGGTGGTGGCGGTGGTTCAGGCGGCCAGGGCGGTAACGGCGGTGGCAATGGCGGCAACGGTGGCGCAGCTCAAGGTGGTTCCGCCTCTTCAGGCGGTACCGGTGGCGGCTCCGGCGACCCCGGCAGCGCAGGTAACAACGGTAATGGAATTAACGGGGCAAACGGAACTCCGGGTGCAGCAGGTTCTGCAGGTACATTCACAGGTGGCTTTTTTGTACCCGGTGGTATGGGCGGTAACGGTACCGATGGACAAGGCGGTAGTGGCGGTTCAGGTGGCGGCGGTGGCGGTGGCCAGTCATGCCTTTTCTGTATAGATGGTACCGGAGATGGCGGCGGCGGCGGCGGTGGCGGCGGCCAGGGCGGTACAGGAGGTAGCGGTGGCACTGCAGGTGGCGCTTCAGTAGGCGTTTATATGTATAACAACGGCGCAGCCGGTAACTTTACTAACTGCCAGATATTTGCAGGAACGGCTGGCATTGGCGGCGCAGGAGCTGCCGGTGGAGCAGGAGGAACAGGTGGTGCAGGTGGTGCGGGTTCAAATTATGGCACAAGCGAAGTTGGCCGCGGTGGTAACGGCGGTAACGGTGGCAACGGTGGCAACGGCGGTGCAGGCGGAAGCGGCGCTGCAGGTTCAGCCGGCCTTGTTTATGTGGATGGCGGTGTAAACCCGGTTACCGATATTACCTTTAACCTTAACCAACCGGTAATTAACGTGGCTGATGTAAGCTGCACTTACCGCAACGTTAACTTTACCTCAGCGGCATCAGGCAACTGGGATTTTGGTGCGGCATCCAGCCCGCAAACTGCAACCGGTGCAAGCGTTAATACCACCTATACAGCATTTGGCAGAAAAGATATTACATACAGCGGTAATGTATATACCGGCTTCTTCCTTGTGCCGATAGATGCTAACAGCTACATACCGGATATCAGCACAACAGCAACACAATTAAATGGCGATACCTTCTTCCTTTGTTTAGGTTCAACAGCCAACTTTACAGCAGTAATCCCTGCAGCCGATACCTTTGATTGGGATTTTGGAGGAGCTACAAGCCCTAATACCTATTTAGGGCCCAACTATCAAACACTGAGTAATCTGGCATTTAATACCGCAGGCGTATTCAAAATTAAGGTGCGTATCAGCACAAGTTGCTGCGGCTATTCTCCTTACGATTCTATTTACCTTATGGTAGAGCCAACACCGGTGCTTACGCTTAACGGCTTGTTTGCTTTCTGCCCCGGCGATTCGGTTACTATTACCGCTGGTGGTGCAACCTTCTATCAATGGGCACCCGGTGCTGGTTTAGATACTACGTTCGGACCTGTGGTAGTGGCAAGCCCGCAGGGTACAATTAACTACCTGCTAACGGGCTATAGCCCGCACTACACCTGCCAGGCCGATACGGAGTTTACGGTTTCGGTTACACAACCACCTACAATAACCTTCACGGTTTCGCCGGCTACTTGTGGCCCTAACGGCAGCATAACTGCTAATCCAAACCCGGCGGGTTCCTATTCCTTTAGCTGGAACGATGCCCAAAGCCAGGTAACGCAAACGGCGGTTAACTTACCTACGGGTAGTTATGCTGTTACCGTAACTGATAACACTTCCACATGTTCTGCAACTGCCGGCAGCGCTCTAACAGCAGGTGGCGGCCTTCAGGCGTATATTGATAGTACAGCCAACGTGCTCTGCTTCGGCCAATGCAACGGTGCCGCAAGGGTGCGCGGTATAGGTGGCTCGGGTAACTTTAGTTATGCCTGGAGCAATGGCGGCAATACAGCCCTTATAAGCGGGCTTTGTGCAGGCAATTATGTGGTTACAGTAACGGATGTTAACTCAGGTTGTACTGACTCTACCAACGTAGATATTTATGAGCCAACCGCGTTAACTGTTGCGCTTATAAACTCAGTAAACGACCCCGGTGCACAGGATTCAGCCCATGCCGTTAACCTATTGCCGGGCAATTACACAGTTGTTGTGGTTGACCAAAACGGATGTACCGCTTCAACCAATGTAAACATTACTTCACCTGCCCCAACTACTACACTTACTTCAGTTGTTACGGATGTTAACTGTTTTGGCGGTAGTGATGGTGCTATTGATATTACCATTAATGGTAACGCCGGGCCATATACTATACAATGGAACACACCTAACAATGATGTTACAGAAGATGTAACAGGCCTGCCTTATGGTTATTACAGTGTAGCGGTAGTAGATACCAATAACTGCGCTGCAACGGGTGGCGATTCCATATTGGTAAATCATCCGCCTGATTTAGTGGTGGATACCAATGTTGTTGACATTAGCTGCTTTGGGCAAACTGATGGCTGCATTACAGTAGTGGTAAGCGGTGGCACTGCGCCATATGTTTACTCATGGAGCAATGGCGCTGCCGTAACACAAATATGTAATCTATCAGCAGGCAATTATGATATTACGGTAACCGATGCGCATAATTGCGTTAAGTCTGTTACCGGTATTCCGATTGTTGAGCCGGGCCCACTTACGCTTAACCCTGTGGTAACGGATGTTTCATGTCCCGGATTTACAGATGGAAGTGTGGATGCTAATCCTTCAGGTGGTTCGCCTGCATTTACATGGATATGGAGCAATACTGCGCAAACCACGCAGGTGGTAAGCAACCTTGCGCCGGGCACCTACGATGTTACCGTTACCGATAGCCGCAATTGTACTGCTACAGGCACGGGCACGGTTAACCAGCTACCGGGTATTGATATTTCGGGCCTTGCTTACGATGTACTGTGTTACCCTCTGCAGAATGGCTTTATAAATCTTAGTGCAGTAACAGTTAACCCACCGGCTACCTTCTTATGGAGTAACGGAGCAACAACTGAAGATATTTACGGCCTTGCTGCGGGAGATTACTTTGTAACTATTACCGACCAAAACAATTGCACGGTTGATACCATGTTCAGCATTGCTAATGATTCAGCCTTTAGCATTCAGGCATTACCTGCTGATACTACTATTGATCTTGGCGCCTCAGTTGATTTATTGGTGGTACCAACGGGGGATAACATTGCCTCTTTAGAATGGCGCCCTGCAAACGGTTTGAGCTGTACGGATTGCATAACGCCTAACGCATCGCCGCTTAAAACCATTAACTACTTTGTAACGGTAACGTCCGACTCGGGCTGCGTAGCCTGGGATAGCGTACACATTACCGTAATACCGACCTACCAGATATTTATACCTAACGTATTTACACCGGATGGTAATGGTAATAACGATTTCTTTGAAGTGTTTGGCAATAAAGAAAGCTGGAAACAGTTTGAGGTAAAAGTGTTTGACCGTATAGGGGAGCTGGTTTACCAAAGCAACGACATGAACTTTAAGTGGGATGGAACCTATAAAGGCAAACAGCTAACCCCTGCAGTGTTTGTTTATGTAGTTAATATTGTGTTTATCGATAACTATACCCCTAAGATGTACAAGGGAAGTGTAACCCTGGTTAAATAAATACTTAACTAAAAAAGAATCGCCGCTTATACAAAGCGGCGATTCTTTTTTATAGTTAGCCAGCGGGCTCTATCACCATCAACACATACCGCTTGTTGGCAGCAAAAATTTCAGGATTAATGGTGCGGATGTTTTTATCAATCTTTTCCTGTATCAAAGGCAGGGCTTCCTGCAAGGCATAATGTATGCCCGGCGCTTTTACCTCCAGTTTCCCTTCAATAAAATCCTTAATAGGCAAACCCACCTGCGTAGCTAAAAAGTAAACGTAGGAGATGGTGGGCAGCACATGGGCCGTTATATCGGTATGCTGAACCAATTTCAACTTGTTATCTTTCAGCAGTTGCTCAAACTGCTCCCAACGGTGCCCGCTTTTTTCTTCCGCTTCGCCCGTCCTAAAATAATCGCATGCCACCCATCGGCCTCCCGGTTTCAGCAATCGGCGCA
>CAZUHU010000183.1:0-7379 GCA_964620645.1 uncultured Chitinophaga sp.
CTATGGCTAAAAAACCAGCAGCTAAGAAGAAGCCCGCCCCTAAAAAGCCGGAGCCGAAGAAGAAGAAAGCGGAACCGGTGAAGGCGGTTGAAGCTGTGAGCCAGAAGGCGAAACCGGCGGTTAAGCCTCAAAAGAACATTAAGCACATAGCCATTGCCGGTAATATTGGTGCAGGTAAAACAACCCTCACCAAAATTTTATCAAAACACTTTGGATGGTTGCCCCACTTTGAAGATGTGGAGAACAACCCATACCTGAACGACTTTTACGAGGATATGCCCCGTTGGTCGTTTAACCTGCAGGTGTATTTCCTTAACTCGCGTTTCCGCCAGATTGTAGAAATACAGAAAGGCGAAGAGGTGGTAATACAGGACCGTACTATACATGAGGATGCCATGATATTTGCCCCTAACCTGCATGCCATGGGCCTGATGAGCACCCGCGATTTTGAAAACTACACCCGCCTGTTTGAAACCATATCATCCCTTATCCGCCCGCCTGATTTATTAATTTATCTGAAGGCAAGCGTACCCACCCTGGTAAACCAGATACAAAAGCGCGGCAGGGATTATGAAGATAACCTGCGCCTTGACTACCTGCGGCGTTTGAACGAATACTACGAAAAGTGGATTGGTTCGTACAAAGAAGGCCGACTACTCGTTATTGATGTAGACCAGGTAAACTTTGCCGAAGACGATGAGGCAAAAGCCGAGATAATAAACAAGGTTAGCGCCGAGCTCTTCGGTTTGTTTTAACCCTTTAAGGGAAGGAACATTCTGACTGCTGCATGCCTTTTAATTTGTTAGTTGATTAGAATGAGATTGTATGCTACCTCCTTTGCCCGAACGGGTTCGCCCAAAAACCATAGCTGAATTTGTTGGCCAGCAGCACCTGATTGGCGAGGGTAAAGTATTGCGCAAACTTATTGAGGCAGGCACCATCCCCTCTATGATTTTTTGGGGTCCTCCCGGTGTAGGCAAAACCAGTTTAGCCCGCTTTATTGCCGAGCAAATAAGGCTTCCGTTTTTTCAGCTCAGCGCAATAGACTCCGGCGTAAAGGAAGTGCGAAAAGTAATTGAAGAGGCCGGGGAGATAGGCAAGGCCATACTGTTTATTGACGAGATACACCGGTTTAATAAAGCCCAGCAGGATGCGCTTTTAGGGGCCGTTGAGCGAGGCACTATTATATTGATCGGCGCTACTACCGAGAATCCCTCTTTTGAAGTTATATCGGCTTTGCTTAGCCGCTGCCAGGTGTATGTACTTAAGCCTTTGGAGCGCGAAGACCTGGAGAAGTTGATCAAGCAGGCGCTGGCAACGGATGAAATACTTTCTACCCGCAAAATAGAGGTAAGTGAAACCGAAGCTTTGCTGAAATACTCGGGCGGAGATGCCCGCAAACTGCTGAACGTGCTGGAGTTGGTGGCTAATACTTTAACCTAGGAGCCTTTATCTATAACCAACAAAAAGGTTGAACAGGTTATACAGCAGAAAATGGCCATTTACGACAAAAGTGGCGAGCAACATTATGATATCATTTCGGCCTTTATAAAATCTATGCGGGGCAGCGACCCCAATGCCGCGCTTTACTATCTGGCCCGTATGATTGCCGGTGGCGAAGACCCCAAGTTTATTGCCCGCCGTATGTTGATTTTGGCCAGCGAGGATATAGGCAATGCCAACCCCAATGCTCTGCTGCTGGCCACCTCCTGCTTTCAGGCAGTAACCATGATTGGCTACCCGGAATGTGACCTTATACTTTCGCAAACTGCTATATACCTGGCTACCTCGCCCAAAAGCAACGCCAGCTATGTAGCTATAGGCAATGCTAAAAGGCTAGTGGCCGAAACTGGCGATTTACCGATACCGCTCAATATTCGTAATGCCCCTACCAAATTGATGAAGGACCTGAATTACGGTAAGGATTATAAATACGCGCATGACTTTGAGGGCAACTTTGTAAGTACCGAGTTATTGCCCGATAAAATAAAAGGCACTAAGCTTTACGACCCGGGCAACAACCCGCGCGAAAACGAAATACGCCTTAACCTCCGCAAAAACTGGAAGGAAAAGTACGGGTATTAAATACCGCTGGTAAGCAGTTCGCAGTCGTAGCCCATACTCTCGTAATAATCGCGCACAACTACCATTTCATCGTTGTTTTTAATCTTGTCTGAACATATGCGAATGCGTTCCTTGGTCTTATATCCAACTCCGTAAACGCTGTGCAGCGCCCTATCGCGGCAGATATAACATTTTTTACAAGAGCTTAAGGCACCCAAGGCAAGGGTGCATAAGAGGGTGATAATTATAACTTTCATAGCTGAGTCCTTTAGTCCTGCCTGCAAAACTGCTTGATTTTCGGTTGGTTAAGAAATTTTAACTGCAACATAAAATTGCCGTTTATCGTCTTTTATTTGCAAACGAATATTTTTGACGCATATCAAAAAGACCTGTTCATGAAGAACAAACTTTTCTCACTTCTGATTCTCCTTAGCTTTTCAGCTTTGGTTAACGCCCAGAGCACCAAGGGACAAAACATTAAAATAACGGTAAAGGGCCTTGAAAACTCGTCAATGATTTTAGCCAACTATTTTGGCGACAAACAGTACGTAAAAGACACCTTCCAGTTTGATAGTAAAGGCACTATAATTTTAAAGGCAGATACAATGCTGCCCGGAGGTGTTTATCTATCAGTGTTTCCTGCTTTAGGTAACCGCTATTTTGAATTTATTGCTACTGAACCGGCATTTACCCTTGCAACCGATACCAACGATTTAACCGGCCATTTAAAGATTACCGGCTCTAATGAAAACCACTACTTCTATGCAGATATGAAGTACCTGGGCGACATGAAGCAAAAGGCCGATTCGCTGAACCGATTGCTGAAAGCTGCCCCTGATGCCAAAGCGAAAGAAAACGTAACTGAACAGTTGAGGAAAATTGACAAAGACGTAAAAGCTGAGCGTGGCGCTGTAATGGAGCAACATCCTGAGTTATTCTACTCAAAAATGCTGCGTGCGATGAAGGACCTTGATGTGCCTGATTTTCCGCGTGATGCTAATAACAAGGTAATTGACAGCACCTGGCAGTGGCGCTGGTATAAGGCCCACTATTGGGATAACTACGATTTAAAAGACGAGCGCTTGCTGCGTTTCCCTGTATTGCACAACAAGCTCAAGAGCTTTTGGGCCCAAACAGTTGTTCAACAGCCTGATTCTTTAATTGCTGCCGGCGAAGAGCTTCTCGCCAAAACAGATAAGAAGAATGAGCTTTACCGCTATATACTAACCTACATCTTTAACGATGCCGCCAACTCAAAAATAATGTGCTTTGATGCGGTATATGTTTACTTCGGCAAGAAGTATTTCTGCAAAGATGAAATGACCCCCTGGATTGACACCGCCAAGCGTTTTAAAATTTGCGACCGCGTTAACCGCCTTGAGCCGGTGCTTTGTGAGAAAAAAGCACAGCGCTTAATACTATGGACTGATAGCACCGAAACTGAATGGAAATCGCTTTACGATGTTAACCATAAATGGACCATTGTGGCTTTCTGGGATCCGGATTGTGGCCACTGCAAAAAAGAGATACCTGTACTGGTGGAAGCTTACCACAACCTGAAAAAGGCGGGTATTGATGTAGAAGTATACTCACCGGCAATAATGGATATTGATAACTACAAGGATTGGAAAGAGTTTATCCAGAAAAATAACCTCGACTGGATAAACGTTTGCGATGCCAAACGCCATAATAACTTCCGTTGGGAGTGGGATATACAAAGTACACCACAGATCTACATCCTGGATAGGGAGAAGTTGATTAAAGCCCGTAGGATAGCTGCCGACCAGGTAGAAGATTACGTGAAGCACCTGGAGAATCCAAGCTACCGTCCGAAGACCCTGATGAAGGTGAACGACGACGATAAGCAGGAAGGCACCGACTAGTGCTGTGTAGTTTTTAATTCACTACTAGTCACTTACCCACAAGTCCCTATTCATAACTTCCGAAAAGCGGCACGAACGTCTTCGTACGTTTGTTGGGTAAACAATTACCCAAAATGGAAGTTAATCGCAACAACCCGTACCAACTATTTGTAATTGAGGACAACCCTGCTGAAGTGAGATTGATGCAGGAAGCCATAAAGGAAGCAGGCCTGCAGGACATGGTAGAACTGGAGTATGCCTATGACGGTGAAGAAGCCTGCGAGTATTTGGACACCGCTAAAATTTTGAACAGAAAAATTGATTTGATATTGCTGGACCTTAACATGCCCAAGGTTACCGGCAAAGAGGTACTAGAAAAAATAAAGGGCGATCCTGATATGGAACATGTGCCTGTTATTATGGTAACCAACAGCGATTACAAGAGGGATATGATTGAGTGTTACCGCCTGCGCGCCGATGGTTATATGCAAAAGCCCGCTGACTTTAAAAAGCTGGTGGACTTCTTTACTTCGGTAAAAAAATCAATAGAGGTTCGCAATAAGCTATCAATCTATTACATCGAAAAAGTGTATGATGAGCTAAAGATGGTAGGCTAAACCCCTGCAAACAATATTGCCTTTACCTCTTCCCTACTCTGCTCGCCTTTTATTTCCTTTTCAATAAACCGTTTTTCTTCGGTCATTATCCAGCATTTGTTACAAAAGACAAGGCTGCTTTCAATATCGTGTGTGGAGAGCACTACTGTTTTATTTGCTGCCGTACTTATTTCCTTAAGCAGTTTTAAAACTTCGTGCTTATTACGGAAATCGAGGAAAGCGGTTGGTTCATCTAAAATAATAATGGGGGTATCCTGGCATAGCGCACGCGCTATTAAAGCCTTTTGCTTCTCACCATCGCTTAACTCGTTAAAGAATTTACCGGCAATTGCCGAAGCATGGGTTATAGTAATTACTTTATCTACTACGGCTTTATCGGCATCGCTTAAAGTGCCCATTGCGCCGGTGTGAGGAGCTCTGCCCAGTGCAATGAAATCCTTTACCAGCATGTTATCTAACCAAAGGCGCTCGGTTAGCACAACACTTAACTGTTGTGCGCGCTGTTGTACATTAAGGCTGCTAAGCTGAGTGCCGTTTACCAGCAAGCTACCAGCCTTTTGATTGATAATGCCTGATAGCGTTTTAAGCAGCGTTGATTTACCAATGCCGTTTACGCCAAGCAGGGCAATCATATCTCCGGCACCTGCGGAAAAGGAGATATTACCGAACACCAATTTAGCGCCGTAACCAACTTCCAGGTTATCTGCCTTCAACCTCATGTTGTTTTCCTTTGTTTTATAATTATCCAGATAACAAACGGAGCCCCCAGTAAAGAGGTAACGGCATTTATAGGCAGCACATAATCGGTACCGGGTGAGCCTGCAATTAAGTTACACAGGCAACAAATGGCAGCGCCCAAAACGGCACAAGCCGGGGTAAGTAATTTATGATCGGCACTTTTAAACAGCGCTCGCGCAATGTGCGGCACTGCCAGCCCTACAAAGCCAATTGGGCCGCAAAAGGCGGTAATACAGCCGGCCAGAATGCTGGTACATAAAACTATCAGCAGTTTAGCGCTGCGCACGTTTAAACCCGAGCTTTGGGCGTAAGTATCGCCCAACAGCAACAGGTTTAATGGCTTGGAGAGAGCGAATGAGAATACAAGGCATAACATTACAATAGCCGATAGCCATTGTACTTGAGTTAAGTTAATATATCGGAAACTGCCGAAGGTCCATATAACGTAGCTTTTGAGCGCCGAGCCTGACGAAAAGGATTGCAAGATTTCAATTAAGGCGCTAATGCCGCTGCCAATCATAAGGCCGATAATGAGGATAGCAACCACATCATTAATGCGGAAGCTGATAAAGAAGTTAAGCAGGAAAATGAGGAAGGCCCCCATGGCAGCGGCTATGATGATGCCCGAATTACTTACCCAGCCTTGTTGCATTGAAATACCCATAGCCGAACCTGCCAGTATTAGAATGGCTACACCAAGGCTGGCACCTGCGCTTATCCCCAAAACAAAAGGGCCGGCTACAGGGTTTCGGAACATGGTTTGCATTTGCAATCCACTAACGGCCAAACCGGCACCTGCTACTACAGCGGCAAGGGCGCCGGGTAAGCGGCTATCTAACACTATGGTGCGCCAAACCTCATTAGGATAGGCATTACCTTGCCATAAAATCTGAATCACCTCTGCAAACGGAATACTAACTGAGCCGAATATGATTTGCAGGAAGAAGCACACTACCAACAGCACCATGCCCAAAACAAATATGGCTATGCGCTTGCTCATTTCAATTGCCTGTAATAATACAATTGGTGCCCCGGTAATAAATCAGGATGAAAGATGTAAATGAGGTCGGCCAGTATTTTATCCGGATTAACGACACCGCTTTCCCAAAAATCGAAACCGTTGGCTTTTGTATTGCGCTTGTCGTTATTGTAAACCTGCCCGGTTTTAAATGCTTTAAAGAAAATGTTTTTACGGTCAACATCTTTTATCTCCTGCAGCGATTTACAGAAGTTAGTATTCAGCCAAAAATCGGCATTAGCCGCTTTGGCAAACACCGCTTCATAATCTAAACTAAGATTCAAGCCATTGGTGGCGGGTGCATCCTTCCACAAAAAGTCAGCGCCGGCATCGGCCAACAATTTGGCCATATAGTTCTCACCACAGGGCATATACCAAACGTCTTTAAAAGGCAGGTTGCAAAAGGCCGTGGGCTTACCAGCGGAAGAATCAGCTAATTGCTTGAGCGCGAGATAACGGCCTTCAATAGCTTTAAAAATACTATCGGCCTCTGCCTCGCGATTATAAAATGCAGCTACAAACTTTATCCACTCGGCCCGCGCAAGTGGTTCCTGTTCCATGTAATCCATATTAAGAACAGCAGTAAGATGCAGACTGCTTAACTTATTCTGCAGCTTATCACCTCCATCGTAAATGCCATAGGTAAATACAAAGGATGGGCGCAGCGTAGCCATTTTTTCATAATTCAATTCATTGCTGCCAATATCGCTGATACTGTTATTACCAACAGCTTGCAACAACTGTTCATTGTTTATCAATTCAACATTAGCCACCCCGGCAATGCTATCAACAAGACCCAGCGCCGCCATTTCAGCTATATGGTTAGTGCTAATACAGATTATCCTTTGCGTTACGGTATCTAACAATACCGCATCAGGGAAATCAAGCGGGGCAGGCTTACCCTTGGGAAGCATAACATAACGGGCCAATACCGCAGAAGTATCCTTGATATCCTTTACTGTGATCAGTTTAAAGCCGTTGTAGTAAGTTACGCTAAAGCCTTTAGCGTACTTAACAGGTAAAGTGGCTTCGGGCACGCAATGCGGTGTGGCTTCAGGCTTCGGCTTTGTATTACAGGCC
>CAZUHU010000184.1:0-7279 GCA_964620645.1 uncultured Chitinophaga sp.
GGGGTAATACACCGCGAGGAATTGTTTGGGCAGGTGTACCTTTTGATAACGGCAGTATCGCTATTGTGGGGTTTATATGCCGGCAGCATTATTGACCGTTACGACCGCCGAAAGATTTTCTTAGCCATTAATCTTTCCGGTTTTGGAATGCTGGCGCTTATTACTGCTTTTGGTTTTGTAAACCAGGCCTTGCCCTGGTTTTTGGTAGCCTCGGTTTTTGCCACAACGGCTTTTATCTACAACATCCACTTTCCTAACCTGTATGCCTTTGCGCAGGAAATTACCCCTCGCGAACAATATGGCCGGGTTACATCTCTTTTGGAAATACAAGGGCAAATTTCCTTTACCATTGCGGGCGGCCTTGCGGCTATTTTAATGAAGGGGATAGAACATCACATCAATCTATTCGGGTGGGATGTTGACCTGCCATTTAGTATCAAACCCTGGACCATCTACGAGATTTTTGCCGTAAATACCATTACTTACCTGGTAGCCTTCGCCATTATCTCGCGTATAAAATCAATGCCGGTAGTTGATAAAAGGACAGATGCGGGCTCACTGGTGGCGCGCGTTAAAACCGGCATAAACTTCCTGCGCAGCAACACCCTTATTTTTCATTTCGGCAATACCACGTTATTGCTGTTTATTACTATCCTGATTTTCGGAACGTACGTAATGACGGTATACGTAAACTCCTTTCTGCGCCGCAGCGGCGATGTATATGCTTTTGGCGATATGGCTTTTTCATTCGGTTCGCTTTTGGCAGGCTTTTTAACTACCCGCATTTTCGGCGAACGCAATGCCGTGCGGGGAATAATAGTGCTTACCGCTATGGCAGGGGTAATGTATGGTGTAATGATGGCGAACCTGCACCTGGCGTGGTTCTTTATTGCCCAGTTGGTGATTGGCGCCTGCAATGCAGCGGTGCGCATACAACGGGTAACCTACCTTTTTCACCACATACCCAACCATGTAATAGGGCGCACCAACAGTATATTTTTTGTGATAAGTGTTTTTTTAAGGATGTGCCTGATAGCATTGTTTACCCTGCCGTTTTTTCATGCAGGTACCAATATTGTTTATGCAGTGGGGGTTATGGCTGTTATTTGTTTTGCGGGGGCGCTTATATTGCTGTTAAACTATAAGCGCCTGATGCACCTTAAGGTAGTGCAGTAGCCATAAAAAAATAAAATCCCCTCATCATCGTGAGCAGGATTTTGGTTGTTGGTTTCCCAACTTAAAGTTGATATAATTATTCTTCGTTGTTCTCAGGGATTGGCCAGTGTGGTGTAATGTCAATTTGTATCATGCAGTTCTGGTTTATGTAATAGGTGTTTACGGCCCGCAGAAAAAAAGGTTACGGTTTGTTTAAAGAATCGGGAGAAGATTATTTTTGACTATCAGCATGAAAAAGCGAGTGTTTTTGGCTCTTTTATTAGGTTTTTGCGCATGGCCTGCCATGGCGCAGTGGCCGGGTTGCAGCCCGTATTGCACCCAGGCAGAGGAGGGTTTTCAGCCCTGTGCCGATACATTTTCGCTTTTCAGAAGAAAGGAGTTTTACGATATAGGGGTTATCCTGCCTTCGTGGTTGCCGATAGTAAACAAGCAGTATGTAGCCATATTGGAGGGCACCGTAACTAATAACTATACCGAAGGCACCGAAGGACCGCATTTGAGCTATGAGGACCTGCCCTTTTATCACTATTCGCACGATTTTGATTTTGATGTGTTGCCCGATAAAACTGAGGATAAACGTTTCCAGTATTTATCTCCTTACCTGATTTATAAAAAAGCCGATGGAAGCAAGGATACCGTGCTTGACCCTTTTATGCATGTGGAATGGGAAAGCGGCATTGGTATGTGCAACCCTATTAACCCCCTGAAAGATGATAATGATGCCGGGCGCAGCGGAGGCTTTTTTACCGCAGGCCATGAGCGTGGAGATGTGATTTGGAATTTCCCTACGGTTAACGATTGGGTACATGTGGAAGGCAATTACGTGTGGGACCGGGGTCATCCGCCATCAAGAGCTGAAATACACCCGCCCCGTTTTGTAGCAATTAAGCGTACCTTGCCTGAGCGGTTAATGATTGGCGACAGCTCGGTAAAGTTTGCCATGCGCATAGATGTATTTGCCAGTGGCGATGGCGGCGCTTTAATGAATAACCGTTACAACTCGCCGCAATTTGTGCAGCGTGTTAACATGAGCAGTAAAGATTACGAGGTGGTGTTTAAGATGAATATGCCAAGGCCATCGCCTAATGCGCAGTTAAAATACCAACTGCAAAAGCGTAAGGGCGATACCTTTTCGCAGTATGAACTGATAACGCTTAATGAGGATTCAGGAATTGTAAAACTGGTAATACCATGGAAGACCACTAATGCCAACGACCTGGAAGTTTATGCGCGTTCCATTTTTGTTTATTGGGATGAAGGCAGAGGTATTGCACAGGATGTGCCCGTGGATGTTTACAAAGTAAAGCTGAAGCACCTTTATATAAAGCGCCTTTGCGATTACCTTTCTAAAGCGGAAATAAGGTTGTTTGCCAATGTAGGCAATAACTGGGTTTTTGTAAACGACTTCTTCCCGAGAAAAGGGAAGATATTGACGAAGGGCTTAGGTAAAACCCGCAAAAAACATTGGGACTTGCAGAATGAGTTTACCGTTTATGTACCCCGTGGTACAGCGTTTAGGGTGTATATGGCCGGTTGGGAAGTGGACGGAGTGGACCTGTTAAGCGGCGATTTGCTGGATCCCACCTCTGAGTGTAACCGCAAAACAAAGCGCTTTATTAAAGACCGCATCTTCTCCATCCGCAATATGCTGTTGAAGGGTTGTATGGATGACCAATACGGCGATATAGGCTCCATGCATAGTTATGACAACCTGGGCCGCATAAACACCTTTACCAACGCGCCCGAAAAAGGAAGAAACGAAGACCCCTGTCCTTTCAGCGAATACGAGCTGAAGGACCGTTACTTTCTTACCTATACTATTGAAAAGGAAAACTAAGCCAGTTGTTTTTCAAAGGCTTTCCAAACCACTTCATCAGGAACAGGAGCAGTAATAATTACAGCCTCCTTTTTTACCGGATGGATGAATTCCACCTGCCGCGCATGCAGGTGAATGCTGCCGTCTTTATTGGTGCGTTTGGCGCCATACTTTACATCGCCTTTGATGGGGCAGCCCATTTTTGAAAGCTGCACCCGTATTTGATGGTGCCTGCCGGTTAAGGGGTTTACTTCCAGTAAAAAATAGTTATCGCTACTGCCCAGCCAGTTGTACTCCAGCTCGCAGGCGGAGGTGCCTTTTTCTTCCCTGTCGTAGGCCCTCGAAATGTTCTTCTTCTCGTCCTTTTTAAGCCAGTGTTTTAAGTGGCCGCTTTGGTGGGGTGGGCGGCTTTGCACTACGGCCCAATAGGTTTTCTTTACTTCGCGCCCTTTAAACATTTCGTTAAGCCTAACCAACGCTTTTGATGTGCGCGCAAAAATTACCACGCCGCTAACAGGCCTGTCTATACGGTGGCAAACCCCTAAGAAAACCTCGCCGGGCTTGTTGTATTTTTCTTTGATATAGCGCTTAAGTATTTGTTCCAGGGCTTCATCGCCGTTTTTATCGGGCTGCACTAAAACACCTGCAGGCTTGTTTACTGCAAGCAGGTGATTGTCTTCGTAAAGTATTTCCGGGTAAGTCATTAAGCGGGCGAAGATAGAAAAGTGAATATTGCTAAGCGCCTTACTGCCAGGTGCAGGCTACCTTGCCTATGCTTTTGCGGCTTTCCATGTATTTGTGCGCCTCGCTTATATCAGTTGCCTTAAAAATTTTGCCTGATTGTGGTTTAAAGATGCCCTCCTCGTAAAGGAGCACCACATTTTCAAGCACCCGTTTTAGCGTATTGGGTTTGGCATCGGCAATGCGCAGCATGTTTACGCCAATAAGGCTTTTAGAGTGCATCATAAATTCGCCGGGGTGGTAAATACCAAACTCAATAGCCTTGCCCAGTTTGGAAAAAATGTTGGTGGAATCGCTCATGGCGCTTACGCCATAACAAACAATGCGGCCACCATTGGCCAGCACCTTAATACCACGGCGGATATACCCTGCCCCAATGGCATCAAAAATCACATCTACGCCATCGCCTTTGGTTACTTCATCAATGTAATCGTCAAACTCTGTAGCCGATGTGTCAATAACATGGGAGGCCCCCATTTTCTTCAGCATTTCAACCTTGGAAGCGCTGCCCGTGGTAGCAAAAATCTCGCAGCCTTTGTTCACACAGTATTGCATAAGGGCAGTACCCACCCCACCCGCAGCAGAATGGATAACCACCTTATCACCGGGATAAAGGTTTACCATTTCGGCACAGCAGTAATAGGCGGTGCAATATTGGGTAGTTAGGGCCGTAGCTTCGGCAATATCCATGGTAAGGGGTATACGGGCTATGGCGCGGGCATCGGTAACTGCATATTCGGCATACCCGCCAAAGCGGGTTAGGGCGGTTACGCGCTCGCCCGTTTCAACCCAATCTACGTTACTGCCTTTACGCTCTACAATACCGCAGATGTCGTAGCCCAAAACGCTGGGCAGGGGCGGGGCATCCTGGTAAAGGCCGCGACGGGCTATTACATCGGCAAAGTTTAAGCCGAAGCCCTCTACCTTTATAAGAACCTCTCCCGGTTTGGGGGTAGGTTTTTCCGTATCGCGCAGCTCGAAGGCATCTTCGGCTTTGCCGTGTTTAACCACATATATCGCTTTCATCCTGTGTCCGTTTTATGCCAAAATAAGCTTTTAAGCCGAGAAAGCGAAGTGGCATCTAACTATCTTTAAATCAACTAATTGAGTGCTTTAAAGTGTGCCGTGAAACTTGCCCGTGCTTAACACAAAAGAAAAAGCCCGCTATGCTTTGGCAGGGCGGGCTTTAAGCAATGTATTTTCAGAAACCTACTGCGCAGCGGCCTTAGCCTTTTTTGCGCCGAAGTTGTTAAAGTCGAAAGCCCAACCCACGTAATACAGTGCACCGATTTTCGGAGAGCCCACGGCTTCGATATGTTTGTTGTTGTAAACATTGGAAGCGCCCAAACGCACAGTGCTGTAGGCCTTATCAATCTCATAATACAGTTGTAAATCCAGGGTGTGGAAGCTAGGCACGGTGCCATCAGCAAACGGGCTTTGCCATGCATAGCTGGTTACCCATTTAAAGTTGGCGCTAAAGCCCAAGCCTTTCCAAACGCGGTTGCCGCTAATACCAATGTTGAATTTATGCTTAGGCGTGTTAAAGCCTGAAAGCACAGTGGCTCCGGCGCTCTTAATGTTTTTATCCTGTAAATCGCTGTAGGTATAGTTAACGTAAGGTGTAATGCCATGGCCTACGTAGTACGATACGCTGATAACGGCACCCCAGCTTGGCACAGTACCATCGGCGTTAACCCACATTTGGTAAGGTGTATAATAACCGGTTAGCACGTTGTTCTCGCCGCTTTCTTCACCGGCCTGTCCGTTAGTGGTGCTGTCCTTATTAGGTTCTGCAACACGGGCAAAGCCGATAAAGTATTTGTACATGCTGTAATAAGCGGTAATATCAATTAAAACCTTGCGGTCAATTTCGGCACGGTAACCAATTTCAAAAGAGGTTACATGCTCAGGGCGCAGTGGCTTAAGCTTAATAGGCACCAAAGCTGCAGCCGCCATATTAGCCGCCGAGCCACCGTTAACGCTATCGGCCATTATATCTTCAGCATCGCGTACGCTTTCCAAAGTGTAAAGGTTGTTATAGCCGTTAAGGTTACCCAACAGTTTTATACGGCCAATGTCCAGGTACAAATATTGGTCTTGTAAGGTTGGTGTACGGAAAGCAGAGGTAGCTGAAGCGCGGAAGGTGTGGTCGCTGTTCTTAGCCTTATACGTGTAAACCAGCGAGCCTCTTGGTGAAACCTGTGCAGCAAAGTTGCTGTTCTTATCTACACGCACCGAGCCTATGATTTTAAAGTTGTCGTTAAACAAACGCTTGGTGGCTTGCAGGTAAGCGCCCACCTCGTGCACGCGTATTTTTTTACCGGCGGTATCTTCAAGGATGGTGCCGCGGCTGTTAGGCAGGTAAATACGGTACGATGCACCGGTGATAATATCCAGCCATTTTACGAAATCCCAGTTGTACTGGCCTTCAACATGAATCAAGGCGCTCTTATCGTAAAATTTGGTGCCTAAAAGGGAGTTGGTTTCCTTTATCAGGTAGTTGAAAGAATCTTTAAACTGTTGCGAGCCCGCAGCATACCAGGCAGAGTCGGCATAAAGCCTTGCCATTGCCTGTGCTTTGGCAATAATAGGGTCTGCTTCATTGCCACTGCTTATACAATCGGCACAGTAGCCATTGGTGGCTGTATCTATTACATCAAAGTATTTATCTAAGTAGCGCGATACATAATCAGGCACGGCAGCACGCGATACATAGGCGCCTGTTAAGCCCAGGTTGTATGAGTTGCCAGCATTTTCGATAGAGGCGTAAGCGCGCACAAAAAAGTTTTTGCCTTTTAACTGCAACATGGGTTGGTGAAAGTTAAAATCTTTGATTTGGTAACGGGCAGTAGCCTGGTAAACGGCGGTACCGTAACCGAATTTGTAAACACCGCTCAGTTCAATATCATTAACAAAACGGTAATAAAGGCCGGCAGAGAATTTCAGGTTCTTAACGTTGTAATCAGCTAATTGCTTTTCCATGTAACCGGGCGCATGCACATTAAGAGTTCCGGGGTTAGCCCATGGGTTAAAATCAAGCCAGTTGTTCAGCTTAACAATGTTGTCTTTGTCTTCTTGTGTAAAATCAGGACCAACATCCTGGTATTGCTTAGCGCGTAAAATTGAAGAGGCATCTACATCCGCCTCAATAGCGCCATAACGGTTTAACGAATCATCTTCAGCAGGCCAGTCCTGTGTTTGAGTATACTCACCGGTAAATTTTAAAGCAAAGCGGTCGTTTTTGCCAAAGGTGTTAGCGTAGCGTAACTGGGCATCAAAGTAAGGGCCGGGCACTGTGTTGGCGCCGCCTTTTAATTGTATGCCCAGGCCTTTAAAATCATAAGGGCTTTTGCTGGTCATAGATACAACACCCTGCATGGCATTTGCACCATAAAGGGCAGATGCAGCACCTGAAACAATCTCTACACTTTCCAGGTCAATATCGTTAGCGCCTACCATGTTACCGATAGGGAAGTTAAGGCCGGGGGCCTCGTTATCTACACCGTCAATAAACTGCTTGGTGCGCAGGCTGCGGGTATCGCCAAA
>CAZUHU010000185.1:0-7251 GCA_964620645.1 uncultured Chitinophaga sp.
TGAATCTTTATGGCGCGAATTACAAAAATCCAAGGTGAATGAGGATCATTAGCGACTCATGCTTAAAAAGCGCAATCCATTCAGATACGAAAACGAGGTTCGTATTATTCTTTTACGCAAAGTCGCCATGAATAGAAGTATAGCAAAAGTAAAGCTAGGCGCTCCTTTTTCTCTAATTGAAAAGGTTAAGATTGATCCGAGAATAGGCTTGTATATGGCTAGGCTTATCAAAAGGACTTTAGTTCAATATGGAATAAATAAGAAATCCATTGTAAGATCCAATCTGTATTCTGCTCCTGTTGGAAATATTAAATTTGAAAGTAATATAATTGAATTCGACATTTGGAATTGAAAGATTTCATTCCCCCTCATTCTCCCCCAACCAACCCAAAAAGACAGCGGCGGGGTAGGTGTTGAAGATTTGGATGATTTGGAGGCGGCGGGTTTCGCTGTGCAGGCGGGCATGGTCTGCAGGGGTTAAGCCGGTGCCGGTTTTAAAGCGGGTGATGGTGCGCTCCAGTTCTATCATGCGGCCAAATTTTTGACCGCGCAGTGTTAGCCTTTCCTGCCTTAGTTGGCGCAAAATGTTTTGCATGGCCTGTTGTTGCAGGTTGCTGAGGTTTTCTTCGCTACTATCCACTTCAAATAACTGCACAAGCGCCTGCAGTTTGGCTTTGGGTGTAAAGCCTTTTACAAAATCAGTATGGCCGGTGCTGTGGTATTGCAGGTAGTCCTCACTTAATTGTTGCAGTAGTTGGTTACGGGTATCGCCGGTTGGTAGTGTGTGTATTACAGGCTGCGCACTTTGCATGCGGTTAAGCGCTACGTTAGCCTGGCGGCGCTTTTGCATATACAGGTTAAGCACCTGGCACATAAACTCAGCACTAAAAACCTGGTAGTGGTTTACTTTTTCGGCAAGGTCGGCGGTAAGGTTTAGCTCAAAGGCAAGGTCGAACTCAGCAAGCGGAATGTGGGCCGCATACTTTTTTACATACAGGTTAAAGCAGAGGCCGGTCATTAATTCATCGGGCAGTTGCTTAATGGCACATGCCGCTATAACACGCGCCACACTGCGGCGGAAGTTCTGTTGTGTAAGTTCAATAGCGGGGGCAGTTTTGGCCTCCACAATTTTTTTGCCGGCAAAGTCAAGTTCACCCCCGCTGCACGAAGGCTTCCAACTGGCTGGTGGCAATGCGTCCTGTTTTACGTTCTCCATCGATTTCTTTTTTAGCACAACTTTTTTCTTTATCAAAATCATCCAACATAAAGCCTATAAGGGTGTTAAGCCCATAGCTTTCAAATTTTTGCTTGGCGTAAGCCTTATCAATCCATGCATTACAAAAGTTTAATAGCGTGTGTGCATCGGTGCCATAGGCGCCGCTGGTTTGCTGCAGCCATTGGGCATTGCTTACGCACTTTGTTTTCATTTCATTTTTTTTCGTTTCCTTTCTTTTGCTTTGTGGTGTTTCCTCCGGAGTTATGAGCGATTTGGCAGAGGAAACTGCCGGTTCTAAAACCTCCTCTTCGGCACTTTGGGTAAAGCCACAACAATCCAGCTGCGGTGTAATGTTTGGTTTGCGCTTAAGCTGTTTGCAAATGAATACGTAACGCTCCTGTATGCCTTTGGCTGTAAGTATGCCGAACGACCCATGCACCCGCTTATCGAAAAGCGAACGCCTGAGGCACCCTTGTATAACTTCGTTAACCATAGCAGGCGAAGTGTTTTGGCCTATGCTTAGCGCAAAGAGGGCCGCTTCGTCGTTGTTCCAGGGGATGCAGTAGCCTTCCTTATAAATGCGGCAGAGCAGGCGCAGGTAGATGTATTCGCCTTTGATGCCGAACTCGGACCTTAAGAGGCAGAGTTTAGCATCATCAAACACTGCCACATCAAGCGGAAAGTAGTCTAAGCCTTTTTTTGGTGGACGTGCCATGTATATATTTTTTACATTATTTAAAAAGTGGCCCCGGTAAAGTGCCGGAGCCTGCCGGCTTACGGGCCGGCTGCTGCGCACAGCGCAGCGGGAGGGCCTCACCCCTGGCCCCTCTCCTAAAGGAGAGGGGAATGTTTACCACCTCTGAACTGAAGCGCCGTCTTACCCCCTCCGTCAACAACTCCGCGTTGCTGTGTTGTTTCCTCGTCCCCCTGTTAGGGGGACAGTTTGGCCTCTCCCCTAGCCCCTCTCCTAAGGGAGAGGGGGATGCGTTGAAAAGGGCAGTTCAGCGTTAGCGTGGTGGCTTAGTTGCATTTTAATTTTGCTGCTAGCAAAGTACAGCGGCTGTTGTCCTTTAATTATTACTTCATCCTTTTTTAGTTGCTCAAAGGCGTGTAGTGGCACATCGTTTAGTTGAATTTCTAAGGCAATGCCCTCGCTGTTAAGTACGCGTTTCAAAATTTCGAGGTAATCAGTTGTTGCTTTGTCCAGCATGCGTTCTATTTCTGTTTTCATTCGTATCGTTTTTCCAACAGTAAATCCAAATCATCTTTACACCACAGCTGGTTTTTATAGCGGCGTATGGGTTTAAGCAATTGGCGTTGCTCTAACTGCCGCAGTTGTTGCCGGTTTATTTTGTACCGTTGCAATACCTGCTTAGCACTTAAGTGAAAAGTTGGCCGCAGCCTGCGCTTCATAATTTCGCAGAGGTCCCAATCCTGGTAATCATCTGCCGCCAGGTATTGCACGGCTTGTTTCAGTTTTATGCTGTGTAACATGGCTGCTGTTTATGCGGCGTTTTCAAAATCCGTATCCGGTTTAAGGTTTCGGGTTTTTGCAACACTTGTATTATGCAGGGGTTTAATGTATTCGGCTACCTCTTTATAATCGCTTTCGCAGCCGGCACATATGTAGTTTTGTACATCGGGCATATATGTGAGCAGGTGGCTGCAACACATTTCGCCACAGGCTGCACATTTTTCATAAGCAGCGCAGGCCGGGCAGTAATCGCCGGGCATGGTTAGGCGGCGGCTGAGGCGGTTTTCGTTAAAGTGGCCTGCACAGGCATGGCAGCAAAAAGTTTCCATACAGGTTTAGTTTAATTGTTCGTTAAGCATTTGCTGCAGCCGCTGCGTGCTAAAGGCGCGGTTCTTTTTATCGCGCGCTAACCAGTTTTGCAGTTGCTGCAGGCGCTGCATTTTGAGTTGCCACTGTTCAAGGGTAAAGCCCTCGCCATCGGTAGCGGCCATGCTGTTTATTTCGCGCAACAGCTGTAGTAACTCTAATTCGGCTTGCTTGTCGGTCATGCTTGTTTTACTTGCGGTTTTCTTTACCTTTACTTGCTATCGTATTGCAAATGTAAAGTAATGTTTTACATAATGCAAGTATTTGTAAAGAAAAATGTAAAATAAATTTTTCCGTATGGCGGAGTCTGAAAAACCACATGAAGGGGAGATATTGCGCAAATACCTGAAGGACAGAGGGTTTAATCAGGAAGAGTTTGCCGAGAAATTGGGCATGAGCCGTCAGGGATTGGGCTACCACTTCCGCAAGGAAAGGCTGGATTACGAGTTTAAAATGCTGTTGCGCGACAATGGAGTTACCCTTTTTGACGAAAATGGAAAGCTAAACTTTACACAAAGCCCTAATAATGCCCGCGCCGTTGAACAGGATGGCCATATATTAATGTATGTGCCGCTGGTTAACCAATATGCCTATGCCGGCTACCTACGCGGTTATGGCGATGAGGAATTTCTGGAGGGCTTGCCTAAGGTGCCCTGGCTGGTAGATAAGGAATACAAGGGCACGTATATGACCTTTGAGGTGCGCGGGGATAGTATGGATGATGGCAGCGTGGATAGTTACCTGGAAGGTGACAAGGTGCTGGGGCGCCAGATTGCACCGCACTTATGGCAAAGCAAACTGCACATTAAAAAGTGGGACTTTATACTGGTGCACAAAACCGAGGGGATAATGATTAAGAAGATAACCGAGCATAACATACAGAACGGCACCCTTAAGCTGCACAGCCTTAACCCGCTTTACGAGGATTTTACCGCCAACCTTAAAGATATAGTAGAAATTTATAACGTAGTGCAGGTAGCGAGGAAGAAGTAAAGAAATACCTGTATTCGGGTATTGTGTACGGTGGTTTAGCTCTCCAATTTGCAGCAATAAATTTTGCTGCATGAAAATTACTGTAACTCTTCTTTTACTATTAAGTACATGTTTAGGAGCATTTGCCCTAAAACCCGGTGGTTGCGGTTGCACTAATTGCGAGAACAATGCCGGCCAGCGCCAAAAGGTGAGTGGAGCCCAAAACGAAACCGCTCCATTTAACGCCATTGCGCACTTGTATCGCACCAAAGCTGTTTTAGGAACAGATGTGCTGGGCACGGTTTCTTTTGTAAACAATACTTTTTTACTGGGTAGCGCGCATTATATAAAGGCCCCCAAGCTGATAAGATCAATAACACTGGAGCGTTACAATGCAGCCGGGCAGATTGTAAGCCTGGTGCTTACTAAAGGCGAGTTTACCATAATACCAAACAAGCAGCATCGCAGCCTGAGAAATGATGCCACAGTGATTGCCGTAAAGGATCCTGCAAAGCTCCGGAAATTTTTTGGTTCAACTTTTAGCCTACAGGATTACAACCAATTAAAGCCGGCAGCGGAAAGCGAGGCGCACGTAACGGGGTACCCTTGCGATATGGGTGGCGCCCTGGTAGAAAAGCACTGCAGCGTTGCGGATTTAAAGCCAACACCCGATGGCCAGGTAATAGGTTACCCTGTATGTACCTGCCAGGGAGACAGCGGTGCACCGCTTTGGGTAGAAAAGGATGGCAAGTATTATCTTATAGGCATACACCACGGAGGCGGAGAGAATGACCCCGCCTTAAAAAAACTGAATGCAGCCAGCCTTGTAAGCGACAAATTGTTACAATGGATTTTGGACCCTTACTAGACGCCTGATTGAGAACTAAATAAACCTAACCTTAAATATATATAGCATGAAAAATGTATACATTGTAGTTATTCTTGCAAGCGTTTTTATAAGTGTTAATGCACAGAACGCCTATTACGACGCCCTAACCCTCTCAAGCTATATGTCGGCTAATAAGCTAAAGGATGACGCCACCACGCAGAAATCAGTGGTACCCATTCTTAAAAATTATACAGAAGACCTGAGAAATGTAAATGGGAAAGATTCATTGCTTGTTGAAAATCCTTTTTTAAAGGCTTATGCGGTTGACAGAACCTTTTTTACCAGTATGGCTCCATCCTCTGCTCTTGCAGGTTTAGGAAATATGGACGTTACAGCATTGGCTGACGGGCTTGCCCAGTTTTTGGTGGAGCGCAGTAATGAAGAACTGAATGTTGCCTTCTTTCAACGGTTTGAAAACTTTCTGGCATCATACCCTGAGATAAAGCTTCTTTTCCCCAATACATCTGCGCTGCTGAAGAATTTTAAATATTGGGAGTATGCCAACTTATTGAATACGCTACGAGAGTCTTTTGATAAAGACCTGAAGGAGTTGCTGCAACACACCGCAGCGCTTAAAGATCTGAAAGATGGCGATTGCGGCAATAATGCCAAGTGCAAAGAAAGGATAGACATACTGCGTCAATTTTTTCAAAAGGATGAAGGCCGTTATTTGATGGCTGCTTTAAAAATTGCTGACGGCTCAGTTAACGGAAGTAAGGTGCCTGATATTATACATGCAGTGGCCGGACCTGATATGTTGGGCGGCCTTACCCATCCCGCGCAGCAGGACCTAAGGACCATTTACCGCTTTACAGATATTTTGAGCTATAGCCTGCGTAGTAACGAGAATAACAGGCACTACATTAGTGAAAAGCAACTAAAAGATATGTTTAATGATGCCACAAGGCGGGATATATTTTTTGGATTGTTGTACGAGCAGGTTAAAAACGAAAACTTAACCCTTGGTGGCTACGACCTTGCTGATGATGTTTTAAAACCAATTGCCACAGGCGCTGCCGTAGGTGGGAAGGCTTATGAATTTCTTGATTCATTAATTGTAAAGGCAGAGCGTTTTCGGGCTGACGTAACTGAAGTGCAACGGGCGCAGAAAGGAGATAAGAAGGATCTGCCGGCCAAACTGGGAAACATGTTTGTAGACTTTCAGGACCTTTTGAACCATAGTGTAAATGTATCGTTGATCGATGAGCGCCTGAGCCTGCCACCTGTAGTTAATGATGTAACCGCAATAATTAATTCTACCCTTACTATAGCCCATGATTTGGCGGTGCGCAACTACAATGCCGCTGTATTCGGTTTGCTGAATACTATACAGAAAACAGCCGATGTAATTTGTAAGAATAATCCGGGAGCCTGCCAATCGGCACCGGTTGTGTTTTTGAGCAACTTTGTAAAGTATGGTTCCTTTGCCGCTAATGTGGTTACAGCTAAAGACCCTGATGATGTAAAAAAGGCTATTAAGGCTATTGCTTTACCGAGCGGAAGCTCTGCAGTGAAAAAGCATTCGTGGTTCAACATTTCTATACAAGCGTATGTTGGTTTAACCAGCGGACGTAATTACTACTTTAAAGATACCAGCACTGTGGTTTCGTATAATCAAATAGGATTGGATACGCCAACCAATACCATTCTTTTTGCTTCAGATACCCAAAGTGTGGCCAACCCTAAATCGACACCAATTGCCATACATGCACCGGTTGGCTTTGCTTTTAGTTGGGGGCTTGCGCCGCGTAAAAGACACCCCGGAAGTATTTCTCTTTTTGTACCGCTAATTGACTTAGGCGCCCTGGTTGGTTTTCGTTTGAATGATAAGGCGGACGAGAACAATAATTACAGGAAAATTGTGAGCGACAATATTAAAATAAGGCTCTCTAACATATTTGCACCCGGTGCGGGTTTAACCATTGGCTTGCCTGATGTGCCCATTTCGGTTATGGGCTATTGGCAATGGATACCTACCCTGCAACGCGACAACAGCACTAACAACCTGCAGTTTTATGATAAAACGGGCTACCGTGCAGGCGCTTCTTTATTGGTTGACCTACCGATATTTAACCTGTTTACCACGAAAATGGATTCGCCTAAAATTTACAAGTATGTAAAAACAGAGGCTAAAGTAATTGACAAGCTGGACAGAAAAGCGCAGGGCTTTTAATTGAAAACCAGTAAAGGCGCAACAGCTTAAAAATGTTGCGCCTTCACCAATTCATAAGCAGATAGATAATAAGGAAGACGATGAGCCAGCCGGCGAGGCCGTAAAGTGCAAGCACGAAGCAGCCGGCTTGTTGTAAGCGGGGCTTTTTCACTAGTGGGTAG
>CAZUHU010000186.1:0-7211 GCA_964620645.1 uncultured Chitinophaga sp.
CTTTTCTGTTATATGGTAACGACTGGCTGGCCTTTGCACACTTTGTAATTGCCGTTGCCTTTATAGGTGTGCTGCGTAACCCCGTGCGCAACATCTGGATTATTGAATTCGGGCTTATTGCCTGCGCAATGGTAATACCCTTTGCCTTAGTAATGGGCGGTGTAAGGGGCTTGCCGCTTTGGTGGCGGTTTATTGATTGCAGCTTTGGGGTGGTTGGCGCCATACCATTACTGCTATGCCATACACGTATTAAAAAGCTGGAAAAGCTGATGCAGGAGGATAAACTCAATATTGTTTTTTGATGAAAAGGAAGAAAGCAGGCCCCTTAACCTTAGCTGCAGAAGTAGCTATAGTTACCCTTTATAGCTTGAGCAAAAAATGCATAGAAAAGGAAAAGCCGGCCAGTGCCTCATCAGCATTAAACGATAAAAAATTTCAGCGTAAAATGACGGTGCTAGCCACCATCTATCATTTCATCGGTGTGTTTTATAACGAATAATAAAATAAAACTATGTTTTCCAATCCTTATTCCGCCGTTATACGGCAAGTGTTTCTACTCTCAGCTTTTTGCTTTGTCCTGCAAATTTTCCGTATGGTGTGCACCGGAACGCTCAACTACATTTTTTTACCGTGGAACTTACTGTTGGCCTGGGTACCCCTGGCCTTTGCCACTATAGCTACCCGCCAAACAAGTAAGCTCAAACTGTTTATGGCCTTTGTAGTATGGTTACTCTTCTTCCCTAACTCGCCATACATTATTACGGACCTCATTCACCTCAAACCGCGCAACGGCTGGCCGCACTGGTACGATGCCTTCCTTATTTACTCCTTTGCGCTGGCCGGTTTGTTGGCCGGCATAGTTTCCACGCTTATCATTTACCGTAAGTTAAAGGAGGTATTGCCGCCCTTGCTGGCCCGGGCGGTGGTGTTAGGCTCAATATTTTTGTGCGGTTATGGCATATACATGGGGCGTTTCCTGCGCTGGAATTCGTGGGATGCCATCACCAATCCTTTCCAAATCCTTAGCGATACCTTTACCCACCTGGCGCATCCAATTACCTACTCGCGCACCTATGGCATTACGCTGCTAAGCAGCATATTAATGTGGCTGGTGTTTAAAGTGTTTGAATCGCTTATGCAGCAAAAAGAATCCTGAACTACGGCTGCTTTTCCTTATCCAGCGATTTTTGAATGGCGCCTTTTAAAAATTCTGCCGAGCCGGCGGTTACGTTTTCGTTCTTCGCCTGTATAATGGCGTAATCGCATGCCTTTTGCGCCTCCTTGTACTCATTCATCTTGTACAGCAGGTAAGCATAAGTAAGGTTGTAGGTGTACTTATTATCAATATTAATAGCATCGTACGCCCACTTAGCTGCTTTAGCTAACTGCGCATCGTTGTTCATGTTCAGGTAATAGTTCCAGGCCACATCATTTAAAACAGATGCATTTTTAGCTGCATATTTCTTAATGTATTGGCTGGCAAACTTGTCGTAGTTAGCCCAGTCGGCCATATGCAGGTAGTAGTCCATACTTAACTGCGCAATTTTCTGTTGGCTATCAGCAGCCTTATTGCTTTTCAGCAGGTTGATAGCGCCCTCAAACAAGGCAGGATCGTTGGCCTTTGGCGCTTCGCTAACCGCCTTGTTAGCTATTACATTAATCTTGTTGTTATAGGCATCTACACCCATGGTGCCTTTATAGTATTCAGCATTTTTAACCAGGTATGCAATGCCGGGAGACTTAAGGTTATTGGTAAGTGCGAAAATTGTTTTGGCATGCTTGGCATCCTTAAGGTCAGCAGACGTAAGTTTGTCCATATACACCTTAAATACCTCTTCATACTTTTCGTCGGCACCCATCATAGTGTTAAGGTAGTCGCTTAAAAAGTTTACATCGCGGTCACCATCGCTATAGCGCTTGTGCATGCCGGCCAAAATACCCGGCGTAGGGTCTGTAGCTTTTTTACCGTTTTGTATTAAACCGGCAGGGTCAAGACCACCCACAATCTTGTGTTTTACCTCTCCATTATAATCCAGCCACAGTAAGGTTGGGTAGGCGCGTATGCTATACTTGCCGGCAATGGTTGGCCCTTCGTCCTTCTCCATATCAAACTTACAGTTAATGAAGTGGTCGTTAAAGTATTCGCCAACAGCCGAGTCAGGGAACACGGTGGCGGCCAAACGCTTACATGGCCCGCACCAGCTGGTATAGCAATCCATAAATATCAGCTTGTTCTGCGCCTTGGCCATAGCCAATATTTCGTCAAACTTCTTATCATGTATAAACTCTATGCCCTGTGCCCTGGTTTGGTAAACACCCAGCACAAAAACCAGGCTTATAAAACTTATTAAATACTTTTTCATATATCCGGAGTATCGGTTGAAAGACGTAAAATTATGCCAAAAGGTGTAATGTAAGGTTAAGCAAAAAACGTTAACAAGCCTATTCAGGCCTCCAAAAGCCGGGCCCCTCAGGCAAAGTGGGGTTTGGGTTATCCCAAATACTGCAGCGTTCAAGATTAATCTTGCTTCCCCAAAATATGCGGGTGGTTCTTTCAAAGCTTTCGGTGTAATCCGAAACATAAAACACATCCTCACCTGCTTTAGCCCTGCTGTTCAGGCCTTCCTTTTCTAAAATCCACTGCAGCTTTTGCGCTACCACTTCGGCTGAGTCGAAAATGCGCACACGGTTATTAAAGAAGGCCGAAATTTCATTTTTAATGAGCGGATAATGCGTGCAGGCCAACACCAGCGCATCAATATCCTTTAACTCCTCATGGCTTAAGTAATTGGCTAACACGGCGTGGCTTATGTTATCGTTGTAGAAACCTTCTTCTATCATGGTAGCCAACAGAGGTGTAGCTACTGCCGAGAATTTCAGCTGCGGTTTTCTGCGGGTAAACTTCTCCTGGTAAACGCCACTGGCCACGGTGGTTTTGGTAGCTATAATGCCTACTTTCTTTATGCTGTCGTCCGCTATTACCGCTTCTATCATAGGGTCAATAACGTTAATAACCGGAATAACGCCTTTAAAGGTATCGCGCAGGGTTTCGTAGGCTGCTGCCGACGCGGTATTGCAGGCAATAACAATGGCCTTGCAATTCTTCTCCTTCAGCAAAAAGTTGGTGATAGCGGTAGCGTACGAGCTTATGAGTTCTTTCGACTTATCGCCATAAGGCAGGTGGGCTGTATCGCCAAAATAAATCAGCTGTTCGTTTGGCAGTAGCTTAGAAATAGCATTGGCGACCGTAAGGCCGCCAATACCTGAATCAAAAATACCGATTGCTTGTTCGCTGTTTATTTTCATACACCCTATTTAGGGGCGGTAGGATTTGTTCCTGTAGTTGTTTTAGGTGCAGGGGTAATGCCCATTTGTTTCATCACCAGGCTGGTTACATCGTTGGTGGCTTCAGGGTAGTAAGCAACTGCGCCCGATACGATATCGATAATGTAAGAGTAACCATTAGTAGTAGCCACTTCTTTTACCGCCTTAAGGTACTTGTCGTTAATAGGCTTCAACTTCTCCTGTTGCTTGGTAGCCAGGTCATCGTTGATTTTATTTTCAAAATCAGAAATGCGCTGTTGTAAATCCTGCAGTTCTTTAATTTTTGTTTCTACAATAGCATCTGGTGTTTCTTTTGGCATCTTCTGCAGTTCTTCCTGCTTTTTGCCGTAGTCCTCATACATACCTTGCAGCACTTTGGTCATTTGGTCCTTATAAGCCTGCAATTCAGTTTGCATGGTTTTAAATTCAGGCATAGCCTGTAATATATCGGCAGAGTTTAAGTGGCCTATCTTCTGCTGCGCATCGGCTGTTCCAAAAAATCCGAACACGGCTATGGCGATAACTAAGATTACTTTCTTCATTTCGTTTGTTTTGGTTTATTCTGTTTGTATTTGTTATTAGTTTATTCCCATTTTCTTCTTCACCAGGTCGGTAATATCGCCGCTGCTTTCAGGGTAATACACCACGCTACCGGTTGCTATGTCAAAAATGTAAGTGTAGCCGTTCTCTTTAGCTACCGCATTTACAATTTTCAGATACTTATCATTCAGCGGTTTCAGCAGCTTAATATGCAGCTGGTCCAACTGTGCATCCGCCGTTTGCTGAAGGGTTTCTATATCCTGCTGCAACTTTTGCAGTTCCAGCATCTTCTCCTCGCGCACTGCCACCATTAAATCGGGACCAAACTGCTGCAACTCTTCCATACCTTTTTGGTACTGCGCATACATGTTTTTCAGGCTCTTTTCCTGTTCAGCCCGTTTACGGTCAAGCGTTGCCAGCAGTTGTTTATACTCCGGCATGCTTTCCTGTATTTCCTGCGAGTTGATATGACCATACTTTTGCTGAGCAAAACTGTTGGCCCACAACATAAAGAACGAACATATAAGAAGGCCTGCTTTCCTCATTGGCGCGCAAATATAGATTTTTAGCCCAATCGGCTGTTATTGGCCCGCCGGTTTAAGCGAAATGCCCATGGCAGTCAATATATCATCACTCTTATTGTACTTATCGCTGCTATACAGCATGGTAGGCCCGCTGCTGCGGTCGAAGATAAAGTCATACCCCTTGGCCTCGGCATATTTCTTTATTTCATTATAAATCTTGTCCTGTATAGGCTTAACCAGTTCCTGGCGCTTTTTAAACAGTTCGCCATTAGGGCCAAACTTGGCTTTCTGAAAATCCTTAACCTCTTTCTCCTTCGCTTCAATTTCCTTCATCTTCTGCTGCTTCATAGGCTCGGTCATTAAAACCTGTTCGGCCTGAAACTGCTTGTACATATCATCCACCGCCTTCATTTTGGCTTCTACATCCTTCTGCCAGCCGGCGGCAATCTTGTCTAATTCTTTCTGCGCCTCGGTATAGCTCTGCATTTTGTTTAGCATGTAGTCCATATCCACAAACGCAAATTTTTGCGCCTGCGAGCTAAAGGCAACCAGTAAAATGGCGATTACGGAAATAATCTTCTTCATAACTTTTGGTTTTTTCTTATCAGACCCAATTACCTTGCCAAGGTAAAGGTATGTTTTCAATTTTTAGCAATTATAAGATCAAACTACTCTATCCCGCTACCTCTTTACTCCTCATACGGGCCACTATTCCGGTTCGCGGCCAAGGATAATTCTGAACTCACCGTATTTGCTGAATATGTTTTTGCCAGCCTTAGGCGCCAAACCAAACGATTCGCGGTCAAAGCCAATACCGTAGTCAAACCCTAACAAGCCGAACATTGGTAAGAATACACGCACACCCGCACCTACTGATTTCTTAAGGTCGTAAGGGCGGTAGTCTTTTATACTGGTCCAGTAGTTACCGGCATCAGCAAACAGCAACGCATAAATGGTAGCGCTTTGGTTAAGGCTGAACGGATAACGCAATTCAACAGAATACTTATTATAAATAGGCACGCCACCTGTAGGGGTTACAACAGGGTAACCGCGGAAGGATATGATATCGCGGCCCAACTGTGTGCCGTAGTTAAGGTTACTTAAGCCATCGCCACCAAACTCAATACGCTCAAACGGCGAGTAGCCCACCTTTTTGTTATACAAGCCCAGGAAGGCCATGTTAGCAGAGGTCTTTAACACCAGCTTGCTGTTTTTGGTAAGCGGCGTATACCATTCAAAGGCAATTTTCCATTTGTGGTATTCAACAAACTTGTAACGGTCCGCAGGTGATAAGCCGGGGTCTTCGTAGTTCAGGTTCATACGGCCCGGGAACATGAGGCTGTAAGGCAAGGTAAACTTGGCCTGTGCCATAAAGTAGAAGCCGTGGTTATACCAGGTTGGAGCTTCAGGATAACGCGAGTCGCGCGAAATAGCCAACTGGAAGTTAAGGTTGGTTGAACGGCCATCCTTAAATATGAAGAATGTAGAATAGTTATCCAGTATGTAATGCTGGAACTCTACACCTGTTGAAAGCGTAAAGTAATCATCAGGCCATTTTAAGCGGGTGCTTAAACCCAGGTACACGCTGGTAGAAAAATACTTACCGATGATTTTGCTGTAATCGTACGGATCAAACGAGTTAGCACGCAGGCGGTTAAAGGCAAAGTCTAACGCCAATGGTTTTTTGCCGCCTAACCAAGGCTCAGTAAACGATACACTGTACGATTGGAACGCACGGCCGTTACTGTTTATACGGATACCTAAACGCTGTCCGTCGCCGCTCGGCAGCGGTGTCCACGCATGTTTATCGCCGATGTTCTTTAAGGAGAAGTTGGTAAAGTTTACGCCCAGGGTACCAAACAGGCCACCGGCGCTGGTAGTGGTTGCACCACCCCAACCGGCGCTCAATTCCAATTGGTCCGAAGGTTTTTCCGTTACACGGTATTCTATATCCACAGTTCCGTTTTCAGGATTAGGTATAGGCACCACATCTAACTGCTGAGGGTCGAAATAACCGAGCGCAATAATCTCGCGCTGGCTTCTTATCAAATCTGTACGGCTGAATTTATTGCCGGGTAGCGTGCGCAATTCGCGTCGTATAACTTTTTCGTTGGTTTTGGTGTTGCCTACAATACGCACCTCGCGGATGGTAGCCTGTGCGCCTTCGTTAATACGCAGTTCCAGGTCAATGCTATCACCTTCCACCTTAACTTCCATCGGCGTAACACTGAAGAAGAGGTAGCCGTCATCCATATACAGCGAGCTTAAATCGCCGCCGTTAGGGTTCATGAATATGCGCTCGTCCAGTAGCTTCTGGTTGTAAACCTCGCCCCGCTTAATGTTTATGATTTTTGCGAGTAACGAGTCGGGATACTTCGTATTACCGTTAAAGTAAATATTGCGGAAGTAATACTTCTTGCCCTCGTTCACATAAATATCAATATTCATGTTTTTGTTAACCGGGCCGTCAATCATGTAGGTAGTATCGCGCACAATGTAGGCATCGCGGTACCCCTGGCTGTTGTAGTATTCAATTACCTTGTCCTTATCGCCTTCGTAATCATCGCGCTTAAACTTGCTTGTTTTAAAGAAGTTGAGATTAACGTGGCGGTCCATATACTGCCAGGCGCGGGTTGGCGAAATATTACCTATAACATGGTACCACTTCGGTTTTATAGAATCGCGGGCAAAGTTTTTCTTGAAGCGTAAAAGGCCATCAAGGTCAAACTTAATTTTTTCGTGGGTTTCCTTCATTTGCTTTTTCAGCTTAACCTCCGGTATTTCGCGGTTGCCGTAAAAGCTTATCTGGTTAATCTTAACCTT
>CAZUHU010000187.1:0-7151 GCA_964620645.1 uncultured Chitinophaga sp.
TCTTAATAATGGCTTTCCTTAAAGTCTTTTGGCAAATTTCGGCATGGAACAAACCGGGCATTTGGTGTTTTTCTATATTAAGCGCGTTATTACCAATGCTAATTGGCACGTTTACGAATTAGAAGGCGTGTTTGAAGAGTTTACCTATAGTGTTGACCTTTTCATTAAAAGAGACCTGGAAATAAACGACGAAGTGGTAAAGGATAATGCCATTGGTTTTGCCAGCCAGGGTAAATTAAGTGATGATTGGCTGCGGGTATTGTGCGCTAAGTATGATTTGCCCGATGCCGGTAAACCCATGAAGGAGCAGGTTGTGGTGGAAGTAAGCTACCTTACTCATGGTAATACCAAAACCGCACAGGGCGACTTTATCTTCAACGCCAAGTTAGGGCCTGATTACCTCAATCTTGGTGATTTGATAGTGGAAGTGTTTCCTGGTAGGAGCCTTGTATCCATGTATATTCTAAATTCTGAAGATGCTGATAAAGTGATTAGCAGTTTCTATTAGCGGGGCAAGGGTTTAACAACTAAAAAGGTATTAATAATTCATTGATTTTCATGCAATTTGGCTTGAATTACGCAAAGAATGATTCGGGGGCGGTGAACAAACTTTAAGCTGAAAACTTTAAACTGAAAACTTTTTATTACATTTGCCGCTCCAAAAATTTAGAATAATGAAGAAGGATCTGCATCCAAGCAATTACAGAACGGTAGTTTTTAAGGATATATCGCTGGATAAATCATGGTTAGGTAAAAGCACTGCTAACACCAAGGATACCATTAAGTGGGAAGACGGTAACGAATACCCTCTTATCAAGTTAGAAATCAGCAACGAAAGCCACCCTTTCTTTACCGGTAAAACCAAACTGGTTGATACGGCAGGCCGTATTGATAAATTTAAGAAGAGATACCAGAAGTAATTTTCTGTTTGAAAGTATATCGAACGCCTCTGAGTTTTCTCGGGGGCGTTTTCGTTTAATATCCGCCGCAAAAGCGCTAAGTCACAAAGAATACAAGATGTTTACCAATACGGTTTTCCTTCGAGCCTTTGGGTCTTAGTGGCAGAAAATAAAGCTGTTAATACATTTTACTTAGCGCCTTTGTGTCTTTGTAGCAATAATCCTTAATTCGCGAACGCAAAAATTGAAACAGATATGATAAACATAACACTGCCCGATGGTTCGGTAAGGCAATACGAGGCCGGAGTAACCGCCTATGATGTGGCTGCCAGCATTAGCCAGGGCCTTGCCAAAGCAGTTATTAGTGCAGAAGTTAACGGCGAGGTGGTAGACCTTAGCCTGCCAATTAATAAAGATGCCAGCCTTAAGCTGCTGAAGTTTGACGACCCTAACGGTAAAAAAACCTTTTGGCATTCGTCGGCCCACTTAATGGCTGAGGCGTTGGAGTTTTACTACCCGGGTGTGAAGTTTTGGGTTGGTCCGCCGGTGGATAACGGCTTTTACTATGATGTGGACTTAGGCGACAATAAACTGAGCGCTGAAGACCTGGAGAAGGTAGAGAAGAAGATGAAGGAACTGGCTGCGCAGGATAACAAATACACCCGCAGCGAAATGCCAAAAGCCGAAGCGGTGAAATACTTTACTGAGAAAGGCGATGAATACAAACTGGATTTGCTGCAGAACCTGAATGACGGTGAAATTACCTTCTACACCCAGGGCAAGTTTACTGACTTATGCCGTGGACCGCACATACCAAGCACCGGTTTTATTAAGGCGATAAAGCTTACCAACATAGCCGGCGCTTACTGGAAGGGCGACGAGAAGAACAAACAGCTTACCCGTATCTACGGTATTACTTACCCTAAGCAGCAGCAGTTAGATGAGTATGTAAACATGCTGGAGGAAGCCAAAAAGCGTGACCACCGTTTGCTGGGTAAGGAGTTAGAGATATTTACGTTTGATGATGAAGTTGGCCCTGGTTTGCCTTTATGGTTGCCCAAAGGTGGCGCTTTAATTGAAAAGCTGGAAGCGCTTGCCAAGAAGAACGAGCAGGAGCAGGGCTATGTGCGTGTAAAGAGCCCGCACATTGCTAAGGATAGCCTGTATATCCGTAGCGGCCACTTGCCATACTATGCTGAAAGCATGTTTCCGCCAATGGAAATGGAAGGCCACAAGTATTACCTGAAGGCCATGAACTGCCCACACCACCACAAAATATTTGGCGCCACACCAAAGAGCTACCGCGATATGCCTTTGCGTTTTGCTGAGTATGGCACCTGTTACCGTTATGAGCAAAGCGGCGAGTTGTTTGGCCTTATGCGCGTGCGCAGTTTGCAAATGAACGACGCCCACATTTACTGCACCAAGGAGCAGTTTGAGGAAGAGTTTATGAAAGTGAACGACCTTTATGTGAAGTACTTTAAAATATTTGGTATTGATAAGTACCAGATGCGCTTTAGCACCCATGCACCTGAAAAGCTGGGGCAGAAGTACATTAACAACCCGGAGATGTGGCAGCAAACCGAAGATATGGTGCGCAAGGTATTGCAGAAGTCGGGGCTGCCGTTTGTGGAAGTTGCTGACGAAGCTGCTTTCTACGGGCCTAAAATTGATATACAAATTTGGAGCGCTATTGGCCGCGAGTTTACTATTGCTACTAACCAGGTGGACTTTGCGCAGGCTGAGCGTTTCGACCTTTCGTTTACGAATGATAAGAACGAGAAAGAAAGGCCGCTTATCATCCACCGCGCACCGCTTTCAACGCACGAGCGTTTTATCGGATTCCTGTTAGAGCACTACGCCGGTAAGTTTCCGGTGTGGTTAGCGCCTGAGCAGGTGGCTATATTGCCTATATCGGAGAAGTTTAACGATTACGGTAAAGAAGTACGCGATAGTCTTAAGAAACTGGGCATTGAAGCCACTTTGGACGAACGCCCTGAGAAGATAGGCCGTAAAATCCGCGATACGGAAATACGCAAAGTGCCTTATATGTTGGTAGTGGGAGAGAAGGAGATGAACGATAAAGCCGTTGCCATCCGCCGCCAGGGCCAGGGCGACCAGGGCACTAAGCCTGTTGCCGATTTTATAGCCCAAATACAGCAAGAAATAGCGGAATACAAGTAATAAAGAACACAGAATTAGAAATGTAAAATTAGCCCCGCAGTTGCGGGGCTAATTGTTTTATGTTACGCCGGCTTGAGGCGGTGGCTCTATTTGCCCGCGTCTGCGTCCCAAAGGCACGTAAGCCCACGCATAACCTTGTATCTCACAAATCCCCCATCGGAGGGATAACAAAACACCTGCCCCGCCCGTAAAAGCAGGGTATGAAACAGCTATACTCCGACTATTCCTTTTTTATCAAGATTGTAGCAGGGGCTATAATTTACATGCTTTTCTTCACATCCATGGCTGATGCTCAATCAGTTACCGGTAAGTGGAAGGCCGAAACGGTTACCCATGTTTTAGTGCCTCAGGGGCAGGACCCCGCCAAGGCCGAGCTGGTTAAGCAAATGTTGGCGGACCTTACTATAACCGTTGGGGCCGATAAATCTTTCAGTAGCCATACCACCCAGCCCATGTTCCTTAACATTTCGGGCGCCAATTGGGTGTGGGACCCATCTAACGCCATGCTGGCTGTGGTGGATAATGTAATCCCCGGTGGCGAAGCGGCAACCTTAATGACATGGCAGATAACCGAAATTTCGGGTAACAAAGCCGTGTTTACCTTTAAGGACGGCACCCAGGATGTACTTACTGTACGCATGGCCAAGGCCGATGTGCAATAAGTATATTGAAAATCAATATTTTATAGATTTTCTGTTCTAAGCCCATCCGGGCCTGGAATTTTCTATAATTTTAGCCCACCGAACACTAAGCGCAGACTGTATGGCTATGTTAGCCGATATTTGCCTGCATGTTGAAAACCTCTTGTATTTTTAATTCATTTCGTTATATTTGCGCTCCCAAATTTTAGAATTCATGTACGCAATAGTAGAAATCGCAGGTCAGCAGTTTAAGGCCGAAGCAGGAAAGAAGATTTACGTTCACCGTTTGGAAGGCAACGAAGGCGATGCTGTGTCTTTTGACCGCGTGCTTTTAACTGACGACAATGGCAGTGTTAAAGTAGGAACCCCTACTGTAGCCGGTGTTAAGGTTAACGCCAAAATTGTTGGCCACATGAAGGACGACAAAGTAACCATCTTCAAAAAGAAGAGAAGAAAGACTTACGAAAAGACCCAAGGTCACCGTCAGTCATTAACTCAAATTTCAATTGAATCAATCGGATAGTTAATATCTGTAATCATTAAAAATCCTGTAATTCCATAAGTCATGGCACATAAGAAAGGCGAAGGTAAAGTAAAGAACGGACGCGACAGTCACAGCAAACGCTTAGGTATAAAGATATTCGGTGGCGATAGCGCCATCAGCGGCAACATCATCGTTCGCCAGCGCGGTACTAATTTCCACCCCGGTAACGGTGTTGATATTGGTAAGGACCACACCATCTTCGCAGTAGTTGATGGCGTAGTTAAATTCACCAAAGGAAAGAACGACCGTAAATTCGTTCATGTTGTTCCTGTTGCACAAGCGTAATGAACAAGCTGAATTTATAAATAAAAGCCCTTGCACTTGCAGGGGCTTTTTTGTTTTAAGGCAGTTTTACCGTGCATTAACGCCCGTTAACCGCATTTAGCAAATTTCATCTTTTAAAAAATCAGAAGCGGTGCAATTTTAACGCACCCTCATACGTATATTTGATTACTGATGCAAAAAAGAAGGACCCCCTTTAAAAAGAGTGCCGCTTTGTTGATGCTCTGTTTCGCCGGTATGTTTTATGCCGGTAGTTCTATTCCCGCAGGTGATGAGGTTATTTCCCCGATTAAGGATGTAAGTAACATGGCCGTGCTTTACCAGCGCCTGCAGCTAAAGCAATTAGGGCTGGACTATAATGCCTTTACTATGGCCCTAAACGGCTTTGAAAAACTGAAAGCCAAAGGAGAGATTAAGCGCGATATAATTTCGATTTGCGACTTCACGCAGTCATCTGTTAACAAACGCCTTTACGTTATTGACCTGGCCAGCGGTAAACTATTGTTTAATACATTGGTAGCCCACGGCAAAAATACAGGCGAGGAGTTTGCCCGTTTCTTTTCCAATATCCCTTCGAGCAACCAGAGCAGCCTTGGTTTTTACCGCACAGCAGAAACCTATCAAGGTGCGCATGGTTTAAGCCTGCGTTTGCAAGGAGAGGAGCCCGGCTTTAACAACAATGCCGAAGGGCGCGGTATAGTGGTGCATGGCGCCGATTATGTTAGCGATAACTTTGCCTCGCAGTGCGGTTGCAATCGCCTTGGCCGCAGTTTTGGTTGCCCTGCCGTTCCTATGGAGCAGCATGAGGAAATTATCAATGCCATTAAAGGCGGTAGCTGCCTTTTCGTTTACTATCCTGATAAAAGCTACCTCAACGCTTCACATTTGATCAATTAGTGTTTGCCGGTCTTAGCTAGCGGAGGTATTCCAAAAACCTCTCCTTACTAAGTGCGTTCGCCAAACAAAAGGCTTCCTATGCGTATAAGTGTAGCGCCATGCTTTAGCGCAATTTTGTAATCCTGGCTCATACCCATGCTAAGTTCTTTAAACGAATCACGCTGGGTGAAGTGAGCAGCTTTAACTTCATCAAACAGGGCTTTTAAACCCGTAAACTCGGCATCTACCTTGGCCTCATCATCTGTATTGGTTGCCATGCCCATTAGCCCGCAAATGCGCACATTACGCATGCCGGTAAACTCTGCTGAGGCCAAAAAATCCATCACCTCTGCTTTATCAAACCCGAATTTCGTTTCCTCGTCCGCAATAAAAATCTGCAGCAGGCAGTCAATTACTCTGCCGCATTTAATACCCTGTTTGTTTATCTCGCTTAAAAGTTTGGGGCTGTCAACGGAATGTATGAGGCTTACAAATGGTGCTATATATTTAACCTTATTGCTTTGCAGGTGGCCTATCATATGCCACTCAATATCCTTAGGCAGGGCATCATGCTTGGGCAGCAGCTCCTGTGCTTTATTCTCCCCAAAAATCCGTTGGCCGGCATTGTATAAAAACAATATGTCCGCCAGTGGTTTGGTTTTAGATACGGCCACAAGCCGGGCTTTGCCGCCCTTCAGTTCCTCTTGTATGTGCTGGTAATTTTCTAAATCCATACAGCTAAATAATAGGTTTACGCCATGCTATGCAAAAAATGTGCGCTTACCCCTAATTAACTGGGCCTGTCTGCAGTTTTTTCATGGCAGGGTTTAGGCAATTTCGTTTTAAAGAATGCAGGCTTTAAACTTTTATCATTCAGCCATTGTATTACCCCAAAATAATTTAGGTTTGAAGGTAAATCCGTGAAGAAGTTAATACCCATACTGCTTGTGTTTTTAGCTGCCTGCAAACCCGAAATGCCGGAAGTGCCTAAGGATATCATCCCTCCCGATAAAATGATTAAGATTTTAGAGGAAGTGCATATAGCAGATGCAGTATCGGAAACCAAGGCGCAGTCAGGCGGTAACGAGTTTGAGCTTACACGGCAGTATTATCCGCTTATTTACAAGAAATACGGAATAACCGAAGAGGACTTTCGCAAGAGCTATGCTTTTTACGAGGCTAATCCTGTTTGGATGAATAAAATGTACGATACTATTTTAAACGACCTCAGTAAAAAGGAAGAAGAGGTTGGTAAAGAGAAAAAGGCAAATTAAAACACATGAATAAAGTAGTTGCAAACGCCGACGAAGCCGTAAAGGATATACCTGATAATGCCACCCTTATGTTGGGCGGCTTTGGCTTATGCGGCATTCCTGAAAACTGCATTGCGGCCCTTATACGCAAGGGGGTTAAAGGTTTAACCTGCATTTCGAACAATGCCGGTGTAGATGATTTTGGTATTGGCCTGATGCTTAAAACCCGCCAGGTTAAAAAAATGATTTCCTCGTACGTTGGGGAGAATGCTGAGTTTGAAAGGCAGCTACTATCCGGCGAGTTAGAAGTGGAACTGATACCGCAAGGTACGCTGGCCGAACGCTGCCGTGCAGGTGGCGCGGGCATTCCTGCATTTTTTACCCCAACTGGTTATGGTACTGAGGTAGCTGAAGGCAAAGAAGTGCGTGAGTTTGATGGCAAAATGTACATACTGGAAAATTGGCTGCGTGC
>CAZUHU010000188.1:0-7146 GCA_964620645.1 uncultured Chitinophaga sp.
GCTTTATAATGGTTTTACTGTCGCGCTTCTCCCCGGTTAACGTAACCATATAAGCGCCTGCGGGCAGGCGTTGTACATCCAGCACAGCATTGGTTTGTTCCGCATTAAGTTTTTGGCTTAGCACCAAACGGCCAAGCACATCGCGCAGTTGTATTGAAGTATAGGTACCCGCTTCAAATCGCAGGTTGGCAAAGTCTGTTGTGGGGTTAGGGTAAACGGCAAAATCATTTGTGCTAACCTCATTTACACCCACCTGGTAAAAGCAGGAAACGCGGTTATCAGTAGCCGTTGGCAAGGCACTGTTCCAAATGGCCATGGCATATTCACCTTTCTGCACATTGTAAACAGTAATAGAGCCTACCTTATCAATACCGCTTATGCCTTTGGCTATGGTAAAAGAATCTACCACGCTCCAATCATCCGTTTGTTTAGCGCGCCACAGCATTACCAGGCTGTCCTCATTATTAGTAAAGAAGGTATTGTCTAAATAAGCACCCGCACTTCCATCGTAGTTAAAGGTGGCATTGGCATTAAATCCGGCATTTATAATACCATCGATAGTCCAGTAACGATAATCGTGCAGGTGTAAGCCCTGTACCGGGTTTTTCATGGCATCAGGTGCAATCCAGTTATGTTCTATGCGCACCAATACCGAATCGGCAACACTGTTAACCTGCAGCTTAGCACGGGCAGTGCCAAAATCCTTTTGACCCGTAGTGGAGATAATCTGCCACTCTGCACTTATGGCATCCTGCAGGTTATCATCAAAGTCAACTGCCGTATATACCGGTGTAAAATTCAGCGGACCAACTACCACTTCTGAACATTCGCCGCTAACCGTGGCAGTTGTAGTAACTGAACTGAAATCAGCATTAAAGCACGTAACCTTAACCGGTACATTGCTGTAATAGTTAGGTGCATGGCTTAATCGTTGGCGGATAAACACATGTTCATCAACTTGTCCGCTACCTTGTGGCACCAGCTGTTCTATTGAAAAATGTGTAAAGCCGGGGGCGTTGATCCAATTGGCAAAATAATCGTTCAGCTTTGTGTTGCCTGAGCAGTTAACCAAATAATCGCGCAGTTGGGCAGTGGTTGAATTTTTAAACGCAAAGTCATTCATGTAACTTTTCATGCAGCTGAAAAATGCTACATCACCCATATACCAGCGCAGGGTATGTATCATATCAGCGCCTTTACGGTAAACGGTAGTGCCATAAGTGTATTCGCTGGGTACGCCGTTAACAGCCCGGTAACCGTTATCATCAATATGGGCGGTGTGCACAATATCATCGTGGTTAGCGCGCACGTATTGGGCATATACATCCGGGCCATAAAATTTCTCTTCAAACAAATGTTCGTTGTAAGTAGCCCAGCCTTCGTTAAGCCACATTTCGCCGGCGCTGTCGCAGGTTACCAAATCACCAAACCAGTGGTGGCTAAGTTCGTGCGCCATAGTAGTTTCGCAGTCGCTGGCCAGCACATTTAGGTAATACTGCATAAAACTGATATTGGTAGCATGCTCCATGGCACCGGCATTAAAAGGCACTATACAATAGCCAACACGGTCCCAGCGGTAAGGGCCCCAGGCATTTTCCTGTATATGGAAAGCATCGTTAAGGTGAACGAATAAACTTTTTAAAGCAGTAGTATCCGTAGGTATTGCAGCCAACTCTACAGGCAATGTGCCTAACTGGCCCTGCACAGTATCAGTTAAAGTAGCATAAGGGGCTACCGTTACTGAGGCCAGGTACGATTGTATAGGCTGGCCTAACTTCCAGTGCCAAACCTGGTTAGCTCCGCTTGGTGCTACCCCCTGCAGTATACCGTTGCAAAAAGCCTTGTGGTTATTTTTAGTGGTAACAAAGTATTCGTAATAGCTGCGTTGCTCAAAGTTATCGAAGCAGGGAAACCATACACGGCCATAGGTATGGGGGTCGGCCAAAAAACTAACGCCGATATTAAAAGCATAAGTGCCCGTCCAGTAAAAACCGCCGAAGTCTCCGTTTACCTGTAATGGGTGACCATGATAGTAAATGCGGATGGTAGATGAATCGCCGGTATTAAAGGTATTCAGCAGGTTTATGTTTATCACACTGTCGTTATAATCAAATGGTGGGTTGTAGCCATCCACCTTTACCGAGTCCACCGTAAGGCCCAGCAAATCCAGTTTTATTCCTTCTACGCCGTTCATTTTGGCCTTAATACCAATGGTGGCATCCCCACGCATTATTTTGCCGGTAAAGTCCGATAAATCCAACCGTAATTGATATGAGCGTATATCAATAGTATCGCCGCGCAGGTCCTTCGCATTTAAAAGGCCGCCGCAAAAAAATACAGAGAGTAGAACTAGCAGAAAATGCCGCATGGTACGGGGTTTTGTGCGAAGATAGAAGGAAAAGGAAACCGAATACCGCGGCTACAAATAAAAAACCCGGGCGATAAAACGTCCGGGTTCTCATTATTTGCTCCTTAAGAAGCGTTAGTGTGTTATTGTCCTCTTTCTTCAAGGGCTTTAACAAGACCGGCAATTTTCTGTGCCGAAGAACCTTGTAAAGCGCTGATAACATTGCGTGCAGGAGATTGCAATAAGCCAACGATTTCGCCAAGCAATTCTGATTTGCTCTTTAAGGCCGCCAGTACTTCAATCTGGTTGTCGCCAACAAATACGTCGCTATCGATATAAGCGCCTTTAAGGGCAGGCTTATCGCTTCCTTTACGGAATTCCTTTAACAGCTTGGCAGGTGATGCGCCATCGGTTGAAAACATAACACCTGTTTGGCCGTGCAATAAAGGATATACGGCTTCGTAGTTACCACCTACCTGCTCAAGGGCTTTACGAATAAGGGTGTTTTTAGAAACACGGTATTCGATGCCTGAGTTAAAGCAAAGGCGGCGGAATTTGTTGGTTTTTTCTACTGTAAGTGTAGAAGGATCGCAAATGTAAAAGTATTGCGTGTTGCTGAACTTCTCTTTCAGTTCGGCTATTTCTATATTTTTTTGTTTCTTATCCATTGTTCACTGATTTTTTCTGGTGATTCAAATTATAAACCGGCTACACTTTTGTAATCAACATTAATGCCCGGGCTCATGGTGCTGGCCATGCTGATGCTGTTGAAGTAAACACCTTTGGCAGAAGATGGCTTAAGCCTTGAAAGTGTTTGCAATAACGCTACAGCATTTTCATTTATTTGTTCAGCCGAGAAATTAACGCGGCCAATGGAAGTATGAACGATACCGAACTTATCAACCTTAAAGGCAATTTTACCCTTCTTCACTTCTTCTACTGCTTTACCTACTTCAGGGGTTACTGTGCCTGACTTAGGGTTTGGCATTAAGTTACGGGGGCCCAGGATACGGGCGATTTTACCCAGTTTCGCCATCACGTTTGGTGTAGCAATAACCACGTCAAAATCCATCCAGTTTTCCTTTTCAATTTTGGTGATAAACTCGTCGAGACCTACGAAATCAGCACCTGCTTTTTTAGCTTCTTCTTCCTTGTCAGGAGTACAGAAAACTAAAACGCGCTTGGTTTTACCTGTGCCGTGAGGCAGAGCGGTGGTACCGCGCACAGCCTGGTCGGCTTTCTTGGGGTCAACGCCTAATTGGATGTGCAAATCAACTGATGCGTTGAACTTTGCAGTGTTAACCTCCTTTACAAGCTTGGAGGCTTCGGCCAATGCATAGAGCTTGTTAGCATCTACTTTGCCGGCAACGGCTTTTCTTTTCTTAGTTAACTTCATTGTGTTTGTTTTTTGGGGTCCAGCGGGTCAATGAGAGCCCTCCCCCATGTTATTAAAATAGTTATCAGTTTTCGGTTAACAGTTCACAGTAAAATGAGTTGGTATTACCTTATACTGTGAACTGCAAACCGTGAACTTATTTAGTATCCTTCTACGTTAAAGCCAGCGCTTTTTGCCGAACCGGCAACCATGCTCATAGCTGATTCAATAGTGAAACAGTTAAGGTCAGGCATTTTTTCTTCAGCAATCTTGCGGATAATGTCCAGGCTAACGGTGCCAACTTTTTTACGGTTAGGCTCAGCGCTACCTGCTTGCTTTTTGGTTAATTCCATTAACATAGCATGTACCGGTGGAGTTTTGATGATAAAGTCAAAGCTCTTATCAGTATATACGGTAATTACACAAGGTAATACTTTACCCATGCGGTCCTGCGTTTGCGCGTTAAAGCGCTTGCAGAATTCCATGATGTTAACACCTTTAGAACCTAAAGCCGGGCCAATTGGTGGAGCAGGGTTTGCCTGACCGCCTTTTACCTGCAATTTGATAAAGGTTGCAATTTCCTTTGCCATTGTATGTTGTTATTATTCGTTTATTAATATGGTTTATATAATTCATGTTTCCGGTCTCACCCGCTGGGCTACAGTAATTGGAAGCTACTGTAACTGCGAACCGCAAACGGCGAATTCCTAACTTATCTTCTCCACCTGCATAAAGCTTACTTCAACCGGCGTTTTACGGCCAAAGATCTTAACGATCACTTTCAGCTTCTTCTTCTCGTTGTTTATCTCTTCAATAGTACCGATGAAATCGTTGAACGGTCCATCCGTAATTTTCACATCTTCATTAATGATAAACGGTTCAGCCATTGTTTCGCCGGCATCCAGCATCTCATCAGCCTTGCCTAACATTTTCATAGCCTCACCGTGCGATAGGGTACCTAAGAACCCTAACACACCATGCACCTGGCGTATGTGCTGCCACATTTCCTGGGTCATCTTCTTGTCGTCGGTTTCCATATAAATGTAACCGGGGAACAAGGTTTTTTCCTTTATGGTTTTTTTACCCGCCTTAATGGTGTATACCTTTTCAGTAGGCACCAGCAGGTTGGTAACAATCTTATCCCATTTAGAGCGGCTCACCTCCAACTGTACGTGCTCTTTTATCTTGCGTTCCTGTCCGCTGATAACGCGCACTACATGCCATTTTTTATCTTCTGCCATTGCCGCCATTCTTAACCGATGAACAATTTGTATAAAGCGCCGGTACCATACTTAAAGGTAATATCCATGGCTACTACCAGCATAGAAATGATGATAGCCGTAACCAGCACAATAATTGCGCTGCTCTGCAACTCGGGCCATGTTGGCCAGGTCACCTTGTGCATCAACTCGTCGTATGCTTCAACGAAGTATAATCTTACCTTTTCCATCGTTCTTTGTCCAGTTCACAACCAGGTTTTCACGGTATTTTCTGTTAACGTGTGAACTGTTAACCGTGATCCTTTTTATCAGCAGGGGCAGCCAGTCCCGAAGCTTCGGGACGAACTGACAAAATCAATTTCTTCCCTACTATTTCTCAGCAAAGCTGCACTTTGCTATTCAGCAGGGGCAGCCAGATTCGAACTGACGTCAACGGTTTTGGAGACCGCTATTCTACCACTGAACTATGCCCCTAATTCCTCTTTCTGTTCAAAGGCTATTTAGCTTCATTAAATCCAAAACCTCATCAGCCCTTTCGGTAAAAAGGGACGCAAATATAACCAGATAGGTGAATTTTCAAAAAAAACTGTGGAAACGGATGGAGCGTATCCTGTAAAAACCACAGCCGGCTGTTAGTCGGGCCTGCTTTGCGGGCTTAACCCTACTTATTTAATGATAACCAGCCAATTATATCTAACTGGGCTGCGTTTCGGGCACATTCTTTTTAATCCAGCGCTCCACCTGTTTTATCTTGTTAAGGTAGGTGGGCATATCAGCCGCATATTTTAAGTGGGTTAAAAACTCATAGTAGGTGGCCTTGGGATGTTTCTTGCGCCAGGGCTGGTAATACTTAACCTGCCATTTTTTCAAGTACACCAAACAATCTGATATGCTGGCGAACCGCATATAATTGCCGTTACCCCTGAAACCGAACAGGTTATTCCAACGGTAAGTACACTTTTTACACTCCATCCAACCGGTTTCAAACATAGCCTGCGCCAGTACGGTTTGGGGGTATTCAATTTCGTAAACCAGTAAGGAGTCGTATAAGGCGCTCACCTTTTGCACCCTTGTTTGTTGGGCATATAGCCCACCTGTATTAACCGTTAAAAGCAGGGTTAACAGGCCGAATAAAAGGTGCCTTTTTAGCAGAACGTTTAGCTTCACTGAAAAGTAATATACATAAAATGTGCCGTTTTGTAAAATGGTTCATCTTCAAAAGATTAACAATAGATTGAAAATCAATCTATTGAAAACAAATTAGGGATAAGTTCTTTTACTTCCCATACACCCCGGCTTCCGGCCTAAACGGCATCTTCTTATATATGTAGCTTAAACCCTTGTTATGATCGCCAGTACCCCAAAACCCCCATACTATGCCGTAATATTTAGCAGTTACCGAACCGAGGGCGACAACGGCTATGCCGCAATGGCCCAAAAAATGGAGGAACTGGCCGCTACGCAACCCGGCTACCTGGGTATAGAAAGCGCCCGCGATGGGCTGGGCATTACCATAAGCTATTGGCAAAGCCTTGAAGCCATACAAAACTGGAAACGCAACACCGAACACCAACTGGCACAAACAAATGGCCGAAAGCAGTGGTACAGCAAATTTAAAGTGCGCATATGTTTGGTGGAAAGGGACTATGGCTTTGGTTTAGAATAACTCCATCACCTGGAACCGCGGTAAGCATACGCCCTGCTCCAGTCCGGCTGCGGTGGTCCATCTATATACGCTCCACCGGGGCGGTTCTTCTTTTTAATAGGGTTTAGTATATAGGTAAAGTTGAGTGCTATAGTATTGTTATACATGTTCAGCACCTTGGTGTTACTGCCGAATGCCGGGCGCAGTTTAAGGAAGGAATACTCAAACTTAAAGCCTATGCCAAACACCTGTTTAATTAAAAACTGGAAGCCTACTATACCGGTTAGGTCAAACTTGCGCGGCTCAATATTCTGAAAGCCTATTATCGCAGTATCCATTAAATTACCTGAGCCGGGGGGATTCTCTAAACGGTACGTCATTTTGTTCCTTATCATGTAACCAAAGCCCAAACCAACACTGGCTATTATCAATTTTTTATCGTGCACATTAAACAGCAGAGGCACCTGCACATAATCCCAACTGATGCGAAAAGTGGATTGTGGAGTTTCGTTCAAATTACGTTTGCGGTAGGCACCCTTCATAGTATATAATATCTGCG
>CAZUHU010000189.1:0-7092 GCA_964620645.1 uncultured Chitinophaga sp.
AACACTACTATTACAAGCATACAAAACAGCCAACGCATAGGGGTAAAAGTAAGCGCAAATTTGGGTAATAAAACCTCACCCATCTGTCCGCCGTTGGCGGACATCTTCCCTCTCCGAAAGAGAGGGAAGAACCTAATGACTTATGGATGGCGTTGTTTGCTGTCGTTTTCCAGTGCTGCGCAGCCCTCTGACTCTCTAAGGGAGGTCCTCTACGCACAACACAACCACCGCTACTTTGAAAAGCATAAGGGCATGAACCATTTCTATTATACATTTGTTTTCAAAATGGAGTATGAGTCCGCAAGCGCGTAAGGCAGTTGGTGCATGGTTGTTTATTGGCTGTGTAATGGTTTTTTTTCAGGTGGTGCTGGGTGGCATAACCCGCTTAACGGAATCTGGCTTATCTATTACGGAATGGAAACCCCTGTATGGTACGGTGCCCCCGCTGAATGAAGCGCAGTGGACGGAGGAGTTCAGCTTGTACAAACAGAAAGTACAATACCAGGTGATTAATGAGGGCATGACGCTTGCCGAGTTTAAGTGGATTTTCTTTTGGGAATACTTCCACCGCCTGTGGGCCCGCTTAATGGGGGTAGTGTTTGCTATTGGCTTCGTTTACTTTTTACTGAAAAAATATTTTGACCGCGAATTGGTTTGGCCCTTGGTGGGCTTATTCTTTTTGGGCGGCATACAAGGCTTTGTGGGTTGGATAATGGTGCGCGGTGGTTTGGATTCTATGTTCGTGCCTCCCTTGCGATTAACCACGCATTTGATACTGGCCTTTATTCTGCTATGCTATTTAATATGGATAACGCTGAGAGTTTATAGAAGTGGTTCAAAGTTTACGGTTCACAGTTCACAAGTAGGCGAATTGAAAATGTTTTCTGTTGCGCTGGTAGTGTTGGTGTTTTTGCAGTTGTTCTTTGGTGGTTTATTATCCGGCATGAAAGCCGGCTTGGCATACCCCACCTGGCCCGATATGAACGGGCAGTTTGTTCCCTCCGCCTTGTTTAGCGAGCAGCCCACCTTTGCCGGCTTTGTAAAATATGTGCCGCAGGATTATTGGGGCCGCACTTTAATACAGTTTGTACACCGCATAACGGCCTATACCCTTATAGTAGTGATTGCCATTTTTTGGTGGAAGAGCCGCGGCATTACGAAGGATTCCTTCTTTCAAAAAGGATTAACCGCTCTGCCTGTTTTGGTTTTGGTGCAGGCACTGCTCGGCATTATAACCGTGCTTAATTGCGTAGGCCATATACCCATAGGGCTAGGCGTGCTGCACCAGGCTGGGGGCATGCTGTTGTTAGCCAATACAGTTTTTATAACTTTCCATCTTTATAACGCAGAGCTTAAAAGCGAATGACGGAAAAGAAAGGCGGTTGGCTAGCCTACGGAATTATAATTGTTGCTGCCCTTGGCTACTTCGTAGATATCTACGATCTCATTCTGTTTAATGTAGTAAAGAAGGAAAGCCTTGAAGCTATAATGAGCGGGGCTACCGAGGAAGTACGCAATAGCACGGCCTTGTTCCTCTTTAACATGCAAATGACCGGTATGCTGCTGGGCGGCATTATCTGGGGCATTTGGGGCGATAAGAAAGGAAGGCTTTCGGTACTTTTTGGTTCTATACTTCTCTATTCGGCCGCCAATGTTGCCAATGCTTTTGTAAAGGATATAAATACCTACGCTTTTATCCGCCTTATTGCGGGTATTGGTTTGGCGGGCGAGTTAGGTGCAGGCATTACACTGGTAACCGAAACTATGAGCAAAGAAAAGCGCGGTTACGGCACTATGATAATTGTAACCTTTGGCGCTTTGGGCGCAGTTGTGGCTGCCCTGGTAAATGCGAAGGGAGATGTAATTACAAATTGGCTATCGGGTGTATTAAACATGCAGTTGGCTAACTGGCAGGTATCGTACATATTGGGTGGCGTTATGGGGCTTATGTTGCTGCTGTTGCGTGTAGGAACTATTGAAAGCGGTATGTTTAAGAATATACAGCATGCCGAAGTGGAAAGGGGCAACATGCTAATGCTGTTTAACAATAAGGAGCGGTTTATAAAATACCTGTACTGCATTTTAGTAGGTGTGCCGGTGTGGTATTTTATAGGGCTAATTATTGCCAACTCGCAGGCTACCTGGGCAGGCGAGCTAAAAGTGCAAGGCAAGGTAATAAACGGTACAGCGCTTATGTATGCCTACCTTGGTTTAAGCGCGGGCGATTTGCTTTGTGGCATGTTAAGCCAGCTATTGAAAAGCCGCCGCAGGGTAGTGTTTATTTATCTGTTTGCAAGCGTTTGCCTGTTGACGTATTACCTGTTTTTTGCACGCAATATTTCGCTGGAAAGTTTTTATGCGCTTTGCTTTTTAATTGGGGCGGCCACGGGTTACTGGGCCATATTTGTAACTATTGCTGCCGAACAATTCGGCACTAACATCCGCTCCACCGTTACCACAACAGTGCCCAACTTTGTACGCGGCAGTGTGCCTTTAATTACTATGCTGTTTGGCTTTTTAAAACCAGGCGCAGGCAATGTGCTAAGTGCATACATCACGGGCCTTATATGCCTGGGACTGGCCCTTTGGGCTATATGGCATACCAAGGAAAGCTTCAGTAAAGATTTAGATTACGCGGAGTAAATTCACTTACCACATAGGCACAAAGAAATTTAGAAAAATCAATCTATGTAACTATGCTTCTATGTGGTTAAGCATTATAGGAAAGGCGTTTTAACCACTGTGGCTTTAATAGGCTGATTGCGGATGTCGATGAATACCTCGCTGCCTATAGCAGAGAATTCTGTTTTTACATAACCTAAACCTATTGCCTTACCAAGCGATGGGGATTGCGTACCTGAAGTTACTTCGCCGATTTCGTTACCGGCGGCATCTTTTATTTTAAAATGCTGGCGGGGTATTTTGCCTTTCTCGCCAATTTCAAAACCTACCAGTTTTTTCTTAGGGCCTTCGTCCTTTATTTTTTTGTGGTAGTCGCTCATGGTAAAGCTCTTGGTAAACTTGGTTATCCAACCAAGGCCGGCTTCAATAGGCGAAGTGCTGTCATCAATATCATGGCCGTATAAGCAGAAGGCTTTTTCAAGGCGCAGTGTATCGCGGCAGCCGAGCCCGGCAGGTACTATGCCAAATTCTTTACCGGCTTCAAACACAGCATCCCACAACTTGCGCGCGTCGCCGTTCATTACATACAATTCAAACCCACCCGCTCCGGTGTAGCCTGTGTTAGAAATAATTACATCCTTAATGCCGGCCATTTCGCCAACAGTAAAAGCGTAATAAGGTATAGCATCAAGGTTTACGCTTGTTAGTTTTTGCAGAGCTTTAATGGCATTGGGTCCCTGCACAGCCAGCAACGAAAAATCACTGCTCATATCCAATAACTCAGCGCCAAAAGTGTTGTGGTCCTTTATCCAGTTCCAGTCTTTTTCAATATTACCGGCGTTTACTACCAGGTAGTATTCATCGGCCTTAAACCGGTAAACCAACAGGTCATCTACAATTCCTCCATTATCATTAGGCATACAACTGTATTGCACTTTGCCATCGGTTAGTTTGCTTACATCATTTGTGGTAATAGACTGCAACAGGTCTAACGCTTTTTCGCCCTTAACACGGAACTCGCCCATATGGCTAACATCAAACACGCCAACGCTGTTGCGCACGGCTTTGTGCTCATCGTTAATGCTGCTGTAAACTATAGGCATGTTGAAGCCTGCAAATTCGGCCATTTTAGCGCCGAGGGAGATGTGTAACTGGGTTAAGGCGGTTTCTTTCATAAATAGCTATAAGTAGTTAGTATGCGGTATTAAGATTTTAGGCAGGCGAATGTAATGAGAAAAGGGAATTATGGAGTGGCGTTTAATAGCGGCTAATTGCTCCACGGCCCTCTTACTCCCTAAAGGGAGAACCGCCGCACTCATTTACTTGTCTATGGGAAAATTCAAACGGATACACGGGCTTGTTGGATGTATTTATATTCACCCCATGAAATTTAAAGAACCTCTTTCGGTTAAGCAGATTGCGGAATGGACAGGCTGCGAAGTGATAGGCGATGCCACAACTTTTGCTGAGGGTTTGAATGAGATACATAACGTACAGACTGGCGACATAACCTTTGTGGACCACGAGAAGTATTACGACTTTACCCTAAAGAGCGCTGCAAGCTTCGTTATCATCAACAAAAAGGTGGAGGCCCCAGCCGGTAAAACACTTTTGTTTACTGAAAATCCGTTTGCAGCTTATAATCTGTTAGCTGAAAAATTTCGCCCGGACCTGTGTCAGGAAAAACCGATAGCGGCAAGTGCGCAAATTGCAGGAGGCTGCACTATTTACCCCAATGTATTTATTGGCGAGAAAGTGAAAATGGGTAAGGGTTGTATCATTCACCCCAACGTTACTATTTATGCTTATACCGAAATTGGCGAGAACGTAATTATACATGCCAATAGTACCATTGGCGCCGATGCCTTTTATTACAAACGCCACAAAACGCACTACGAAAAAATGCATACCGCAGGCAAGGTGGTGATTGAGGATAATGTAGAGATTGGTGCCGGAACTACGATAGACGCAGGAGTATCAGAGGATACAGTAATTGGTAAGGGCACTAAAATAGATGACCAGGTGCACATAGGCCACGATGTTAAGATTGGTGAGAACTGCATAATAGCCGGGCAGGTAGGCATAGCCGGTAATACCAAAATAGGGAACCGCGTTACCTTATACGGCAAGGCGGCCATCAACAAAAACATTGAGATAGGCGATGATGCAGTGGTGATGGCTACCACGGCTGTGCCTAACAGTCTTGAGGGTGGCAAAACTTATATAGGATATCCGGCAGTGGAGGCCCGCACCTTTGCCCGGCAGGTAGCTATAATTAAGAAGCTGCCTGAATTGTGGGAGAAACTGAAAAACCTTTAAAGCATGGCAACGAAAAAGAAAGCGGAACCGAAGCCTAAACCGGTTAAAGAAAAATATGCAGGCCCTGCGGATGGCAAAGTGCGTTGCGGCTGGTGCTTAAGCGACCCCATTTATGTGGAGTACCACGACAAAGAATGGGGCACACCGGTGCATGATGATAAAATGCTGTTTGAATTTTTGGTGCTGGAGAGTTTTCAGGCGGGGTTGAGTTGGTTGACCATATTGAAAAAGCGCGAAAACTTCCGCAAGGCATTTGCCAACTTTGATGTAAAGAAGGTGGCGAAGTTTGATCAAAAGAAATTTGACAGCTTAATGCAGGATGCAGGCATTATCCGTAACCGCTTAAAAATTGAAGCCGCTATAAACAACGCCCAGCGCTTTATGGAAGTGCAGAAGGAGTTTGGCAGCTTTGATAAATACGTCTGGAGTTTTGTAGGCGGCAAGCCGCTGGTAAATAGATTGAAGACCTTACGCGATATTCAGCCCCGCACCGAAATAAGCGATGCCATGAGCAAGGACATGGGCAAGCGTGGTTTTAAATTCCGCGGAAGCACTATTTGTTATGCCTTTATGCAGGCCGTTGGGATGGTAGATGACCACCTGGAAGATTGCTGGAGAAGGAAGAAGAAGTAAGTTCCGATTGATTATTGGATATTGAAATTTGGTGCTTAGAATATGTACGGCACCAGCATCTTCACTTTCTTCTTATACTCGGTGTAGTCTTTACCGAAAATCTTTTCCAGTTTCTTTTCTTCTAACAAAGCGCCCAGGTAGGTGTACACGTAAATAAAGCCCAGGCTTAAAAGGTTAAGGGGCGTTGGCCACAGTAGGAACAAGCCCAGCACAAAAGTAAAAGTGCCGAAGTACAAAGGGTGCCGCACATATTTATAAAAGCCATCGGTGCGCAGGGTTTCAATTTGTTTATCGCTTTTTGGCTGCAGATAACTCCACCCCAAAAACTCGCCCATGTCGAACTTTGCCAGCGAGGCCAGCATAATTCCGAAGCCTATCAACGCGATAACCGCCCCCGCAACAAGGCTAAGGGTATTGGTATTAAACAGAGCGGTGCCTTTGGGCTGAACCGCTAACAACCAACCAATTACACCAAGTAAACCAATAAAAAGCAGGTTATAGACTATGCGGTAAAAGCCAAAAGCCTTGCCCAGTATTCCGCTGAACCACTCTTTTACCCGTAAATCGGCTAACAGACTGTGTAGCAGGCCGAACACCACCCATAAGGCCGATAATAGAATCATCCCCCAAAGGTAGCCCATCATTTTAAAATCAATCATTTATAAGTTAAAACCGGCTTAATTAGGGGTTATGGCTTCTTCTTTTATATTTGCGCTCCGTTTTCAAAAAACAGTATATAATAAAGAACATGGAGAATTTAATTTACATCCTTCCGCTATTTGGTGTTATAGCCCTTGTTTACATGGCTATTCTTTCCAGCTGGGTTTCTAAGCAGGACGCCGGCGATGACAAAATGAAAAACATTGCAGGTAACATAGCCGATGGCGCTATGGCCTTCTTAAAAGCCGAGTACCGCATACTGGCCATTTACGTGGTATTGGCAGGCATTGGTTTGGGCGTGCTTTCGCAGGTTCCAAAGGTGGCGGTTCACTCCAGCATATTAATTGTGGCAGCTTTCGTTATCGGCTGTTTCTTCTCTGCCTTAGCAGGTTTCCTGGGTATGCGTATTGCTACCAAAGCAAACGTGCGCACTACACAGGCAGCTAAAACTTCATTGGCAAAAGCTTTAAAAGTATCCTTCGGTGGTGGCACTGTAATGGGTTTAGGCGTTGCCGGTTTAGCGGTGTTAGGCCTAAGCAGCTTATTCGTACTCTTCTTCTTCCAGTTTATGGGTGGCAACTTTAGCACCGGTGGCGGCTACGAAGGCATGACCAAAGTGCTGGAAGTTCTTGCCGGCTTCTCATTAGGTGCTGAATCAATTGCATTGTTCGCCCGTGTTGGTGGTGGTATCTATACCAAAGCTGCCGACGTTGGTGCCGACCTTGTAGGTAAAGTTGAAGCAGGTATACCTGAAGATGACCCACGCAACCCGGCTACTATTGCCGATAACGTAGGCGATAACGTAGGTGACGTAGCAGGTATGGGTGCCGACTTATTCGGTTCATACGTAGCAACCGT
>CAZUHU010000190.1:0-7032 GCA_964620645.1 uncultured Chitinophaga sp.
ACAAAGCTACTTTAATTGATTTTGAGCTAAAACCAACAAAGAATGAACCTGCCCATAACAAAGGTAAGAAGAGGGTTAGAAACTAAAGAGTGTTAATGGTTACCCCACTAGCCCCAACTGGCGCGAGCGTCCGCTCGTGCCGTAAATAAGCGCTAACTAACAGGCATACCCCCTTACTTCGCATTGCCGCCAACAACATTGCTGGCGCAGACTGAGGCTAACCACTTATAACTTAATACGAAAAGAAGTAGATATACATCGGCAGGTCAATGGCGTTGCCATCGTAAGCAACAGGGTTCATACAGTAATCGCCGTTTGGGGCGTTGGTCACATCCATTGTATTGCCGGCTACCCAGTATATAATATAAGCCGTCCTGCACAGGCATTGTGAGTGTTTCCCGGTCCGCTACTCAAACAAAATTTCACCTCTATCCCCGCTCACTATCACTTTAATGTTTTCAGATACCTGCACCTTGCGTTTGTGTGGCGCAAAAGTTTCAAACTCCAGTTTGCTGATGCCGTAAATGGTTTCAGGTTTTCGCGTTTTAAAGTGGATGGCAAAATTGTCTGCAGCCAGTAGGGTATGGTCTCCCTCCGGTTTCAAGCCACACTGTAACAGTAACTCACGCAGGTATTTTTCCTCGGCAGGCGTGGCATTAAAGGTAATGCCGGTAAAACGCTTCAGCCATTTGTTTTTTAGGGAGTCGGCAAACTGGGTGAGGTATTCCTCCCGCGAAACAGAACCTTTTTTATGCGCTATTTTATTAGCGTCAAAATACCCCGCCTTATACTCCATCATCCAAAAATTAATTCCCGATTTTTCAAAAAAGGCGGTATCGTTAATATAAATAGTGTTGAACCAGGGTACCATTTTATCCCCCATCTTTTTCTGCCGCTCCTCAATGGTGGCGGGGTAGTGGCGCTGCAAAACAGTATCCACCTTAATCAGTTCTCCGCTATTATCCACGCTGGTGGCAAGGGCAGCGCTGCCAAGGTCGCGTTGCAGAGTGTCGGCTTTAAAAAGCTCCAGGTAGTTATCGGTGCCATACATATAAGAGCCCGTCCATGCCGAACCATTACTAACAGTAGAGCGTGTTTGAAAGCCCGCCAGTTCATTTTTTATAAAGCTGTTGTTGCGCATGGCCTCATAATCGGTAGAGTCCAGCGCCAAAAAGGCGTGGTTAAAGTAAACCCAGGGCAGTTGGGCAGTGCTAAGCAGGCTGCTGAAAAGTAAAAGGCTAATGAATTTCCATTTCATGCTAATGCAAAATAAGTGTTCTAATTCTTTGGCTGGGCAAAATTTAACGGGAGGTTGATTCAGCGTGTAAACGCTTACTAAATATTTCTCTCTACCCTTGGTTGGCATCCCTGCCAACCAATAAAGTATTGGCGCATATAAGCATGCACTAAAAATCCATTAATATTATAGCCGCTTGTTTTAAACCTTGATATGCAGAAAGATAATCCCGCTGTTTATTTTGAAATTCCGGTAACGGATATACAGCGCGCCATGCAATTTTATGCTGCGGTATTCGGCTTTGCATTTGATGAGGAGGTAATTGATAATTACCAAATGGCGCTGTTCCCTTTTTATAAAAGCGGCAGTGGCATTACAGGGGCTTTGGCAAAAGGCGATGTTTACAAACCCTCCACGGCCGGAGTAATCATTTATTTGGCCACAACTGATATTGAGAATACCCTTAGGCTGGTAAGCGCAAACGGCGGCAAAATACTGTATCCAAAAACGCTTAATGAAAAATACGGTGTTGCTATAGCCGAGTTTGAGGACAGCGAAGGCAACAGGATTGCCCTGCAACAGCCAATCGGTTAATATTCCGGCATTATAATCCTCCCTTCACCCAATAGTACTCGTCTGAAGCCTAGCCATTATCTAAGCGCCGAGGATGAAACAAGCCCAAGCACTTAATTGCATTTCCGTTGCTTGACATCCCTTCCAATCCCTCATTTCCATCTTTTCCTTATGTTCGGTGTTGCAATAGATAATACGTGATGAAGACTACACTTAAAATTGCCGCCTCTTTTAGCTTTTTGTTGCTGCTGTTGGCAGCCTGCACTACTTCAAAAAACTCCGCAACCGCAACAGGTGCCGATAAGGAACTGGACGAACTGGCCCAACTAATGCAGGGCCGTTTTACCAGCGAACTACAGGCTAAAAGCGATACCGATTACTTTAACATCAGCCTTGTTATGATCCCCATTTGGGCGGACCGCACCGATGGCAAATGGCTGTATGTAGAGCAGGCCGTAGCCACTAAGTTAGAGAAACCCTACCGCCAACGGGTGTATCATTTGCAGCATCCCTCTAAAAACACCTTCACCAGCGATATTTATACCATTAAGGATGCGCTTACCCTGGCAGGCCTGCAAAACGATAAGGCCAAAATGGAAAAGCTGACCTTTGATAAACTGGAGTTAAAGGACGGCTGCACCGTTACCCTTACGCGTAAGGGCGATACTTACCAAGGCGGCACCAATGGTGCAAACTGCCCTTCGGACCTTCGCGGCGCTAAATATGCCACTACAAAAATTACACTAAAAAGCGGCGAACTGCGCTCGTGGGACCAGGGCTTTGATGAAAGCGGCAAACAGGTTTGGGGTGCCACCAAAGGCGGTTACATTTTTATTAAGCAGTAAGTGGCTTGCTTTTCCTTAATGCTATTCTGTGGCCTTCCGCTATCTTAGCAGGGCAAGTTACAAGCCATGCTAATCCTCAGTAAACTTACCCTTTACGTTGCCATCTTTTTCTGCGGTAGCGAAATTGTATTAAGCCGCATCCGCAAATCATCTGCCGAAACAACCCAGGTACAGCAGGATAAAAACACCCTGCACCTGCTTTGGGTGGTTATTATGCTGGCTATGGTCATTGGCATTAAGGTAGGTTTTATGTTTCCGCGTACGGAACCCTGCACGGCACTGCGTTGGAGCGGGCTTGCTGTTTTTGTTATTGGCTTTGCCTTACGCTGGAGCGCTATATTACAATTGGGTAAAGGCTTTACGGTAGATGTTTCAATAGGGAAGGAGCACCGGTTAAAACAAACGGGCTTGTATAGCTTCATCCGCCACCCCAGCTATTTAGGCCTTGTGCTTGAGTTTTTGGGCTACTCTCTTTTAATCAATAGCTGGTATCCTTTGTTCATCATCAACATTCCCATCCTTTTGGCCCTGCACCGCCGCATGAACATTGAAGAGGAATTGTTGATTAGCCACTTTGGCGATGCTTACCGCCAATACAAAAGCAAAACCTGGCGTTTACTGCCGTTTTTATATTAAGGCTACGGCTGCGCTTCCTGCTTAGTCCACTGCCTGGTTTTCTTGTTCCAGTAATAACTAACTGCCCCATCGGTTAACGATTCTACCGGCATGCGTTGCGTAACCATCCACTCCGGTTCATTGTCATCGCTAAAAGTTACGCGCGTTTCATACCAATACATACTGGCGCCCGGATTCTCATGTATATCAGACTTTTCTACCGAGCCATTTCCCTTAAAGCTCAGTTGCGTTACCTCTGTAAAACTCATGCGTTTATCGTTTTGCGTATAAGTAAGCTGTCCGTTGCGGTTGTAAAACAGCAGGTATCGGTTGCCGTCCTTCCAGGGTGTAATTTTTACTGATACCTTACCATCTTTGTAATAATACAAGGTAGTATCACTACCGGCGGCTTTTACAAGCGGTTTCTGTTTGGGCTCATCAAGCACTTTTAACGGCTGCTTTTCCGGTGCTTTAACTTCAACTTTGGCGGTATCAATAACCTTTGGTGCAATAGTATCGTGTATGGTAACCACCACTGTATCCTGAACCACAGCAGCCGCCTCGGTTTTGGGCGTTTGCGTATTGCAACCGGCTAAAAGGGTTATTGTAAATAGTAACAGGGCGTAATGTTTAATCATATAAGCCTATTGATGCCTTTTAAGGATAACGGTTTAAAGTAATAACTTTTATTAGCAATTGCTTTTGTTGCTTGTTATGCGCATAGGAATAAATAAATTGCCTTTCAATTTAAGTGTATGAAACAATTGGGGCTATATCTCCTTACCGTTGTATTAGGCACTGTGGTTTACTTTTCGGTAGGCTACATTGTTTTTGAACTGCTTTTAGGCACTTATACCGAAGCGCACACCACACAAATAGCTGGCTTCAAAAAATCGGAAGATGAATTCAGCTTTTTCTTTCTACTTGTTTCCTGTGCTGCCTACGCTGCGCTTATAACCTTTCTGCTTATCTATCTTTTAAAAGAAACAAGTGTTGTAAGGGGCTTTTTAATTTCTTCTGTTACGGGTATGCTTGTTGCGGTAATGACGGATACGTACTGGTATGCTTCCAGCCATTTTTACAACGATTTATGGGTGCTTAGCGCCGATGTGCTTGCCGCCGGGCTAACAGTGGGCTTACTAGGGCTAACCATAGTGGGGGTATATAATTTTGCTCTCCGGGCCCTTGCCAAAAGGTAATGGTATGGGCTTAAAGTTATGCGGTGTTAAGTAATCTCCTTTGCGCTTTACGCCACCAAATTTTATTATTGTCTGGCAATAGCTACCCTTAATTATGAGCCAATCCTATATCCTCACCTTCGACCTCGGTACCAGCGGCCCTAAAGTGGCCTTGTTTGATGAAAACTGTAAATGCATAGGCCACCAGTTTGAAGAGGTGCCCTTACTGCTTTCAGAAGGTGGTGGCGCGGAACAGCGCCCGTCGGATTGGACTAACGCTATCCGCACCTGCTACAAAAAGCTGATTGCCTCAACAGGTGTTGATACCAAAAAAATTGCTGCCATTAACTGCACAGCTCAATGGAGCGGCACTGTAGCTATAGGTAAGGATGGTAAAGAACTGATGAACTCCATTATATGGATGGATACGCGGGGTGCGGAGTATGTAAAAGAACTTACGCATGGCCCTATCCGCGTTGAAGGTTACGGCGTAGGCAAAATACTAAAGTGGATTCGCTTAACCGGTGGCGGCCCCACCAAAAGCGGTAAGGACCCCATTGCGCACATTCTCTACATTCAAAAACGTCTGCCGCAAATTTACAGCAGCACGCATAAGTTTTTGGAGCCTAAAGATTACCTCAACTTCTGGCTTACCGGCCGCTATGCCGCCAGTTACGATTCTATAACCCTGCATTGGGTAACTGATAACCGCAACATCAATAACATTACCTATCACGATGGCCTTATAGCGCTAACCGGTATTGATAAAGCCAAGTTACCGGACCTGGTGCCAACCAATAGCGTGTTAGGTACTGTTACTAAAGAAATTGCGGAGGAGTTTGGACTAAACCCCGATGTAAAGGTAGTAAGCGGTACGCCTGATGTGCAAAGCGCAGCCGTTGGTTCAGGCGCTATACGCGATTACGAAGGCCACTTATACGTAGGCACCAGCAGTTGGCTGGTTTGCCACGTGCCCTTTAAAAAAACCGATGTGTTCCATAACATGGGCACCATTCCTTCGGCTATGCCCGGCCGCTACTTAATAGCTAACGAGCAGGAAACTGCCGGCGCCTGCTTAAACTTCCTTAAAAATAACCTGCTGTATTTTCAGGATGAACTGAACAGCGGCACAGCGCCCAAAGACTTCTACAAACTGGTAGATAAAATTGTGGCGCAAGTACCCGCCGGTAGCGAGGGGGTTTTCTTTCTACCCTGGATGTATGGCGAACGTAGCCCTGTGGATGACCACAGCGTGCGCGGAGGGTTCTATAACCTGTCTTTAAACAACAACCGCCAGCATATGATGCGCGCCGTGCTGGAGGGGGTTAGCCTTAACGCCCGCTGGCTGTTAACCTTTGTAGAAAAGATGACAGCTAAGCCTTTCGATGGTATCAACTTTATAGGCGGTGGCGCCAATAGCGATGTTTGGAGCCAGATAATGGCCGACGTATTGAATCGCCCGATTAAGCAGGTAAAGGAGCCGCTAATGGCCAACAGCCGTGGCACGGCCATGTTGGGCTGGATGGCTATTGGCCGCATGGGTATTGAAGAAGCTGCCAAAAGCGTAGAGATAAACAAAGTATTTACCCCTAACCCTGCCCACCGCGCCCTTTACGACGAACGTTTTGAGCGTTTTGTGGAGATTTATAATCGAAACAAGCCCATCTTCGAAAAGCTGAATCACTAACATTTGTTATAAGCCGGTTTACTGGCATTCTATTCGCTTTATTTTTGTGCTTTAATGAAGAGAGATTTGAAGACTTTTAAACTGATAAGTGCAGTTTTATTGGTTTTGTTTGTTTGTGTAGCTGCTGCACCTGCAACTGAGGCCGGCGGTAAAAAAATGCCTGCTGAATATAATTGCGGTAGCGCTGATGTGCTAAGCGGAGATATGTACGTGCTTAGTTGTTTTGTATCTGCCGATAACACACAATGGACCGCCAATGAAAAGAAAGAAGCGCTGGCAGCCCTCAGTAAATCGCAAAGCTGGTTGCAGAAACAGGCCAAGCGGTACAATGCTCCATTGACCTTTACGGGCGGTAGCTTTGGCCAAACTGCTGATATAAAGAATAACGATATTGGATACGGTACTGCATGCGGTAATGAGCGCGTTGATGTTATTAGTGAGGTTCTTACCTCTATTGGCTACGATGGCCCCCGCGATTTTTATAAATGGGTATTAACCAATACTACCTGTACCAAAACCTACATTTTGTTGTTCGTAAAGGGCAAGGGTATTTCTTATTCCATGCCCTATACCAAACGCTGTAATCCGGATGTTTACTTTGTTGAGGGCTCCGTCATTTACAGCCACGACCCCGAAGGCCATAAACTGAACGAAAGCGATATAGCGCACGAAACGCTTCATTTGTTTGGCGCCTGGGATTTGTATGAAACCTTTGAACAAACCGCTAAACGCGAAGCACGGGCGCGCGAACTCTACCCAAACGATATTATGCTGCGCACTTCGTACAATATAAATGAATTAGAAGTTTCTGAATTAAGCGCCTGGGCCATTGGTTGGAACAACAACTACAAACCCATCTTTAACTGGTTTAAACCGTAATTCAGCTAAGTTTGCCTT
>CAZUHU010000191.1:0-7009 GCA_964620645.1 uncultured Chitinophaga sp.
CCTGATGCGCATATGCTGGAAAGCAGCCTGGGCGGTTTCGTCAAGTACAGTTCGGACAAAGTGGTGGTTGAAACCGGGGCGGGCATCAATAACCGTTGGATTAAAACACTGCTTACACCTTTGGTTAACTCTCCTGACAAGGCCCACAACATCACTCCATTTTCCCGCTTCAGAGTTTCATTTAATGCTTTAAGCGGCGTTGCCGTAAACCCTATTGAGGGGTTAAACATAAAGGTGAATGTAGCCACAGGCTTGCGTGCGCCCAATTTGGCTGAACTCTCCTCCAATGGATTGCGTGAAGGAACCTACCGTTACGAAATAGGGGATATGCGCCTTAAGAATGAGGAGAATGTAAACTTTGATTTGAGCATAACTCATACTATGCCGTGGTTTGGTTACTCCCTAAGCGGCTACGTAAATATGTTCGATAACTTCATTTACATAACACCAACGGCAGAAGAATACCTGGGCTTCCGTATCTATCGTTACAGGCAGCAAAACGCCATTTATGCCGGTGCCGAGGGTGAGGTGGAGTTTACCCCTCAAGGCGCAGTTAAGGGCCTTGGGCTTACGGTGGCAGGCTCATATATCTATTCCATCGGTAAGGATGGTAACTTTATACCTTTTACTCCTGCGCCTAAGGTTTCCCCCGGCCTGCGTTATCAGCGCGATATAAGTAAGGTGGTAAAATCCTTCTTTGTGCGCACCGGTTTCGATTATGTGTTTCAACAGAATCGCGTAGCCCCCGAAGAGTTACCCACTCCGCATTATTACCTCATGAATGCTTCTATAGGCTCAACCTTTGTTATGAAAAGGGTAAAGCTTATGGTTAGCGTGGTGGGCAGTAACCTGCTTAATGCTGTTTATTACGACCATCTCTCGCGCCTTAAGGAGTTTGGTATCAATAATGTAGGGCGCAATGTCACTGTAAATATCTCATTACCAATAACACTCAATTATTCAAAAACCAAAACAAAAAAAACAGTAAAATGAAAAAGTCAATTTTTTCTCTTGCGGCTATTGCCGTGTTGTTCGTAGCCCTTGTAAACTTTACTTCTTGCGAAAAAGACGAAGGCAAGTTGCCTAACATCTCTTTTAAAACCGGTGCAGGGTACACAGCTGCTGATAAAACCGTAAACAGCGGCGATACAGTAGTGGTAGGCATTAACGCTTCTAAAAGCGAAGGAGAAGACGTTTTAAAAACGCTGAACATTTCAAAAAGCGTTGATAACGGTGCAAGCTCAACCGTGCAGAACGTAACCATCCCAACTTCTCAGGAAGATAGCTACTCAGGCGATTTTAACCTGATAGCAGGTGCTGCCGGCCATACTGAAAAATACAGCTTTACAGTAACTAACCGCGATGGCTTAACCAATACCGTTAGCCTAACGCTTACAGTGCAGTAAGCTTACTTTGCAAAGCTTAAAAGCCGCCCCCAAAGGCGGCTTTTTTATTGGGTATGACGGATATTATTGTAAAATAAGATTAACCGTCTTTTATTTGTTGGGAATGAACTCCTTTTCGGCACGGCCCTTTTTTAAGATTTACGTTGCTTTTAGTGCGTTCCTGTTCATACTGTTCAGCAGCACTATTGGCTACATTGTAATTGAGGGATACAGCTTTTTAGATGCGCTGTATATGACCGTTATTACGCTGGCAACGGTGGGCTACCACGAGGTACAGCCCCTGAGCAAAGCCGGGCAAATATTTACCATCATCGTTATACTGGTAAACATTGGCGCTTTTACCTACTTCCTTACCCAAATTTCCAGCTACTTTTTAGATGGCGAATTCCAACGTACTTATAAACTTTACAAAATGAAGAATGCTATAGCCGAGTTAAAAGGCCACACCATTATTTGTGGTTTCGGGCGTAACGGCCGCGAGGCCGCTAAACTGCTACATGAAAGAGGCCAGCAGTTTGTGGTAATTGAGCATACCCCTTTCAGGCCCGAGCATGTAAGTTTTGAAGTGCAATACTATCTGCAGGATAACGCCACGCGCGATGAAGCCCTGTTACAGGCCGGTATTGATAGGGCAGCAGCCTTGTTATCTACTTTACCTGACGATGCTGATAACCTTTTTGTAGTGCTTACTGCCCGCGAAATGAACAAGGAGATGAAAATCGTAAGCAGAGCATCCCAGGATACTTCAGTAAAGAAACTAAAGACAGCAGGCGCCAATAACGTGATAATGCCTGATAAAATAGGAGGCGCCCATATGGCCTCATTGGTTATAAGCCCGGATGTAAAAGAGTTTATTGACTTAATGAGCACGCATACATCCGACCAGTTCTCCATCCGTGAGTTGAATATTGACCGCACTATTGCGTTGGGGGAACTAGATGCATGGAGTAAAACAGGGGCTACTGTTTTGGGGGTTAAGACCTCTCACAGCGATTTCTCACTAAACCCTGCCCCATCAGTGGTGTTACGCCCCGGTAATAAAATAATGGCTATGGGCAGCAATGCGCAGTTAGAGAAACTTACTAAGCTGCTTAGCGAATAATAACCAACTTGCCGAAACCTTTCTTGAAGTACTTATCGTAGTTCTGGCTCATGTGGTCCATGTTCTTATCATCTAAGCGTGTACTTACGCGGTAGAAATAAACACCATTTGCCAGCACATCACCGTATTCATCGCGGCCATCCCAGGTGTATTCTGAAATATTGCGGCCAATATGCAAGGGGCCTAACTCTTCCTTCTTAATTTCCTTCACTACAGTGCCTTTGATGGTCATAATCTGTATGCGCATGTAATCAGGTATCTCACTACCGGTAATAGTGAATATGAACTTGGTAGCCGTTGTAAACGGATTTGGATAGTTAAGCACATTGGTGATCATCGGCTTATTGATAACCTCGAAGCCTATCTTATAATCGTAGAAGGTAAAGCCTTCGTAACGGTCAACACTGCTGCTATGGTTGTTGCTGCGGTCGCGGTCCTTAATAATCAATTCATACTTGCCATCCAACTGCAGGGTGGGTTTAAACTCAATTTGTGCGCGGTTACCGGCAGCCAGGTTTGTGGAATCAGCCGGGTAGAATTTCATGATTACATCATCAAAGTTAATGCGCACGGGTTCAGTTTCGCCGGGGTATTTCAGGTAAACGCTTATAAGCGAAGTATCGTTCAGCGCCAAAAACTTGTTCTCATCTTTAAGGGTAATCAGAATGTTTGGCTTGGCTGAAACTATATCACCATTAAAAATGTGCTGGCCGTCAAAGGTTACATCCAGCAATGGGTTAATCTTATCGCCGGCAGTATTAAAGTTAAGCTCGGCAAAGTTATTAAAGTGATATTGCTCAATTTGATCCTCGTGCGGGTTGGCCTCCACTATTATTTTATCAAGACCTTCGTACGTATTGCTGTTTATGTTTTTGGTGTAACTTAAAATCAATGTATCCAATCCCGGTAATGGGCTGTGCCTTACTTCGCTTGCATAGTTATTAAACTGCGCATCGCGGATTGTGTATTTGGTTAGCATGCTATCCATTGGCTGATCGGTAATGCTTTCCAGCGCAACCTCCAGCTTTAAATCGCCGCCCATTGGCACGTTGTCAGTAAACGTAAAATGCGCAGCAGGGTTTATGGCTGCTTCAGGTGCTTTCTTGTAAAGTATACGCCAGTATTTTAACTGTGCCGGGGTTCTTAAACTATCATCGCGGCTGTGCATTCTTAAGCGCAGGTAAGGGTATTGCTGGGCGCTAACGGTATTGAGTAAGTTATCAGGGTTAATTGTGGAGAAGAGCACCGATTCTAAACCCGTATTGGTTACGCCTATAACATCCACATAACTGGTATCCTTACTGTTGCCCTCCAGGCTCTCCAACTTAAAGTGCATGCTGCCCCATTCCATGGCAGGGCCAATTTTAGGAGTAGTAAACTGCCCTTGATACCAAAGGCCGGTAAAGTCAATTGAAGCATCAATAGGAGTGTAGTCGTTATGGTATTTAAGCGTGCTTGGGAAGGCGCTATTCCCCTTTTGCGTAAAGTAAATAAACGGGCTGTTTATCTGGCCGCTTTTAAAGGTTAAAGCAGGAAAATCAAGCCCGGTTAAGGCCGCCACAAGCGTTGTATCCCAGTTGATGTAGTTATTCGTCATGTTGTTATCCGAATAAATCAGCACATAGAATCCGTTAGGGATAGAGTCAATAAAGTTTTTAATCACTTCACTCCACGGTTTGTTTGAGATCAACGGAGAGGAAGGAACGGAAGGATCTACCTGCGAGTGTGTACCAAGCGTGGCAAAATCATAACCGTATTGCAGGTAGTACTTGCCCAGGCAATGGTAGTTGCCAAACTTATCGCCCCAGTTATCTCCGCCCGATGGCAACTGGTTAAGGCTATACCAAGGCAAACCGGTAACGTTATCAATTACGGCAAAGGTTAAGCCCTGCGTAAAGCCGCAACTACCCATGCGGTAGCGGTGCATATCGTAGTTGTTATAATTCCAACCCATAGCGGCTGAAGGCAGCGTGCCGCCAACGGCATCGGCAATACCTGTTTTTACATAGATGTTGTTTACAGAAGGAGGGAACTTGAATAAACGGTCGGTGCTATCTAAAATGATATTGAGGAACTCGTCCTTCTCCCACTGGTAAAGGTGAGATTGATTCCATCCCGGATATTCATGCGCGAGGTAAATAAAAGAGCTATAGCGCCATTTAGCGTTACCGGTAATTGAAACACGCCAGTAATAAACGGTGCTATCCTTAAATGTTAAGCTTGGGTTCCAGTGCAGCACACCGCCCACCTGCGCAATATGCCCGGTCTCCAAAGGATTCAGAAATAACTCTGAAGTATCAATCTGGAAAGTATAATCGCGGTAAGGGGCAAAAGGGTTTACGGTAGATGCTTTTAAGGTAATGCCCTGCTGAGAGTCGATGGCAAACTCGTAAGGGTAAATAGGTATTACTTCATCGCTTTGTATAATAATGCTAACCGGTATGGTTAAGCCATTATTATTTTCTGTCATTTCATTAATCTCATAGTCTGCATCAACAAACGGGCTAAACTGGTTTTCGCCATACCCTAAATCACCAACTTGCGTAGGCATTACAAAGGTTACCGTATCCTTATAGTAAGGCGCGGCTATCATCTTTTTATAAAAGAAGGGCACTGCTGCACCGCTGTTGCTGGCGTCAAACACCGTGCGCGTCATGGTAACAGCTATACTGTCATCAATGGCGCGGCCCAGGTTGGTAACCACCAGTTTCACTTCAAATGAATCGCTGGCCGGTGTAACCGTTGAAGGGTTAAAAAATACCGATGATTGCTCAATAGCATAATCAGGCTCAGCAAACTGGTTTAGTTGCAATGCAGGGTCGCCGTGTATGGTCATTTCATAGGCCACCATCATGTCGTAATCGGCGTTGCCGCAGCAATTTACCATGCGGTTAAAAGCGCCACGCACACAATCGCCGAAAGGCTTGTTGTAATTATTTTGGCTTAACCGGCTGTAAACAAAAGAGGTGAAGTGGTCCAGATTGGTAGAGATGGAAAGGCTGGTGGTAGCCATAAAAGCAATAGCGCCTTTGTCAGAAGGGAATACGAAGCGCTCGCTAAAGCCTACATTATTACTGTGTATTAAGCCCGCAAAGCAGCCGTTTGAGATAATTACGGGGTATTTGCCAAAGTTAGTGTAGTTCTCAGGTTCGTCAATGCTAAAGTCAAAAGCGCTGGTAGCTGAGTGGCCGAAGAAAGTAATCAAAGAAACACCTTCGTTTATTTCCCCTTTAATAATGGCCGCTTTCGATTGATCAATAGGGGCATTGGTCTCTTTGTAAAAGGCTTCCACATTAGCACCCCAGTTCTTTGCCTGTACCGTATCGGCATAGTTTTCAAGATAACTTCTGAAAATTACCTGTTCAGTGCTTCCTGTGCCGCCACCAAAATGCAATACTTTTTTCTGCCATTCCCATTCGCTTGGTTTAACGGGGTTAAATCCGGGGTGATAGACAATCTGCTTGACCTCATACTCCGTCATCTTGGTAAGGTAATCCTGAACCTGCTGCGGGTTTTGTGCAGCTAAACGGCCAATAGCTACCACCATCGAGTCACTGGTTCTGCTTGCCGCTAATAAATTATCGGAGCCGGGGTAACCAAATGTTGGCACTAAATCCAGGTTAAACTGGTTGCCTGTAGCCCGCTTTAATGCAGGGGCTTCAATTGCCTTACCGGCAAGGAATACATACTTTGGTTTATTGCTCCAGGTAGCATTGGCCCACTGTATAAAGTTGCGCAAGGCTAAAGGAGATTTACGAACGCCATAGCTAAACTGGTCGTACAGCGCTTCAACATTAACTGTAACGGCCTGGAATTTACCATTGGTAATGTTATCATCAATATCGCGGTAAGCGCGGTAAGCCTCTACAGGATTATTACCGCTCAAGTCGTATAGAGCAGGGTTAGAAATTATTACGTAGTCGCCCTGCTTATTAATAGCTCCAAGGTTTTCGAAAACTACACCTTCCAGCGTGTTAACTGTTTTAAAAGATGTAGCATCGCCGCTAAACAGCACTAACTCCCTGGCTTTTGATGAGGGCGGTAGAACAAAGCGTAAAGGGCTTGAACCTGCGGGCTGCGTACTTCTGATGAGCAAGCCATTGGTAATGTCGTATAACATTGGTACCTGCCCGTTATCATTAAAGTTGCTTATCTCAATGTATTTCTTGTTCGCGTCCGCGCCTACTATAAAGTAAAAGTTGTTCTTGTTTTGGAAATTAAAATCGCGCGGGTACGATATTTCATTCATGTACACAACATTCTGCCTGAAACTGGTGGCATTATCTACTGTGCTGTATTGCACCGTATTGTTACCGTTGTTTAACTGAGATAAGGCAATATTCTGTTCAACACGAACAAGGTTAAACTTGGAACCTGCAAAAAAGTGAATGTTATTGTTATTGAAGCTGATGTTTACGTTGTGCCCTTCGTTGGAGTTGGTGGCATAAACAGCTCTGAAAACTGCAGCAGGACCTGTACTAACAATATCCGGCGTGCTTAA
>CAZUHU010000192.1:0-6984 GCA_964620645.1 uncultured Chitinophaga sp.
CCAAGCTGTAACTATAGTTTTTCCGATACTTTGTGCCAGGGTCAATCAACCGTATTCAACTATAATGGCCCTACGGCAGGTTATAACTTTAACTGGACCTTCACCGGTGGTTCGCCTTCATCTGCCACCGGGCCCGGGCCACATACCGTAACTTACACAGGCACCGGGTGTTTCCCGGTAATGCTTGTAATAACCGGTAACAATGTGCAAATGAGTTGTCCTGATTCGGTTTGCGTTTTCGCCCCTCCGGTTGCTACGGTTAACCAGGTGGGCAATACTATGTATGCCTACCCTGCAGGCATGACCTACCAATGGTATGTGGGCCCGCCTAACTGGCAGTTACTTAGCGGAGAAGTAAACCAATTCTACACGCCTAGTTTCAGTACCCTTTTCTGTGTTGAAGTAAGCAACGGTGCGGGATGTAAGGATACCGCCTGTATTGACCACCAGTGGAACGGTATTAACGACCCGGCCCTGCAAAGCATAAGAGTTTACCCAAGCCCGGCAGATGATTGGCTGAAGGTGAACGCCAACTTTGCTGAACCGCTTGAAGCGGAGATAAGGCTGGTTAACGGTATAGGAGCTATTGTATACGAAAGGCAGTTGCAACCCGGCACGGAAGTTAATGTAAATGTGCCCCTTAGTGCCTTACCATCAGGCATTTACCTCTTGCAGTTAAAGGCGGGCGGGCTGCAGTTTGTTGAGCGCGTTTTTGTACAGCATCATTAAATTATCAGCAAACCGAGCGAAGGGGCCATAGCAATATGGCCCCTTTTTATTAGCCCCTCTAAACAAATTTTGAATTATCCGAATATTCTGTTTAATTTTAGATAGAATAACCACCCCTGCGATACCTATAAACCCTAAATCCTGTGTTATGAAGAAATTCTTACACTACTCCGTTATCTCCATCATATGGCTGTTTGCCTTTGACCATGTATTGGCCGGCGATCATAAAATGCAACTGTGGACCAGCACCTATGGCGGTGGCTCGCATGGCCTAGGGGTGTTATATGCCATAAACGAGGACGGAACGCAAGGCGGGGCCGTAATTAATTTTGATGGTGCCAACGGCGCTAACCCTAACGGCAGCCTGGTGCGCGGCATTGATAACAAGCTATACGGTACTACACAAAGTGGTGGACAGTTTAACCAGGGGGTGTTGTTTAGCTATAGCCCTTCTGACAGTGTGTTTGAAGTGCTGCATCATTTTAGCGGTATGGACGGCAGCTACCCCGGCGATTTGGTAATTGCTTCAAGCGGCCGCCTATATGGCACTACACGCACAGGCGGTTCAAACATAAGCCCCGACTTTCCTAATGCTGCAGGTGTGCTTTACTCGTTTGACCCTTTCAACAAAAGTTTTGAGAAGTTGGTAGACTTTGACCCTGCTACCGGCGCCGACCCGCAAGGGCTTATGGAAGCAGCCGATGGCAACTTATACGGCATGTGCAGGCAGGGTGGCTTTCAGCAAACCGGTGTAATCTTCTGCTACCAACCGCTGCTATCGCAGTATTCTACCATCTATAACTTTTATGGCCAGGAAGGTGAACTGCCAACTAAGTGCAAACTGATTCAGGCTAACAATGGACTACTCTATGGCATGACCACCTGGGGGGGACTAAACAACAAAGGGGTGCTGTTCAGCTATAATATTCCAACCCTTAGCGTTAACAAACTGCACGACTTTAACGGCGCTGATGGCGCTTACCCATCCGGTAGCCTTATGCAGGCAAGCAACGGACTTTTGTACGGCGTTACTGCTTATGGCGGCGATAACGGCACCGGAGAAATTTTTAGTTACAACATTGGTACCGGTGTTTATACCGCCATTTATAGTTTCGACGAAAGCCTGGGCTCGGCGCCGATTGGCAGCCTTATAGAAGTAAGCCCCGGTGTGCTTTACGGTGTAACACCGGAAGGAGGCACCTATGGCCTTGGTGTGGTATTTAACTTTGATATTGCCAACCATACTTACGAAGTAGTAAGCAACTGCGATGGCAGCTTGGGTGGCGCTCAACCAATTGGCGATCTTGTTCAGTATTCGCCTACAGGCATCAAAAATTTGCAGGAAAAACAATTTGCAGTTTATCCTAACCCTGTTAGTTCAACCGTTACCTTCAGCACCGGAGATTTCAGACCCGAGTTTATTTCCATTACTGATTTAAGCGGTAAAGCCGTACTGAAAGGAGCTTTTACGCACTCCTTCGATTTAAGCACCTTAGCGGCCGGTGTATATGTGGTAGAGTTAAAAAATGAAACTGCATTTGCCCGCAAGCGCATCGTAAAGGAATAGCTAATCCATTCCTTTTAAAAATTCACTCGCTTCAGCTTTTTGCTGCTCGTTATCCCATTTCCAGCTGGCAATAATGGTTTTTATAGTGCTGTGAAATGGCTCGCTCTCAAAAGCGCTATAAAAGCGGTCCAGTATTTCTTCGCTCTTGCCGGCGGACTTTACTGTATGGAGTTCTGCAAAAAAGGCATTTCTATCGTTTTCCAGAACTGTGACTACCAGCCGCCATAACATTAGGTTGGAATCCTCTTTCTTATATTCTGCATACTTCCGCATGTATAAACGAATACGCTCTAGCCTTAGGCTTCGGTCTTCAGTTTGCAGGGCGGTGTAGATGAACCATTCTATCAGCTTAAAATAAATGCCACCATAAAACTCATTATCAAATCTAAAATGCGCTGCTACATTTTCGGGGCTCAACGCAAAGCGTATGGGTTCATTATACAAGTTGCTTGCCTGTTTGATTAATTCATTGGCCATTATACAATAGCCTTGCAGGTTGGGGTGGTGCGCGTCGTTAATCAGGTTATAACCAACTAAACCATGTTCCGATGAATCGCGGAAGCGGTCAAACAAAAAAATCATCGGGACCTTTTCCTCCTTACTTACTTTTTCAATTATGCGATTCTTCCACGGGGTATAACCCAGGTAATTATTTTTTTCCTGCAGTGAGTTAAGAATAGCCGCAGCCTTTTCGGGCTGTTCCATTTTTAAACAACATTGGGCGATGAGAAATAAAAGGTAGGTTTCATCAGCAGGGTGCTGCGTCAAAAGCAGTTGAAACGTAGAATCAGCTTCAGAATAACGGCCTTGTTTAAACAACTCCTTTGCCCCTTCAAGTGTTTTAAAAGCCTCTCCGGCTAACAATGTAGAGCCCGAGCTAAGCCCCGGGTCAAAATCGCGACAGTTACCTACCAACTGCGATAAAATGATTTTGTGTTGGTGTCGTTTTGCCAACTGCACGATTTGCCTGTATCTATATTCATACCTGGCTGGCGAATTACCCGTCCAGTTCCACATAAATGCCATTTTGGAAAGCACTATAGAATGCTGCAACGTTTTCCAGTTTTCAAAACCGGGGTCTTCATTGTTTTCTATGCCCTCATTAATACCGGAATAAATAAGTACCAAAGCATGGCGGTGTGGCTTAAACAGCAAACTGAAGTAATATTGATAGTAGGCATAAGAAGCATTGGTACCTGAATAAGCCAGATTTATTATCCTGGTTGGGCGTCCGTTAATAGTATCATTAAAGGCAAAGGACACCAAAATAGCAGGCGAAATCTTATCCTGGTACTGCACCCCTTCGCTGGTGCTTTCCCCCAATACATATATATAAGTATAGCGGTCGTCATCAATCCACCTCTTATATATAGGGCTCCAGCCAAATTCCATAAGCCGAAAAAACAGTTCCAGCACCAGCAGAATAACTGTAGGGGTAAGCCCTATCCATAGCACCCGCTTCAATATCCGGCCCGTTTTCATGCTTGAAAGTTAAAATTTACCATCCAAAAGGTTTCAATCTGCTTATAAATCAAGGCCTTGCCATAATTATCATTTTTCCCTACCAACCGTTTGGTAAAATAAAAAAGACTTTTTAGCTTCGTTACCCCTAACAAAGGAGGCACCATGCCTAAGCAAAAAGCTGACGAGCAAACCATCATACTAGAAGCACTGAAGTTATTCAGGAAGCAGAGTTATTTCAACACCAGCATGAGCGAGATTGCTGATGCCTGCGGCCTGCAAAAAGGTTCGCTGTATCACTACTTCCCAAGTAAGGAAGATTTGATGAAGCGCGTGATAAAAATGGTGCACGAGTACTTCAAGAGTAATGTGTTTTCACATGCTTACGACAAGAGCCTTCCGCCACAAAAAAGACTGGAGATGTTATTCACCTCTGCCGAGAGTGTTTTCCTCGATAATGAGAAGGGAAACCTGTTAGGCAACATGGGGGTTGAAACCGCTTTAATGGCGCCTGAGTTCAATACTTTGGTGCAGCGCTTTTTCCAGGATTTCTTCCACGCTGTAAAGACCATTTATTTAGATAAGTATCCTGAACAAATTGCTACGGAATTAGCCGAACGCAGCGTTGCTGAATTAGAAGGCAGCCTTATGTTCAGCCGCGTGTTTAACGACCATACTTATTTAAAGAATACAACGAAAAGAATTTTGAATAGAATTGACACCATACCGGCTAAAAGCAATGGTAATGGCGAGGAAAAAGTGAGAAAGGCAGAGAAGGTAAAATAGCGCAAATTTTACCGAACGTTTGGTCGGTAAAATGAAAGATATAATGGACTTAATCGTCAAAACAAGAGCAAAAACTAATTCTTAATACTAATTACTAACTACTCAATACTTAAAGAAAAAATGGAAGCAGTAGCTACAGAAAAAAGTGCGGTGCAGGTAACGCCCGCTAAGGCCCGGAAGATTAAAACCGTGGCTGTATTAGGCTCGGGCGTAATGGGCTCGCGCATAGCCATGCATTACGCCAACATAGGCCTTAAGGTGTATTTGTTGGACATTGTAACACCTAACCTAAGCGAGGCCGATGCCAAGAAACCGGCCCTGCGCAACAAACTGGTGAATGATGCTTTAGCGTTTGCGTTAAAGAGCAATCCATCACCTATATACGATAAGAACTTTGCCAGCCGTGTTACTACCGGCAACTTTGATGATAACCTAAGCTGGATTAAAAATGCCGACTGGATTATTGAAGTAGTGGTAGAGCGCCTGGACATTAAGCAGCAGGTATTTGAGAAGGTAGAGAAATACCGCAAACCCGGCACTTTAATTACTTCAAATACGTCAGGCATTCCTATTCACTTAATGGCTGAGGGCCGCAGCGATGATTTCCGCGCACACTTCTGCGGCACGCACTTCTTTAACCCTCCGCGTTACCTGCGCCTGTTAGAAATTATCCCTACCAACGAAACGCACCCTGAAGTGGTAGACTTCCTGATGCATTACGGCGACCTGTATTTAGGCAAGCAAACCGTATTGTGTAAGGATACTCCTGCCTTTATTGCTAACCGCGTTGGCGTATTCAGCATTGCAGCGGTTATTAAACTGATGCAGGAAATGGATATGACCATTGACGAAGTAGATGCCCTAACCGGCACGCTAATCGGCAAACCTAAGAGTGCCACCTTCCGCACTACAGATGTGGTTGGTTTAGATACCATGATTAAAGTAATGAAAGGCGCTTACGACAACCTGCCTAACGATGAATACCGCGACGTGCTCCAGGTTCCTGATTGGATAATGAAGATGAACGATAACAAGTGGTGGGGCGATAAGAGCGGCCAGGGCTTCTTTAAGAAAACCAAAGATGCTACAGGCAAAAAGTCATTCGCTACGCTGGATTGGAAGACTTTAGAATATAAGCCTTCTGCCAAAACAAAATCAGCCACTACCGAATTAAAGAGTGTAGAAGATTTAAAGAAGCGCTTGCCTTTAATTGCCAAGCAAAAAGATAAGCATGGTGACTTCCTGCGCAAATTAACCTACTACGTTTCTTCTTACGTAAGCAACCGTATCCCTGAAATTTCTGACGAGCTGTATCGCATTGATGATGCCATGCGCGCAGGTTTCGGTTGGGAGATTGGTCCGTTTGAACAATGGGATGCCATTGGTGTAGAGAACCTGGTTAAGGGCATGAAAGAAGCCGGCTTTAAAGTAAATGCCTGGGTAGATGAAATGCTGGCTGCCGGATATAAAACCTTCTATAAAGTAGAGAACGGTGTACAGAAATATTACGATGTGGCAAGCAAAGGCTACAAAGCCATACCGGGCCGCGAGTCGTTTATTATATTAAGCAACTATGCCGACCAAAAACCGGTTTGGAAAAACAGCGCTTGCCGTATTGATGATATTGGCGATGGCGTTTTAAACGTAAGCTGGAATACCAAAATGAGTGCTATTGGCGGCGAAACCCTGGAGGCTGTTACCAAAGGCATTGAGATTGCCGAGCAACAAGGCTGGAAAGGCGTAGTGCTTGGTCATGATGCGCCAAACTTTAGTGCAGGCGCTAACCTGGCTATGATTTTCATGATGGCTATTGACCAGGATTACGATGAGTTGGATTTCGCCGTTCGTGCTTTCCAGCAAACATCCATGCGCATCCGTTATTCTTCTATTCCGGTAATTGCAGCTCCACACGGCCTAACCTTAGGTGGCGGTTGCGAGTTTACCATGCATAGCGATAGTGCAGTAGTGGCTGCTGAAACATATATCGGTTTGGTTGAAATTGGTGTGGGCATTCTGCCTGCAGGTGGTGGCACAAAAGAAATGGCCCTTCGTGCAAGCGATGCGTACTATAACGGCGACCCGATGATACCACAATTGGCAGAGCGCTTCACTGCTATTGCTTCTGCTAAAGTGGCCACATCAGCTTATGAAGGTTTCGGCATTTCTGTATTAGATAAGAAGAAGGACTTAGTTGTAGTGAACCAACAACGTCAATTGGCTGATGCCAAGCGCCGTGTGCTGGAGCTATACGAAGAAGGCTACGTGCAAAAGCCACAGCGCGATGACATTACCGTGTTGGGTCGTTCAGGCTTAGCTGCTCTTTACGCAGGCGCTGCTGCCTTTAACGTTGGTAAATACGCAAGCGACCACGACTTTAAAATCGCGAAGAAAATAGCCTACGTATTATGCGGTGGCGATTTAACCAGCGAAAGCAAAGTTAC
>CAZUHU010000193.1:0-6955 GCA_964620645.1 uncultured Chitinophaga sp.
AGGATGACAAGGGCATGGATAACCAGGTTGTAGTGGTTAAAGAATTTGAAGGCAGCATACAGGACGCTCAAAAAATAAACATACAGCCCAACATACCTGAGGTGGAGGAAAAACAGCCTAAGCTGGAATACAGTGTGCCTTCTAAAGACTATAAGGAGTTTACGTTTGAAACCAATCCGCTAAAGCCAATAGCCATTAGCACCGAAAAGCTGGAGAAATACAACACCTCCTTCGTAAAACTGGGCTTTGGAACACAGCTGATGCCATTGGCGCAGCTTGCTTATAACGACAATAAAGCCAAGAATGTAAAGTTCGGCATCTTCTATAACCACCTTTCGGCAAGAGAGTTTAAAGTAAAGAACCAACGCTTTAGCGATGATGAAGCCGGCGCTTACTTCCGGTTTTTCCCTAAAACCTTTGAGGTAGGCACAGGCTTTACCTTCCGTAACTACCGCACCCATTTTTACAGCGTTGATACCAGCTACTCCGATACATCTTTTGCTGCCAAGGATGTAAGGCAGGTATTTAGAAACTATGACGGACTATTGTATTTCCGTAATGCGCAAAGTAACAAGGCTGGTATTGATTTTAAACAGGATTTAAACTTTAATTACCTGCAGGAGAAATTCGGTAAGGCTAATGAATGGTTTATTGCGGGCAACACCACCTTTCGCAAAGGCATAGAAAAGGTGCATAACATACATGCCGACTTTAACTTCGATATTTCACGCTTAAAAAATGACTCGCTGGTATTGCAGCGCAACATTTTCCGCCTAAGGGCAGGCTATGCGTTTAATAATGATGATTGGAGAGCGCATGTTAAAGTAGGCATAGCCATTGATGGGCCTAAACCTTTCTTTTTAGCTGATGTGCACGTTGAAAAGCGCTTGTACCAGCAATCTATAATAGCGTATATCGATTATCAGCACCGCTACGAGAAGAACTCGCTTAACAGCCTAATACATACCAACAACTTTATCTGGAACTGGGCCAGTATTAAAAATACAACCAACGGAGATTTGGGTGTAGGTTTAAAAGGTACGGCACAAAACCTTAGCTATAATCTTGCATTCCACTTTAGCCATGTGGTTAACCTGCCGTTGTTCGTAAACGACACTTTAGATATGCGCCGCTTTAATGTGGTTTATGACAAGAGCGCATTGATTTATAACGGACATATTGAAGCCGGCTATAACCTTAAAGAATGGTTACGCTTATCTGTTTTGGCCGATATTAACCACTACCAACTTAAAACTGAGAAGCGCGCCTGGCATGAACCTAATTTTAAGCTTACTCTACGCGCCAACTATATCTGGAAAAACAAAATCAGTTTAGGTTTAGAACTTTACGGTATCTCCTCATCGTACGCGAAGTTGGCCAACGGACAGGAAGCAAAAATTAAAGGCACAGCCGACTTAAACATCAGTATTGAATACCTGTTCAATAAGCACTTTACCTTCTTCGGCACTGTAAACAATATAGCGCACATGCACTACCAGCGCTGGTATGGCTATCCATCCTACGGCATTAATGGAATGCTGGGAGTTAAGTTTTCGTTTTAATGATTAATGATTTTAGCGGCAGTAAATCACCCTTCGACATCCCGAAGTTTCGGGATCAGGGTGACAGCCCTATTGAGCCCGGAAGATTGTTAGCCCCTTTGCTAATTGGGGTGAAACCCGCGATTAACCCATGGCGTTATGCCAGGTACCCCAGCAACTTATTTATTTCCGCATGCTGCCTTTCAGGATCGGCAAGGTTAGTTGTTTCTAAGAGGTAGGTAAGCATTTCGCGGATGATCTCTTTATTAGAAGCGGGCTGAAAGTTTTTAGGATGGTGTTCCGCTTTTAGTTTATCAAGGTAATCCTTAACCTCATTACGGCTGAAAATAGAGCCGCGGTTCACCGGGTTGATATAGAACATTACGTCCTTCTCCAAATTTTCGGCTGTAAAATCGAGCAAGGTCTTTTTGCAAAAGGCAAGTATATAATGTTGCGAAAGCGTAACGCCGTAAATAGGTAGGTTCAGTTCGTTGGCCACTATCTGGTAAATAATACCCACTGCAATGGAACTGCCCTTTTTGGTTTCCAGCACGTTGTTAATGCAAAGGTCCTGGTATTCGGCAGTGTTTTGCGAGCCTTGAAAGTCGTGATAGTTATAGAACACCTGGTTGAAGATCTGGATTTGCTCCAGTGGCGTTTGGTTGTAGTTCAGTTCCAGCCAAATGGTTTGCTTTAGTTTTAGTATTCGTTTTTCAACTTCCTCAAACCTCAGCTCGGGGTAAAAGTACCGTGCCACCAGGTAGGCGCCTGTAAGCAACTCCGGGGTATCGGTTTCAACCCATTCAATCCATTCGTTCTCCAGAGAAGAAAACTGTATTTCGCGAATGATTTCCTCCAGCCTTTCGTGAGTGGCAGGGTTCAGTTCCGAACTCCAGGCCTGTTCCAGTTTAGGAATAACATCGGTGCCCAGGCTTATTAAGCGGTCGTGCACGTGGCGGAAAACTTCTTTGTCTTCATCATCAAGAAGTTGGATCAACGCCTGGATCTCATTTTCATTTGCCATTTACTTCCGTTTACGGAAGGACTTTTTGGTAGGGCCACTTTCGCCGATGATCATCATCACATCTTCGATAGTGAGGTATTCTGCACTCTTATCTTTAGGGATCTTGTAATTATCTTTCCCCTTTTTGATATAAGGGCCATACCTGCCATTGAGCACCTGTATTCCTTCTTTCTCGAAGTTATGAATCACCTTGTTGGCATTTGCCTCCTGTTTTTCACGCAGGATAGCCACAGCGTCCTCAAAAGTAATCGTATAGGGGTCCTTATCTTTAGGGATAGAGGCGAAAGTTTTATCTAACTGGATGTACGGACCGAAGCGTCCAACACTGGCCTTTACGTCCTTACCTTCTAACTGACCAAGGGTACGTGGCAACTTAAACAAATCAAGCGCCTCTTCCAGGGTTATCGTTTCTATAGACTGCTGAGGACGCAACTTGGCATAGCGCGGCTTCTTTTTGCCCTCCTCACCTTCTTCAGGCGTTTTACCAATTTGCGCCATAGGGCCAAAACGGCCCATACGCACAATAATCGGCTCGCCGGTGCCGGGCTCCTCACCCAGGTAACGTTCGCCGCTGGCGCGCTTACCTTCTTTAGTAGTAACCTCAACCGTTTCGTGGAATGGCTTGTAGAACTTGTCTATCATTTTGTGCCACTCAATCTTACCATCAGCAATACGGTCGAACTGGCCCTCGATATCAGCCGTAAAGTTGAAATCCATGATGTCCTTGAAATTCTCCATCAGGAAATCCGTTACCAAAGCACCAATATCCGTAGGGAACAACTTGGACTTTTCAGCCCCTGTTATTTCCGTTTTTTCTGCCTTTTCAACCTTGCCACCCTTTAACACATACTGCACGTACTTACGTTCAACACCATCGCGGCTTTCCTTAAGCACATAATTGCGCTTTTGTATAGTGGAAATGGTTGGCGCATAAGTAGAAGGACGCCCAATGCCTAACTCCTCCAGCTTCTTAACCAGGCTGGCTTCCGTATAACGGGCAGCAGCTTTGGTAAAACGCTCGGTGGCCGTCATTTCTTTCAATTCCAACACCTGGCCCTCGCTAACCGGTGGTATAAGCGCTTCGCTCTCCTCATCACCTTCGGCATCTTCGTCAACACCTTCGGTATATACTTTCAAAAATCCATCAAACAGGATAACCTCGGCCTGTGCACGAAGGGTTTCCTTGTTCTTGTCATTTATAATATCAATTACCGTTTTTTCAATTTCGGCATCTGCCATTTGGCTGGCAAGCGTGCGCTTCCATATCAAATCATATAAACGGGTTTCATCGTTTTCAGCCTCTATAGACGGAACATTGGCATTGCTGGGGCGGATAGCTTCGTGAGCCTCCTGAGCGCTGGCATTTTTAGTGTTGTACTGGCGCTTTTTGTGATACTTTTTACCATAGCGCGAGCCGATTTCTGTTTCCAGGGCATCCAAAGCAAGGTCAGATAGATTGGTAGAATCGGTACGCATATAGGTGATATGACCGTTTTCGTACAGCTTCTGCGCAATCAACATGGTTTTACTCACCGAGAAACCCAGTTTACGGCTGGCTTCCTGCTGTAAAGTAGAGGTAGTAAAAGGAGCCGCCGGTGTGCGTTTGCCGGGCTTCTTTTCAATGCTCTTAACCTTAAATTCTGCATCAATAACTTCATTCAAAAACTTCTCAGCATCCTTCTCGGTCTTAAAGTTTTCGGGGCGCTCTGCCTTAAACGCTACCTTCTTTTTACCATCTTCTACAAAAAAGTAGGCTACTACTTTATAGGAGGCTACAGGTTTAAACGCGCGTATTTCTCTTTCTCTCTCTACTATTAAACGAACTGCCACACTCTGCACACGGCCCGCACTAAGGCTGGGCTTTACCTTACGCCACAATACGGGTGAAATTTCGTAACCAACCAGGCGGTCAAGCACGCGGCGTGCCTGCTGCGCGTTTACGAGGTCCATATTAATATGACGCGGATGACTTACTGCCTCCTTTATTGCTTTTTCTGTAACCTCGGTGTAGGTTATGCGCTTGGCTTTTTTAGGGTCCAGGCCCAAAACATCGCAAAGGTGCCATGAAATGGCCTCCCCTTCACGGTCTTCATCCGTTGCCAGGAAAATCTCCTCGGCACCCTTAGCCAGCTTTTTAAGTTCCTTTATTACGTCCTTCTTTTCGTCGTTTACCACGTAATCAGGCTCGTAATTATTCTTTACATCAATAGCAAGGCCGCTCTCGGGCAGGTCGCGAATATGCCCGTAGCAGGAAGTAACTACATAGTCCTTGCCCAGGAATTTATTAATGGTTTTTGCCTTTGCAGGCGACTCAACAATGATCAAATTTTTCGACATGCTAACCCTCGTATTGAAGCGCAAATAAAATTCTTAACGGCTAAAAAAAAAATTCTGAGCCTTTGCCCCTATAAAACGAGGCTAACGGCAAAAACGTTGCATTTAGCTGATTAGGGCAAAACAAACAATTAAAAATCAAACTGAAGCACCGCTTATGAAATGTTGTAGCCTATACGCAGCAGCACTAAAAGCGCGGCAACTGTAAGCTACAATTTCTATCTTTACGGCTGAACTAACATAGAAAATGAGCTTTTCTACCCTTACTGCCATATCGCCCGTAGATGGCCGTTACCGCAACAAAACCGAAGAATTAGCCGATTATTTTTCAGAATATGCCCTGATAAAATACCGGGTGCATGTAGAGGTAGAGTACTTTATTGCCCTTTGCGAGCTGCCTTTACCACAGTTGGCGGATTTCCCGGTTAAGCACTTTATTACCCTGCGTAACCTGGTAACCAACTTTGCCGAGGCGGATGCCCTGCAGATAAAGGATACGGAAAAGGTAACCAACCATGATGTTAAGGCGGTAGAGTATTTTCTTAAGAGCAAGTTTGATGAAGCAGGTTTAGATAAATGGAAGGAGTTCATCCATTTCGGGCTTACCTCGCAGGATATTAATAATACCTCTGTTCCTCTTTCTTTTAAAGATGCCAATGACAAGGTTTACCTGCCGGCTCTTAAGCGTTTAATTGAACGCCTTGAAGCCATGGCTGAAGAATGGAAGGAAATACCGATGCTTGCCCATACGCACGGCCAACCGGCATCACCAACAAGATTGGGTAAAGAGATAATGGTGTTTGTTGAGCGCCTGAAGAACCAATTGCATTTGTTTGAGCAGATACCTTACAGCGCCAAGTTTGGCGGCGCTACAGGCAACTTTAATGCGCACCATGTAGCCTACCCTAAAATTAACTGGGTTGATTTTGCCAATGACCTGGTAACACGTAAGCTGCACCTGCGCCGCAGCCGTTACACAACACAAATAGAACACTACGACAACCTTGCTGCGCATTTTGATGCTTACAAGCGCATAAATACTATACTAATAGACCTTTGCCGCGATGTTTGGACCTACATTAGTATGGAATACTTTAAGCAACGGGTGGTTAAAGGAGAAGTAGGCAGCAGCGCCATGCCGCATAAGGTTAACCCTATAGATTTTGAAAATGCTGAAGGAAACCTTGGCATAGCCAATGCCCTGTTTGAGCACCTTGCCGCCAAACTACCCATAAGCCGCCTGCAACGCGATTTAACGGACAGCACCGTATTGCGCAATGTAGGAGTGCCCGTGGCACATACTATGATAAGCCTTGGTTCTATTGAAAAAGGACTATCGAAGTTGTTGCTTAATGAGGATGCCCTTAAGGCTGACCTGGAAGCTAACTGGGCCGTGGTGGCAGAGGCTATACAAACCATTTTGCGCCGCGAAGGCTATCCGCAACCTTATGAAAAACTGAAAGAGCTTACCCGCGGTAACAACCGTATTACCGGCGAAAGCATTGCAGCCTTCATCCATACGCTGGATGTTAGCACTGAAATAAAACAGGAGTTGCTGAAGATTACACCGGCGAACTATACCGGTACCGTACTATAATTGAAAGCCCCCATTTTTCTTATTCATCTTTCGACATCCCGAAGTGTCGCGGACATCCTTCGACAAGCGAAGGATGACAGATAGTGATTAGAAGCAAGAGTATTATTTTTGATTAATGATACCCGGCAAATTAATTGAAGGCGAACATTATTACCTGGACCCAGAAACGGGCTTTGTAGTATTTACAGCTAAGTATCATTTGTTGCGTGGCTATTGTTGTAATAGCGGATGCAGCCATTGTCCGTATAAAAAGAGACCGGAAAGCAGAGAGCAGAAATCAGATGGAGAGAAAGAGACTAAGAATTAACATTAATCCGTAAAGTATTGCTTATAGCCACACAAGCCTTGTAAACCACCGGTATGCAGGGCAATAATGCGGCTGCCGTGTGGGAACTTATCATTGTGAATCATATCGAAGAGGCCATACATCAACTTACCGGTATAAACGGGATCCAGTTG
>CAZUHU010000194.1:0-6949 GCA_964620645.1 uncultured Chitinophaga sp.
GCACAAAATGGTTGGCTGTAAAGCCGACCATTTTTTATTTAAAGCGGGCTCAATTGTTTCTTTCAGCGGGTATACCTAAATCTTCCATCAACCCTAACTCGGTGGGCTTTTGCAATAATAACAGCAGGCTTCCTAAAAATGCGAGCGCTACACTTATATAACTGCCTGTTATCATGGTTACTGTACAGCAGAACAGAGTAGCGCCCTCAAGCATGGCAAGGTTTACTATAAAAGCGGCACGGTAAATATCCATTTTGGCTTCATTGCTGCTTTCTGCTTTGGCTTTTTGAAGCCTGCCATTGAAAATTATACGCGAAAGGACCGCCATTAGCAGCATCAAACCTATAGCAACACCAACAAACACTTTTTCTTCTTCAGCAGGATATAAATGCAGCGGCTTAAAGGCAATCATGCCCGTAATAAATATATACACCAACGAGCCCAGGGTAAGGGCGAGGTGAATAATTTGAAGCGACCTCAGTTTTTCTTTATTCATAGCTGTAAAAACCTTTTCCTGTTTTCTTTCCTAAATGGCCTGCATCTACTTTTTGTTGCTGTATGCGCGATGGACGGAACTTGGCATCCCGGTGAAAAGATTCAAACAGCGAGGATGTAACTGCGAAATTGATGTCGTTGCCTACCATATCCATAAGCTTAAAGGGCCCCAGCTTAAAGCCAGCGCTTTCCATTAGCGCATCAATGTTCTCCATAGAGGCTACATTTTCCTCCAGCAGTTTCAGGCTTTCTACATAATAGTGCCTTGCTACGCGGTTTACAATAAAACCCGGAGAGTCTTTACATATCACGGGTGTCTTACCTATTTTGATGACCAGTTCCTTTAACGCGTCCACTGTCTCTTTGCCGGTTTCTGCCGCAACAATAATCTCAACCAGCTTCATTATATGCGCGGGGTTAAAAAAATGCAGGCCGGCGATGCGCACCGGGTTGGTAATTCCCTTTGCAATTCTTGTAATGGGGATAGAAGACGTATTGCTTGCCAATATGGAAGTAGAAGCATTTATCTCCGCCAATTTTTTGAATAACTCCTGCTTAACCTCCAGCTTTTCTACAATGGCTTCTACGATCAAATCGGCTTTTAAATCCTCAAGCTTTTCAGTAAACTGTATGTTGTTCAGGCAAGTGTTCTTTTCGGCTTCACTCATTTTGTTTTTAGCCACCGCACCGGCCAGGTTTTTTTCTATCTCGCCTTTGGCCTTGTTTAACTGCATTTGGTTTAAGTCATAAAGCACCACAGCAAAGCCTTGCTGGGCAAAAACCTGCGCAATGCCAAGGCCCATGGCCCCGGCTCCGGCCACACCAATTTTCTTAATCTGCATAGAGCAATTCGTTTCGGTAAAAATGCTGATTTTTCAGATAACTGCTGCCAAACCTCAAAGTAGCGCATTAATTCAGCCGTCTTTTTATTTTCATTCCGTGAGTTCGCTGGTTACTTATGTAGATGTCATTTTACCCTTGCCTTTGCCGCAAGCGTACACTTATGCCGTACCGGTGGACTTAGTTGCTTTTGTTAAGGTAGGCCAGCGTGTTATTGTTCAGTTCGGTAAAAACAAGTTTTACTCGGCTATTATAAAGCGCATTCATAACAACAAACCTGCTGTTGATGCCAAACTTATTGAAGGCCTGGCAGAGGAAGATGCCGTGGTAACTGAAAAGCAATTGGCCTTTTGGGCCTGGTTAGCCTCCTATTATATGTGTACGGAAGGGGAGGTGATGAATGCTGCCTTACCGGCCGGGTTAAAAATTTCGAGCGAAACGAAAATCCGCTTTAACGAGAGTTACGAGGGCGATTATGAAACGCTGAATGATGAGGAGTTTACCGTGGTGCAGGCATTACGCGCCCAGGACGAAATGCGGGTTCCCGATATACAGGACTTGTTGAAGAAGCGCAACGTTTATCCCATTCTCAAAAACCTGTTTAACCTGGGCATTGCCATATCAGCAGAGGAACTATTGAATAAGTTTAAGCCAAGAATTGAAGTGCTGGTAAAACTTAGCGATGAATACCGCAATCAGGACCGCCTGGAGCAATTATATGAAGAGTTGGGCCGGGCGCCTAAACAGGTGCAGCTGTTGTTGGCTTATACACAATTGGGCACTAAAGCCAAGCACATACGGAAGAATGAGTTGCTTGATTTAGCTAAAGTTAGCAGCAGCGTTTTAAAAGGACTTATTGATAAAAAGATTTTTGTTGAGTTAAGGGTAGAGGTATCGAGGCTTGGCAGTTTCAAATCAGAAGAGGTAGAGACCTTACCCTTAAGCGATGAGCAACAACAAGCGCTGGCTCAAATCAGAGAATACTATCAAAGCAAGCAGGTGGTTTTGCTGCATGGTGTAACCGGCAGCGGTAAAACCAATATCTATATCGAAAAGATAAGGGACCGCATTGCCAATGGAGAGCAGGTGCTTTATTTATTACCTGAAATTGCCTTAACCGCACAAATCATCAACCGCCTGCGCAAAGTGTTTGGCGATACCGTAGGCATTTATCACTCTAAGTTTAATCAGAATGAACGGGTAGAGATTTGGAATAAAGTTTTACGCGGAGAATATAAAATCGTCATTGGCGCACGCTCAGCCTTGTTTTTACCTTTCAAGCAACTTGGCCTGGTAATAGTAGATGAAGAGCACGACCAATCTTTAAAGCAATTTGATCCGGCACCCCGTTATAATGCCCGCGATAGTTCCATTGTGCTGGCATCCATGTTTAACGCACATGTAATTTTGGGTACGGCTACACCTGGTATAGAAACTTATTATAACTGCGAACGCGAAAAGTTCGGGCTTGTAAAGCTCAATAAGCGCTACGGCGGTATGGAGATGCCCGAGATAACGCTGGTAGATACAAGGGCCATGAAGCGCAAACACAAGATGCAGGGCAACTTCAGCGCGGTATTGGTAGAAGAGGTTTCATTAGCGCTTCAGAATAAAGAACAGGTAATTCTGTTTATTAACCGCAGGGGATTTGCGAACTACCAGGTTTGTAAAACCTGTAATTATGTATACAAGTGCAGGAACTGCGATGTTAGCCTAACCTACCACAAGTTTCAGCACCAGCTAATCTGCCATTACTGCGGTTATTTTGAAAAAGTTAGTAATAAGTGCAAGAGTTGCGGAGCTATTGACCTTGACATTGTGGGCATGGGCACCGAAAAAATTGAGGATGAAATTGCAGAGCATTTTCCTTCGGCACGTGTTGGCCGTTTAGATTATGATGCCGTGCGTACCAAGCAGGGCCATGCTGAGGTTATCTCAAAGTTTGAAAACCGCGAGATTGATATACTGGTAGGTACGCAAATGGTTACTAAAGGCCTGGATTTTGACCATGTTAGTTTGGTGGGCATTATTAACGCAGACCAACTCATTAACCATCCGGGTTATAGAGCGCACGAGCGCGCTTTTCAATTAATGATGCAGGTGGCAGGCAGGGCGGGGCGAAAAAACAAAAAAGGGAAGGTGCTTATTCAATGTTCCGACCCTTTACATCCTATAATTCAGGATGTAGTGAGCAACGATTATAAAAGGATGTACGAAAGAGAATTGTTGTATCGCAAGCAATTTCAGTATCCGCCTTTTAATCGTTTAATAGAGATAACCCTTCGGCATAAGGAAATACAGGCGGTAGAAAAGGCAGCGCTGTTTTTGGTAAATGAGGCCAGGAGGTATAAGAATGCTCTTATACTGGGCCCTTCCATTCCATTTATTTCTAAAGTAAACAACTACTACATACGCGAGGTGCTTATTAAAACCACGGCGCAAACGCCGGGCTTACCTGCTTTAAAAGATTCAATACGCGAAGTATTGGATAAAATGAAAGGGGTGGCCGAGTTTAAAAGTGTAAACATCAGTGTAGATGTCGACCCCCTATAGCAATAAAAAAGCCACCCGTTTTGCAGGTGGCTTATCAGTTACAAGTAAGTGCTTTTTAGTTTTTAGCAAGGTATTGCGCTACCGCCTCATGGGTATCTTTCATGCCGGCTTTGCCGCTGGCCCAGTTAGCAGGACAAACTTCACCATTCTGTTCGTTGAATATTAATGCATCTACCATACGGATAGCTTCATCAATATTACGGCCAAGTGGCAGGTTGTTTACTAATTGGTGTTGAACAATACCATTTTTATCAATTAAGAAGGTGCCACGGTAAGCAATTAGTTCTGCTGTTGCCTGCATGCGGTTTTGATCGTCGAAATAGTATTCGCCGTTTAATACATCAAAGTTAGCCGCTATGGTTTTGCTGGTGTCCGCTACAATAGGATAAGTAACACCCTTAATGCCGCCTTGCTTTTTCTCTAACTGCATCCATCCCCAGTGACTTTGTTCAGTATCGGTGCTGCAACCAACAACTACAGTTTCACGGTTTTCAAACTCGCTTAACTTTTCCTGAAACGCCCAGAGTTCGGTAGGGCATACAAAAGTGAAATCTTTAGGATAGAAGAAGAATACTACATACTTTTTGCCAAGGTATTGGTCAAGAGAGAAATTCTCAACTATCTCACCATTAACCACAGCCTGCGCTTTAAATGAAGGCGCTTTTTTACCAACTAATACTGCCATACTTTTATTTTTTAGGTCGTTAAATTTTCTGCGCGAATATAGGCAAAGGTAGCTTAGCATGTAGCCTTAAGGCATGACTGCTATCACTATTAAACCTGATTAAGCCCGCCTTTTTGAAAAATTCACAAGCATATTGGCGTTATATCTTAAGATACAATGGATAGGTTTGATGTATGGCTAAAAAAAGCGCCGGAATATTACTGTTCAGAAAGGATGCTAAAATGCTGGAAGTGATGCTTGTACATCCAGGAGGTCCTTTTTTTGCCAAAAAGGATGATGGCGTCTGGTCAATCCCCAAGGGAGAGTATGATGAAACTGAAGATGCCCTGAAAGCCGCTTGCCGGGAATTTGAAGAAGAATTGGGTAGCCCGGTTCAGGGCCATTTTATCTCACTAGGCGAGGTTAAACAGAAAGGTGGAAAGCTGGTGCATTGCTGGGCGGTAGAGGGGGAGTTGGATACAACGGCAATTCGGAGTAATACATTTAAGATGAACTGGCCACCGCGATCGGGTAAAGTGAGAGAGTTCCCGGAAGTGGATAAGGCTGAATGGTTTACGATTGCCTTGGCAATACAAAAAATAAACCCTGCCCAGGCTCTTTTTCTGGAGCGGCTTCAACAACTGTTTTAAGGCAGTTATTTTCTTCCGAATTGCTTTTAAACGCTGCTCTTTTATATTAGAGGCTCAAACCATTGTATGAGCAAAGGCAGAATTTTTTTGGTTGCTATAGCGGTGTTGCTATTCGCCGTTGGAGGATTTTTTATCGGCCTGTTTAAGGGCGTAAACCTGGTAAGGCAGGGCTTAGTGGATAATTACCCAACGGTGCGCAATGTAATTACCGGTTCGTTTATTGAGGTGGACAGCACAATGGAAGCAACTATTACCAAGGCGGAGAATCCGGAATTGTTTGAACTGCTGAAAGGTGATAACCAGGGCGACTCTTTAACCGTTATGGTGCCTTACTACGGGCGTTACGGCGTAGATATGAACCGCTACATACGGGTGGTGCGCGATGGCGAGTATGCTGAAGTAGCTGTTTCAAAAATGATAATGACCTACTGCGAAATCAAGTTCCAGGATCTTTTGGTAAATGGTCAATCTGCCGCAGCAGTTATTAAAGAAGGCAACTACCCTTTATTGCGCGCAAAAATGTACGACTTCGTTTTACCTGTACTTTCCAAAAATAAATCGCACATCGCTAAAGCTAAACTTAACGTGGCTAAGGCCCTTGTATTCTATTTCGAACCTTATAAGTTTCATCTCCGCTTTTTTATAGATAACCAATTGCAACCGGTACCGGTTGTGCCGGGCGCCAATAAAGACGTTGATGAATACATCCACGAGGTGTTTGAGAAGAAGTAGTGGTAAAAACAAAATCCCGACGCCGTAGCAATCGGGATTCTTGTTGGACATGAGGAAATCTTAATATCTTATCGGATAAGGGTTATGCTTCCTTTAAATGTTTTGCTGTTGGTTCCGTCAAGGAATACAACTTTCATCACGTATACGTAAACGGCCGGCTCAAGTTTCTCTCCTTTGTAGGTGCCGTCCCATTTAAAGTCCGGAACATCCGCATCAAATACTTTCTCACCCCAACGGTCAAAAATCAGCAATTGGAAGGTGCGTATACCGGCCAGGTTGCCATATAATTGCCAGAAATCATTGTTTCCGTCACCGTTTGGCGAGAAGGCGTTCGGGGTAAAGGTGGTATGGTCAGCTATTACATCTACGCTTACTGTATCCTGGGCAATACAACCATTGGTATCGGTAGCTACTACCGTATATAAGGTGCTTTGGCCGGGTTGCACAGTGTTATCTGCACAAGTAGGGCAAGGAACATTAAAGGTAGGGGTCCAGTTAAAGGTAGTTTGGTTGCTGCCTGTTGAGGTAGCATGTATGTCTACGGTTTGGCCTAAGGTAATAGTGCCGCCGCCGGTAGCATTAACAGTAAACAGGTTTTGGTTTACTACTATAAAGGCCGTATCGAACGGACAGCCATTAGCATCCTTAACTACTACACTGTAGTTGCCCGGTAAAATGTTGTTCAGGTCCTCAGTGGTAGCGCCGTTGCTCCAGTTAAAGGTGTAAGGGCCGGTTCCGTTATTTACGGTTAAATCAATACCGCCTAAGTCCTGCGCACAAACCAACTGGTCAACAGTAGCATTTACGTTCAATTGAGGCAGGGTATTAATAAAGCCGCTGGCAGTTTGCTGGCAGCCTTTGCTATCGGTTACTGTTACTGTATAGGTGCCGGCAGTTACATTAGTTAAATCCTGTGTGGTTGTGTTGTTGCTCCAGTTGTAGCTGTAGTTTGGTGTACCACCGGTTACAGTAACATCAATAGCGCCATTGTTACCACCTGCGCAGGCTACGTCAG
>CAZUHU010000195.1:0-3550 GCA_964620645.1 uncultured Chitinophaga sp.
ACTGCTTATATCCTGCTTGCTCTTTATATAGCCCTTGCTAAAAAGCAAGGGGCCGATTTAAAGAAGATTTCCGGCACCATCCAAAATGATATACTGAAAGAGTATGCTGCGCGCGGCACCTATATCTATCCGCCAAAGCCAAGCATGCGCATTATTACCGATATTTTTGAATACTGTAATACTGAGGTGCCGAAATGGAATACTATTTCTATATCGGGCTACCACATACGCGAGGCCGGCTCCACCGCCGTACAGGAAATTGCCTTTACCCTTGCTAACGGTAAAGCCTATTGCCAGGCAGCTATAAAAAAAGGCTTGGATATTAATCAGTTTGGCCAGCGCTTATCATTCTTCTTTAATGCGCACAACAACTTTTTCGAGGAGATTGCAAAGTTTCGGGCGGCAAGGCGCATGTGGGCAAAAATTGCATTGGAGTTAGGCGCTACTGATGCCCGTGCACAAATGCTGCGGTTCCACACCCAAACAGGGGGCTCAACCTTAACTGCCCAGCAACCTAAGAACAATATTGCACGCGTTACATTACAGGCCCTGGCTGCCGTTTTAGGAGGCACCCAATCGCTGCACACCAACGGTTATGACGAAGCCCTTTCATTACCTACGGAAGAAGCGGCCAAAATAGCTTTGCGTACACAACAGATAATAGGCTACGAAAGCGGTGTAACGGATACGGTGGACCCACTGGCAGGTTCTGAATTTGTTGAAACACTGACCAACCAGATTGAAGAAGCGGCATGGAAGTATATACAGCGAATTGAAGAATTAGGTGGCAGCGTAGCTGCTATCGAACAAGGCTACATGCAACAGGAAATTGCCGGCTCATCGTACAAGTACCAAACAGCTATTGAGCGAAAGGAGAAAATAATAGTTGGCGTAAATCAGTTTACTGAACAACACGAAGCCAAAACGGATATACTGCGCATAGATGACTCCATAAGAAAAGTGCAGAGCGAAAAATTAAAAGCCCTACGCGCACGCAGAAATAATGAAGCTGTGGCTGCCAGCCTAAAAAAGATAAAAGAAGCTGCACAGGGCGAAGCCAATATTATGCCCCCGGTAATTGAAGCAGTAGAGAATTATGCAACACTGGGCGAAATAGCCGATGCCTTAAGACAGTTATACGGGGAGTATAAATAAACTAATAAGCCTTATGCGTTTTTTGAATACCTGGGCCTTACTGCTATTGTTGTTAGCCTCTGCATGCAACAAGCATTTTCAGGCTGCACAATATAAATTTGAAGAAAAGAAGATTGAAGCATCCACCCCAAAGGATGAGCATTTAAGTGCAATAATTAAGCCTTACAAGGATTCGTTAGATAAGGAAATGAATGTACCTATTGGTTACAGCGATACCATACTTACCCGCAACCAGCCTGAAAGTGACCTTGGAAATTTTATGTGCGATTTATTGCTGGCCAAAGCTTCTGCCTATTACGGCAAGCAGGTTGATTTTACTTTTTTGAACAACGGCGGTATACGAGTACCAAACCTGCCGGCAGGAGAAATTACTGTAGGAAAAATTATTGAATTGATCCCTTTTGATAACAGGTTGGTAGTAATGCAGTTGAAAGGTTCAACAGTGGATTCGGTTTTTAATTACATAGCAAGTAAAGGTGGTTGGCACATTAGTGGTGCACGTTACAAAATTAAGGATGGCAAGGCGGTTGATATTACCATACGCAATACACCGTTGGATAAAAACGTTACGTACACATTGGCCGTAAGTGATTACCTGGCGCAAGGCGGAGATAACTGCACTATGCTTAAAGGCAAATCGTACACTGATCTGAAACGCATATTGCGGGATATTTTGATTGAAGGGATTAAGGAAATGAACTTACGGGGAGAACATATAAAGAGCGTATTAGACGGCCGGATACAAACCATCAACTAATGAAGCGCAGATCATTTATACAAAAGGCAACAACGGCAGGCGCTCTGCTTGCGGCGGGCAGTTTCCCTTTAGACGCTTTTGCTAAAGGCGATTTGCAAAAGCTTACCATACTGCATACCAACGATCAACACAGCCGCATAGAGCCATTCCCAATGGATGGCGGGAAATACCAGGGCCTTGGTGGTTTTGCGCAACGCGCCGGCCTGATAAACGAGATCAGAAAACAAGAAAAGCACGTGCTGCTTTTGGATAGCGGTGATATATGGCAGGGAACCCCTTATTTCAACAAATACCTTGGCGAAATTGAGTTTAGGTTGATGAGTGAAATGAGATATGATGCCAGCACCCTGGGTAATCATGACTTTGATGCAGGGTTAGAAGGATTTGCGAAACAATTTCCGCTTGCGCAGTTTCCGTTTTTGAATTGTAACTACAGTTTTACCAATACTCCATTACAGGGCAAAATCTCTCCTTACAAAGTATTTAAAAGAGGAGAAGTTAAAGTCGGGGTGTTTGGTGTAGGCATAGAACTGGAAGGGCTTGTGCCTCGCGATTTATATGGCGAGGTGAAATACAACGACCCCATTGCAAATGCACAAAAAACTGCGGATTTACTGAAACAGGAGTTGGATTGCGACCTGGTAGTTTGCCTGTCTCATTTAGGTTATAAATACGAGGATAAAAAAGTGAGTGATGTAGTATTGGCGCAAACCACTTCCAATATTGATTTAATACTTGGCGGACATACACATACCTTCTTTGAAAAACCTGAGGAATACAGCAATCTCAGAGGAGAAAAAGTGTTGGTTAACCAGGTTGGCTGGGCAGGTATTTACCTCGGTAGACTTGATTTTTACTTCGAGAAAAAGAATAAAATATCACTGCTTTCCGGTAAGCCTGAATTGATTTCAGCGGGCTAACCTTTACTAAACTTTTTTTCGTAAAAAAGAAAGTGGCGGAAGAAAATTTTTGTGGGAAACCTTCTTAAAGAATTTTCGAAAAAATCAAGTACAGAAAAATTTTTTTTTACCAACCATTTGTTCATTTTCACGTCGCCAACGACACACGGCAAATTTTATACAACCCTTAAAACACACAAGTGAGCATGAAGGAAAAATCGGCTAGCACTGTTTGGAACAACTGTCTGGAAATCATAAAAGACAATGTGAGCGCCCAGAGTTTCAAAACGTGGTTCGAACCGATCAGACCCGTGGAGTTGAAAGGTGCAGTTCTTACTATTCAGGTTCCAAGTCAATTTTTTTATGAGTGGCTTGAAGAGCATTATGTATCGCTGTTGCGCAAAACGATAAAGCGCGAGTTGGGCAACAGCGCCCGCCTGGAATACCGGATAGTAGTAGAGAATTCTTCTAATGGAGCTTCACCTTCTACGGTTGATTACCCGAACTACAATTCAGGAAACAGCGCCAACCCGGAAATCGGGTTCCCTTACTTTCTGACAGGAAACCAAATCAAGAATCCGTTCATTATCCCCGGCCTCAAAAAAATCAATATTGATTCGCAGCTTAATGCTAACTACAATTTTGATTCATTTGTTGAAGGCGACTGCAACCGTTTAGCGCGCAGTGCAGGATATGCCGTTGCACAAAAGCCCGGCGGAACAGCATTTAACCCATTGGT
>CAZUHU010000195.1:3650-6840 GCA_964620645.1 uncultured Chitinophaga sp.
GTGCAGGATATGCCGTTGCACAAAAGCCCGGCGGAACAGCATTTAACCCATTGGTAATTTATGGCGGCGTAGGTTTAGGCAAAACCCACCTGGCGCAGGCAATAGGTAACGAAGTAAAACAGAACTTCAGCAATAAAACGGTGCTGTATGTTTCCAGCGAGAAATTTACAAACCAGTTTTTTGATGCGGTAAAGAACAACTCTGTAAACGACTTCGTTCACTTCTACCAGCTAATTGATGTGCTGATAATGGACGATATCCAGTTCTTTGGTAACAAAGAAAAAACACAGGATATATTCTTCCATATATTCAACCACCTGCATCAAAATGGTAAGCAGTTGGTGCTAACCAGCGACCGTGCTCCGCGCGATTTGGAAGGAATGGAAGAACGCTTACTGTCACGCTTTAAGTGGGGCTTAAGTGCCGATCTTCAGGTTCCTGATTTCGAAACCCGTATTGCCATCCTTGAAAAGAAGATGTATGCAGACGGTATTGAATTACCGCGCGAGGTTGTTGAGTTTGTTGCCTATAACATCAATACCAACATCCGCGAACTGGAAGCTGCCCTGATATCGCTTTTAGCCCAGGCCTCCTTAAACAAGAAGGAAGTAGACCTTGACCTGGCTAAGAAGATTATCAAAAACTTCGTTAAGAGCATCAGCCGCGAAGTATCTATAGATTATATCCAGAAAACAGTTTGCGATTACTTTAACGTAAACGTGGACATGCTGCGCGAAAAGACCCGCAAACGTATGATTGTTCAGGCTCGCCAGCTTTCTATGTTTTTAGCTAAGAATTACACCAAAAACTCGTTGAAAGTAATCGGAAAGCACTTTGGTGGCCGCGACCACTCTACGGTTATCCATAGCTGCCAGGCGGTTCAAAACCTGATAGATACCGACCAGGAGTTCCGCGAGGCGGTGGCTGATATCCAGAAGAAAATACAGATGAGCATATCCTAAATAAGGCTCAAAACCCTTAAAAAAATCCCTACCCGACCGGTAGGGATTTTTTATTTTGCCTAAAACACGTAAAAGGCAAAAAACGGCTTTGATTCTTTAGTGGAATTTATATTTTTGTCGTCCTTTTCAGAAAAGGCCCATAGCAACGGCAGTTTTAAGGAAAGGACTGAAAAGTAGGCTCTTATAAATATTGGTGAGGTGGATGAGTGGCTGAAATCAACAGTTTGCTAAATTGTCGTACTTGTAAAAGGGTACCGAGGGTTCGAATCCCTCCCTCACCGCAGACCGTAAAAAGTCTATAAAAAAAACTTCGGGGTGTAGCGCAGCCCGGTTAGCGCACCTGCTTTGGGAGCAGGGGGTCGCAGGTTCGAATCTTGCCACCCCGACGAAGTAAATCAACGAGTTATGGAGAAATCTGTAACTCGTTTTTTTATTTGTGTATGCAAATGTCCATCCACTTCAGGGCACGTCCACTAATCTTTTTTGCTAAGGTTCGCATCAACAAATTCCGGCTTCTATATCCAATCTCTATTTAACCAGTCTTATTACATTTTCCTGCTCGCCTTTATGCATTGGTATGGTGGTATCCTGTGCAATTACTTCGGTGGCGGTTATGGTATCAATATAGGCCGGGTTTACAGCGTAGCTACGGTGAAGGCGGTACAGCTTATCGGGTTTAAACTGGGCTAAAAACTGTTGAAAGGTAGTGCGCACTATATACCGGCGTTTATCGGCCGTTACTATTACCACATAGTTTTCTACACTTTGTACGTATACAATATTTTTGTGCAGTATTTTATGGTAGGCATTTTCGTGCTTAACAAAAACAAATTGTTCTTGTTCGGCAAGGGAATCGGCTGCCGCGTTGGCCTTACGGGCGGTGTAATTAGCCATAGCAACTTCAATTGCGGCAAACAGTTCGCTAGCGGTAAAAGGCTTTACCAAAAAAGCATATGGGTGTACTGCTTTGGCCCGCGCAACGGTAGCGGCATCGCTGTTGGCGGTTAAAAAAATATAAGGCACATTGTAATGTTTCTGCACATCGGCCGCTAATTCTATACCATCGGCACTACCTGCCAATTGTATATCTAATAACAACATGTCAGGCTTGTCCTGCTCCATCATTTCCATGGCACCTGTATAGCTTATTACAGGCCCTGCCACCAGGTAGCCCAGTTGCAACAGCGTATTGCAAATGCCATCTGCAATTACAATTTCGTCTTCAACTACTCCAATTTTTATCTGTTGCATTGGTAAAGCGCGGTATATATAAATATAATGGTGTGCCTGTATATTTAAAAGCTATTTAACCTGTTTTCGGGCCTTGTGGTCTTTAAACAGTATGGTAAAAACGCTGCCGTTGTTGTATATGTAGGTTACTTTGCCCATTAGCTGCAGGGCCAGCCGTTTTACCATGCGCAGGCCTAATGTAGAAGCATGGCCCAGTAAATTTTCCGAAGGCAACCCGGCACCATCATCGGCCACTGTAAGTTGATATACCCCTTCGCCTGTTTGTATTAGCCTAAGTGTAATGTTCCCTTTGCTTCGGTTTACAAAAGCGTATTTATAGGCGTTGGTAAGCAGTTCGTTTAATATAAGCCCTAACGGCACTGCGGTATCAATATCCAGGTGCGTTGTTTGAATATTGTTATGCAAGGCTACTTTGCGGCTATCTACGTTAAACAACTGTTGTAGCAAAGTGTTAAGCTCATTTACAAACTGGTGCAGTTCTATACCGCTCAGGTTATCGTGCCGGTATAAGTTTTGGTGTATTAATGCCACCGAACTTACACGTGCTTTTGCTTCGGCAAATGCCGATTGTGTTTTCTCATCACTATGTTCGTTGCTTTGCAGGTCTAACAGGTTGCCAATAACCTGCAGGTTGTTTTTAACGCGGTGGTGAATTTCCTTAAGTAGTATGTCCTTTTCCTCCAGTAGTACCTGCATTTGCTGCGTGCGTAGTGACACAGTTTGCTCCAGTTCCTTTTTGGTTTTGGTAAGGCGATAGGTACGGTAACGCACAAACAAGTAAATAAGAACCAGCAACACTATTACCAAGGTTATTTTGAACCACAGTTTTTGCTGCAATGGAGCCACAACCGTTATGGGTATTTTAAGGTAGGCTGCCTGCCACCGACCCGAAAGGTTTTGGGCTCGTATACATAAGTTATACTCGCCGGGTTGCAACCCACTTATGCGTATAGAGGTTTCGTTTATGTTTTGCCATG
>CAZUHU010000196.1:0-6797 GCA_964620645.1 uncultured Chitinophaga sp.
CAGCAGTTGGAAGTACGAAATAAAAAGCAACAGCGCAGCTCTTAAAACGCCGGCCCGGGAATACACCGGTTTATTAGAGGTAGAGGCAAAGCAGCTAAACAATAGTGATAAAAGTAAAGCAGGACAATACAACTTATTTTTTGCCAAAGGCAAGGGATTAGCCGGAAGCCTGGTGCAAGGCCAACTGCTTAATTACCTAACCGAAGTGCAGGAAGGCAAATACATATTTGCGGAAAAGACGAAGAAAAACAAAAGCAATATCCCGGCTTTAATTGTACTGTTTACTACCATTGCCACCTTTATCGGCGTGGGCTGGTTTGTAAAAAAGAAAATGTTTGACCCCAAAAGTGGTAGTTAGCCCTAGTTCATAGCAGGCATACCGTATTGTGTCCATTCTTCCTGAGATGGGCCATAAACGCCCGGAACCTTTAAACCGCATATACGCATAATAACCTCCAACTGGCCGCGGTGATGTGCCTGATGCGTAACCAGAACGTGCAGCGTAGTACCCCTCTTCCACTTTTCGCCGTACATTTCATCCTCCATCTGAAGGCTGTCGTCGTTCCATGATGAAAGAGCACTCACCAAACTGTCAGAAGCCTTTTTGTAAGCATCATATATTTCTTTAGCGCTTTCGCCATTATAGTCGTGTTGAGCTTTAAGATCCACACTTAAGCCGGTTCGCTCCATCATTTCTTTAAGCGTATGCGTAATGTGCCAGGCAAGGAAACCCGCACTGCGTACTTTTTCGTGTACTTTATGATTCAACATACCATCCTGCAATTGGGCAAATACTTTCAGGGTAGATTGGCTTTCGTGTTTCCAATCATTTATAAAGTCTTCAAGTTTTCTGTACATCGCTTAAGGTTTTAGGACTGCAATTTGCGATTTTTTGCGGAGCTACTCCAACTCACGAAGCAAGTAAACCAACTCGCTAATAATAATGGCGGTTGCCCCCCATATAGTATGCCCCTGGTACGTAACTGCCGGCACTTTTACCGTGGTACCGTTAAACAGTTTAATTTCTGTTTGCATGTTTACGTTGGTATCATCTAAAAAATAAGCCAGGGGTATTTCTACCACTTTTTCCACCTCCTGCGGCTGAAGGGTAAACTGCAGGGATGCAGCGCTGTAAGCCAAAACGGGCTGCACTATAAAATTGCTTGGCGGTATATACAGTTCGCTTAGCTGGCCTAATAGTTCCAGTTCGTCGCGGTTTATGCCTATCTCCTCCTCTGCCTCGCGCAGGGCGGTGTGTATAAGGTCGGGGTCGCCTTCCTCGCGCTTACCGCCGGGAAAGCTCATTTGCCCACCATGCACGCCCTGGTAGGCATGGCGCTGGGTTAAAGCAGTGGTAAGTTGCCCCTCCCTTTCGTAAAGCAGTATTAAAACAGCGCTTATGCGCGGGTTATAGGCGGCAATTTGCTCCTTGCTAAGCCTTGGGCGGTAGCTGGGCGCCATACGGAATTGAGCAGCCTCGCCGGGCAGGGGTTGCTGCAGGCGGTGGCGTAGTTTTTCTATGATGGCCGCTGAAAATTGCACGGGGCGAAAATAATATTAACCACATAGGCAGATAGAAACATAGTGAATGGTTGAGGTTAAAAACCCAGTAAGATTAAATTGGCTGATATGTGGCTCCGTATGCCAAGGCTTTCCTAATAATACTGAATTAGCAATAAAACCCTGCTTAATTGGCTTATAAGCCGTATTTTCGCGGCCTTTTAGCACCAATACGGAGAGAGTAAGATGATTACAGTGAATAACCTATCGCTGCGCTACGGCAAGCGGGTTTTGTTTGAAGATGTAAACCTGAAGTTTACGGCAGGTAACTGCTACGGCATTATAGGTGCCAATGGCGCGGGTAAGAGTACCTTTTTGAAAATACTACAGGGCGAAATTGACCCTACCACCGGCCAAATTGCGTTTAGCAAAGGCATGCGCACTGCGGTGTTAAAGCAGAACCACTTTGAATACGACGAAGTGCCAGTGCTGCAAACGGTACTGATGGGCCATAAACCCCTTTGGCAGGTAATGCAGGAAAAAGAGGCTGTTTATGCCAAGGCTGATTTTAATGAGGAAGACGGCAACAAGGCAGCAGAACTGGAACAGCTTTTCGGGGAGATGGATGGATGGAATGCGGAAAGCAGCGCTGCGGAATTACTAAGCAACCTGGGCATTGCCGAAGAGCACCATTACAAGCTATTGAAGGAGTTAGACGGTAACCAAAAGGTGCGCGTGCTTTTGGCCCAGGCCCTGTTTGGCAACCCCGACATCCTTTTTCTGGATGAGCCTACCAACGACCTTGATGTGCACACTATTAGCTGGCTGGAGAACTTTTTGGCCGACTACGAGGGTATTATACTGGTGGTTAGCCACGACCGTCACTTTTTGGATGCCGTTTGCACTAACATAGTGGATATTGACTTTAGCAAGATGACCATTTACAGCGGTAACTATTCCTTCTGGTATCAGTCCTCACAATTAGTGGCGCGCCAAAAGGCAGATAGCAACAAAAAGGCTGAAGACCGCATAAAGGAATTGCAGGAGTTCATCCGCCGCTTCTCGGCCAATGCCAGTAAAAGCCGCCAGGCTACCAGCCGTAAAAAGGCGTTGGAAAAAATTAACCTGGAAGATATTAAGCCCAGCAGCCGCAAATACCCTGCTATAATGTTTAACAACGTTATACGCGAGGCCGGTAATGAGATACTGGAGGTGCGCAATCTTAGCAAAACCGTAAATGGCGAATTGCTGTTCAGCAATATTACGTTTAATGTAAACCGTGGCGATAAAATTGCTTTGCTGTGTAAAAACAGCCTGGCCATAACTGCCCTATTGAACGTACTTAGCGGAGAGGATACCGACTACCAGGGCACTATACAGTGGGGCGTAACCACCAGCCGCGCCGCTATACCTAACGATAACCAACGCTACTTTGAAGCGCAGGACACTAACCTTATTGACTGGCTGCGCCAATACAGCCCCGATGAGAAGGACGAAACTTTTATACGCGGCTTTTTAGGTAAGATGCTATTTAGCGGCGAGGAAGTGTTTAAGCAGTGCAGTGTACTATCAGGCGGTGAGAAAATGCGTTGCATGTTCTCGCGTATGATGTTGATGCGTGCTAACGTTTTGTTGTTTGACGAACCTACCAACCACCTGGACCTTGAAAGCATAACGGCGCTTAACAACGGTTTAAAAGACTTTAAAGGCACCGCCCTGTTTGCCAGCCGCGACCACGAGTTGGTAGAAACCATAGCTACACGCGTTATTGAGATAAGCCCTTACGGTATGTTAGATAAAGTGATGGAGTTTGACGAATACGTTACAAGCGAGAAAGTAGATGAGCAGCGCAAGCAGTTCTTAGGGCCGGCGTATTACCAGTTGTAAACTGAGCAATATGCTGAGGCGATAACTGCGGATTGTGCTAATACGATAATTAGATAATTCTTGAATTTGCTAATAAGATAATGTAATAATGGAAGGCGGCTGAAGGCCGCCTTTTGTTTTGGGTCCACCCCCTGCCCCCGCCAGCGGGGGAGAAAACAGCCGAATTCAACGCTTCATTGGAAGTTTAGCGCTAATATCCTCCGCTGGCGGAGGTGTCTGCGAAGCGGACGGAGGTGGATGTATTTAATTCTTATCTTTCTATATCCAATGGCAGAGAACACACATTCTAATAACTTATACAATAAAAATCTTCAACCTTATGCTAACAGACTGCGCAAGGAGATGACCAAAGCTGAAGCCTGTTTATGGAAGTATGTTTTGCGCGCGGGTTTGATGAAAGGCTATACCTTCCGTAGGCAAAGACCAATACTTAACTATATAGCCGATTTTGTTTGCCTTGATTTGAAGTTGATAATTGAGGTAGATGGACTAACACATAATTTTGAAGACGTAATAGAGAGGGACAAGCAAAAGGAACTTGCTTTGCAACATGCAGGCTTTACAGTAATGCGGTTTACTGATAAAGAGGTGCTGAATGGAATAGAAAGCGTGCGTAATGCCATAGCGCTTTGGATTGAGCGCGGAGATTTGCCACCTGCAAAGCAGCGCAATCAACATAGTTAATTTGCACATAGTTTGCACCTCTTGGCTCCCCCCGCCAGCGGGACATAAATACCATTGCAGTCCAAATGTAACATGGATTGTTATTAGAGCATCTGGAAAAAGGCTTTAAGAAAAACCTCATAGCCTACACCTCCTGCCACCAGAAGGTTGATGATCGTTAAATATATTTTTACAGTATTCAATTTTACTATGTATGTATCAAAGGCAATGGGTAAAAGATTGATTACAAGAAAGAATCCCATGAATTTTAGAAAATGATACAGAAGATAAGTTGACCTCTTGACCTCAGGGTCAACCTTTATCAGATTAAAAACGCCTAAATCTTTTGTTGATTCCAAACGGTAGTAATCTTGCTTACTATTAAGATAAAAACCGCCTACTACCACCGATGGAATATATACAGTATCGCGTTCAGCTAAAAGATGTTTACCATAATTTGTTGTTGTAATGGATTGAAACTCCCACCAATGATTGAGTTCTACTGGGCTTAGGGTATAGGATTGTTGATTGCCCTTACAAACGACCTTGATATCACGATAATAACTATGAGGTGCACTCCCTTCAACAAAATCTGTAAACTTAAATAAATACAGTGCGAAAAGCGAAACACCAAATGTAATGTGCATGACTAAAGAGCCACAGACAATCATTACAAATTTTATTGAAGGATGCATTTTATATAAATATAATACTTATGCAGTAAAGACAAACACAAAAAACCGCCACAGAAAAATCTATGGCGGCAAAAACGCAGGCTATGATTGCCCGTGAAAATTTAGAATTTGGTCATTCCCCCCTAGAACGCACCGGCAACAAGCCTGCGTATGTGTTTATGTGATGGTTAGCTTGTGTTAAGGTGCAGCTACACTTATTACAGCGCCATCCCACTCGGTAAGGTTGGGCGTTCTGCTTTGCCCGCCAAAATCTTCAGCATCCATATTCAGGTAAGGGCGGGCCGGAATATTGCCTGTAGTTATTTTACCCGTGATAACTATTTGATCTACCGGATGACTGCTGTCGCCAACCGCGGTTATAACTGTAGATGAAGGGGTGTAAGTTACCCTTAAGGTGCTGTTGGGGCTGGTTTGCGCATCGTAGGCATCAAAAATGGAAGGTACCGCTATCCGGGCCAGTTTAACACCTCCGCTGTCTTTAACACTTAGCTCAAAGGTAAGGGTATCGTTAAAGCCATAGGTAATGGGGCATTCGGCTTCGTGACCGCCGCCGGGGCTGCTTTGTATGCATTGCCCAGCAGGGCCCTGCACCAGTAATGTTATAACCGGTGGCGTAGTATCCGTTTGCGGAATGGTGGTTTGGCATGCCGCCAGGCTGCATAGGGCTGCAGCGGCCAGTAAGAATTGCTTCATCATAGTTTTGCGTTTTTTATAACGCAAAGCTGCTGGCCAGGGCCTGTTCAGGCAATCCGATTTTTTTTTAAAATGAAGTTTCCAAAGGGCGGGTACGCTGCTTTGTTGTCACCCTTCCACAAGCTCTGGATGACAACAGGACAATGTAATGCGCAGGCCTATAATGTCAGTCTGATCCCGAACGTTCGGGATGTCGAAGACCGACCTCAGACCACGTTTTCATTCACCTTCCCGCCTCCCGATAGCCATCGGGACAGGAAGACAAATCTTTAAACTACTTAGGTAATGTAAAATGGAAGGTACTGCCCTGGCCCGGTACGGAGTTAGCCCAGATACGGCCGCCGTGTTTTTCAATTGCCTTTTGGCATACCGCAAGGCCTATACCCGTACCCTGAAACTCGTTATCGCTGTGTAAGCGCTTAAATATCTTAAATATCTGGTCGGCGTATTTCTCTTCAAAGCCTATACCGTTATCGGTAACATCAAACTGCCAGTATTGGCCTTTATCGTGCACTTTAACATCAACCGTTTTGGCCTCGCTGCGGTTATACTTCATGCCGTTTTCCACCAGGTTCTGGAACAACTCCAACAGCATTGTGTCGTTACCTTTTACCACCGGCAGTTTATCGCAGGTAACTTTGGCGTTATTGGTTTGTATAGCCTCCTTAAGGCCGTTGAGTACTTTGCCCATTACGGAGTTAAGGTCCACTTCCTTAATAAAATCAAGCTGCTGTTCCATACGGCTATATTGTAATATATCGCGTATTAGGTCGCTCATTTTATTAGCTCCTTCAATAGAGAAGTTGATGTACTCCTGCCCTTCTGCGTCAATGCTATCCTTATACTTACGGCGCAACAGCGATAGGTAAGATATAATCGTACGTATCGGCTGTTTCATATCGTGGCTTACCACGTAGGCAAACTCTTCCAGCTCGCGGTTGCTAAGCTCCAGTTTGCGGGCTTTGCTTTCCAATTCCAACTGCGCTGTTTTCAAATCGGTAATATCCCTAATGATAACCAGGTATTCGTTTGCTTTAAACGGCGCCAGTATTACTTTAAAGAAACGGCCGGCACGTATGGCAGTATCCTGGTATTCAAACGAGCGCACAAAGTCAGTTTCAATAACCTCGTTAAGTGCATCGTTAAACTGTGCAGCAATGGCATCGGGCAGTACGTTGTAGAAACTCTTGCCGGCAAGGTCGTAATCAGGTATGTAAGGGTCAAGCGTGCTGTATTGGTTGGTACCAGTAAACTCGCCGTTTTTATCTACTATGTACAGCCAATCCGGCAATGCGCGCAGAATAAACTCATTGGTTAACTGCGCCTCGTGCAGGCGGGTTTCGGTGCGCAGGCGGGTAA
>CAZUHU010000197.1:0-6793 GCA_964620645.1 uncultured Chitinophaga sp.
CACCTTGAATGCCTTGAGGGCCTGTTGCGCCAGTGTTACCTTGAATACCTTGTGGTCCAGTTGCTCCTGTATTACCTTGAACACCCTGTGGACCTTGAGCTCCCGTATCACCTGTAGCACCAGTTACACCTTGAATGCCTTGAGGACCTGTTGCTCCTGTATTACCTTGAATACCTTGTGGGCCCGTTGCACCTGTATTACCCTGAGTACCCTGCGGACCTTGCGGTCCTGTGTCACCAGTAGCTCCGGTTACACCTTGAACGCCTTGAGGACCTGTTGCGCCAGTGTTACCTTGAACACCCTGTGGACCTTGAGCTCCCGTATCACCTGTAGCACCGGTTACACCTTGAATGCCTTGTGGGCCTTGCGCTCCTGTATCACCAGTTGGACCTTGTGGGCCTGTATCACCGGTTGGGCCGGTAACTCCGTCGATACCATTTGCGCCGGTAGGTCCGGTAACGCCATCCAGTCCATTTGCACCTGTAGCGCCTGTTGCACCGTCAATACCATTCGCCCCTGTTGGGCCGGTCGGTCCTTGTGTAATTATGATATATGACTGTCCGTCTGAAGTAAAAATGGTGGAGGTGCCGTTGCCATTGTCTTGTATGTTAACGATACCTACACCGGTTGGTCCCGTTGCACCATCTATACCATTTGCTCCGGTAGCGCCTTGCGGACCCGTAGCGCCATCTGCACCTGTAGCGCCGGTAGCTCCGTCAATTCCATTTGCGCCGGTAGGTCCGGTAACGCCATCCAATCCGTTTGCACCTGTAGCGCCTGTTGCACCATCAAGGCCGTTAGCCCCGGTTGGGCCGGTTGGCCCTTGAGTAATTATCGTATATGATTGTCCATCGGATGTAAAAATGGTAGAGGTGCCGTTGCCGTTGTCCTGTATGCCAATAATACCAACACCGGTATTACCTGTTGCTCCGGTGGCCCCTTGGGCTCCGGTGGCTCCCTGCACACCGGTAATGCCCTGTGCACCCGTAGCACCTGCCTGACCTTGTGCACCCGTTGCACCCGGTAAACCGGCCGGGCCGGTTGGCCCTGTTACACCTTGCGTTACTACAGTATAAAAGCTTCCATCCGTAAGAAAGATGGTACTTGTTCCATTTCCGTTATCACTTATGCTGCTTATTCCCACGCCATCATTGCCCGGAGAGCCTTGCGTACCCGCCGGCCCTGTAGGACCAGTTGGCCCTGTTCCTGCACTGTTTGCTGCAGAACCTGCAAACAAAGCATAAGGAACACTTACCAATTGGGTAGAGCCCATATTGATGTAGTTCGTTCCGCCGTTGGGGTCATATTCCACCAACATGTATTTATTACCTGCAGCCCAGGTAATGCCTGTAAAGGAGCCCATGGTCACATTCCCCTGGCCTATCTTAATAGTAAACAACCCAAACTGGTTGGTTACTGCGGTTTGCACCTCCTGGTATTCAGGAAAACCCGGGTTAATACCATTATTAATAGTTAAGCGCACGGCTATGTTCTTGTTGGCAAGAACGGCCCCTCCGGCATCTCGTGCAATGGCCTGGTAGTTTACAGCTTGCGGAACCTGTGCGAATAAATAGGATAGCGTGATTACACACGCCGAAATCAGCGTAAAAATTCTCTTCATCATAAATAGTTCAACCTTTTCAGGGGTTTGTCAGTAATGTGCCCGAGGCATTAGTGCCTCATTCAATTATAAATCTGGCGGTGTGCCTTCCGCCGTTATCAGTCATACAAAGAAAATAAACTCCGGGAAGAAATTCCGATACGTTAAGGGTGGGTTCGTATACCGAATTTCTCTCCTCAACAAGACGGCCGCTTACATCATACAGTTGTAAATCATAGGAGCCTGTTGTACTTGTTTTAACATGAAGATGAGAGCAACCAACACAAACTGTTGGAAAAACTCCAAAATTAACAGCAGAAACAGCCTCTTGAACCGAACTCACAAATGGAGGATCAAATTCGGCAATGAATAAATCGTTGTTGTTGGCATAGTCAATATCAATATTGCCGAAGGAACAGGTATGCAAATAATATCCGCAAAGGGCAATATCCTCATCCGCTTTTACAGCAATACCTAAACCGCAATCGGTTTGTATACCTCCTGCGCTGCTTAGCCATCGTAAATTGCCGGCGGCGTCATAGCTGTTCAAAAAAATATCACGGCCGTTTCCGCTTAAAACATTTCCGTCATTGTCAATTGAGTTCTAAAACATGCCTGTGGTAAAGATATTGCCTGATGCGTCGCTTGTCAAGGCGAAGGCCACATCCAGTTGTCCACCTTTACCGGCTCTTACCCACAGGTTGTTACCAGCAGAGTCGTAATTCGCCACAAAAACATCATTGTAATCTAAATATGTTACGCCGTGGTTGTCAAAGTAGGCTGTTCCGGCAAAGTAGCCCGCAATAGCTACTGTTCCGTTTTCGTTAGCGGCTATAGCATTGGCGGCATCTTCGTACGTACTTCCGGCACGTTTTAGCCACATAAGCTGTCCATCCAAATCAAGCCGGGCCAATAACACATCGTAACTTGGTGTGGCAGAATTAATGGTTGAAGCATCCAACGAAAAACTGCCGCCGAAAAAACCCGTTATATAAAGGCTGTTATTTCCGCAGGCTATGCCGGTAATAAGATTTGTAGTGCTGCCGGCAGTAGTTTTAGCCCAAACCAACGAACCGTTGCTGTTATACTTAGCAATAAACGACTCGGCAAAAAGATTGCTTGTTGTTAAAATGCTGGTGTCAAAAGTAGCGCTGGTTTCGTATGTGCCGCATATGTAAACGTTGCCATCGTCGTCTACATCCAATCCACTGGCATAGTCAAAGTTTATACCGCCTCCATGGTTTAACCAAATCAGGTTGCCGTCTAAATCGTATTTCGCAACAAAGGCATCCGCCTCGCCTTTACTTATAATACTGCCGTTCGGTAAAAAGGAAGCGGTGTCCTCGTAAGACCCTGCTATATAAAGAAAGCCATTCTTGTACTTAATTACATTGCCCTGGTCGTTACCTATGCCCCCGGCGCTTTTAGCCCACATCAGGTTGCCGAACAGGTTATACTTCACCAAAATAATATCGTACAAACCTGCCCCCTGTACCGTGGTGCCTGTAAATTCTGCCACCCCGGCCAGGTTACCGGTAATGTAGCTATTGCCAAAATCATCTACAGCAATACCATTGGCGGCATCATTGCCTATTCCTCCTTCCCCTTTGGCCCAAACATAGCTTTGCCCCTGTGCATTTGCCGCAAACAGTAAATTGAAAAACAGGCATAAAGCAGAAATGAGTGAATTTTTCTTCACAGTCTTCAAAGGAATCAAAACTTTCCAACTTCTGCTAACAAGGCACGGCCATATAACACCGCCCGCGCCAAGCATAATTAACATTACTTAAAGCTGTTACTAACAACCTGTTAATGTTTATTCGCAAAAGCGGCTTTCATAGCAGCCTCAAATCCCGTAAATTTGTGAAACCCTTTTTGCAATGGCTAAATACATATTTGTTACAGGTGGAGTTACATCATCATTAGGAAAAGGAATCTTCGCAGCATCGCTGGCTAAACTTTTACAAAGCCGCGGATACAGAGTTACCATCCAGAAATTTGACCCCTATATTAACGTTGACCCCGGCACGCTTAACCCTTACGAACACGGCGAGTGTTATGTAACGGAGGACGGCGCTGAAACCGATTTGGACCTTGGGCATTACGAGCGTTTCTTAAACATACCAACCAGCCAGGCTAACAACGTTACCACCGGCCGCGTTTACCAAACCGTTATTAATAAAGAGCGCGAAGGCGCTTACCTGGGTAAAACCGTGCAGGTGATACCACATATTACTGATGAAATTAAACGCCGCATGTTGCTGTTAGGCAAAAGCGGAGAGTATGATATAGTGATAACGGAAATTGGCGGAACGGTGGGCGACATTGAGGCGCAGCCTTACATTGAAACCGTGCGCCAGATACGTTGGGAGTTGGAAGAGCACGATACGCTTATCTGCCACTTAACTCTTCTCCCCTACTTAAAGTCAGCCAAGGAAGTTAAAACCAAACCGACGCAGCACAGTGTAAAAGAATTACAGGCACTGGGTGTAATGCCAAACATATTGGTTTGCCGTACCGAAACACCTTTAACTGATGACCTACGCCGTAAAATGGCCTTGTTCTGCAACGTTGAGAAGGACTCGGTTATACAGGCAATTGACGTAGATACTATTTACGCTGTGCCTATTGAAATGCAGAAAGAGCATTTAGATACAACGGTATTAAAGAAACTGCACCTGCCTTCGGAACGCATTAACATGAGCAAGTGGCAGGATTTTTTAAACAAACTGCGCAACCCGCATGGCGAAGTACGCATTGGCCTTGTAGGCAAGTACATTGAGTTGCAGGATGCTTACAAGAGCATTCACGAAGCTTTTATACACGGTGGTGCAGCCAATAGCCTTAAGGTTATTGTTGAAAGCATACACAGCGAACATATAGACGACAGCAATGTAGAAGAAAAGCTGGGCCACCTACACGGTGTGCTGGTAGCGCCGGGCTTTGGTAACCGCGGTATTGAAGGAAAAATAACTGCCATTAAATATGTGCGCGAGCATGGTATACCATTCTTTGGTATATGCTTAGGTATGCAATGTTCGGTAATTGAGTTTGCGCGTAATGTACTGGGCTTAAAAGATGCGCATAGCACCGAGATGAACCCTGATACTACTGCCCCGGTTATTGATATGATGGCCGAGCAGAAAAAGATTAAGAACAAAGGCGGCACTATGCGTTTAGGCGCTTACAAGTGCGATCTTAAACCAGGCACACTGGCCTTCTCGTTATATGGTAGCGAACATATTACTGAACGCCACCGCCACCGTTACGAGTTCAACAACAAGTACCTTGAAGATTTTGAAAAAGCAGGTATGATTGCCAGTGGCCGCAACCCCGATAATCAATTGGTAGAAGTGGTTGAAATTCCATCGCATCCGTTTTTTATTGGCGTGCAATATCACCCGGAACTGAAATCTACAGTTGATAACCCCCACCCGGTGTTTGTTGGTTTTGTGAAGGCTGCTCTTACTTACAAGAACGGCGGTGTAAAAAAAAACGCTGAACGAAAGCCAAAAGCCGCTTCGGTAAGTTAAATTACCCTTGTATCTAACCTTTTCCAAAGTTTTAAACTTTGGAAAAGTTCCTTCCGGTTATTCAACCTATAAGCAGCGAATTAAATTTCCTTTCTTTGCTACATCAATACCTTAATTTGTGATTAGCGAAGTTCTTAAGCAAAATATTGTTTCCCGCATTGAACGGTTAACACCGGATACCAAAGCTGAATGGGGCCAAATGAGCGTTACACAAATGCTAACGCATATGAACGATGCGTTCCGAATTTCGATGGGCATGAAGGAGGCAATAGATAAGTCTAACTTCTTTTGGAATAAAATTGCGTTCCAGGTTGCAGTGTATGTATTACCGGGCTTTCCTAAAAATTCGCCAACTGCAAAAGAGCTTAACCAACAGCAGCAAGGCACAGCACCGCGCGACTTTTACACCGAAGCTGCTTTTGCTGAAAAAATGATAGACATCTTTAATGAGCGCGAAGAAAGCAAGCTGAAGCCGCACCCAATGTTCGGCAAGTTGAGCAAAAAACAATGGAGCGATTTACTGGTAAAACATTTTGATCACCACTTAAAGCAGTTCGGGGTTTAAGTATGAAGCTGGATATTTTAGCAATTGGGGTTCACCCCGATGATGTGGAACTGGGCTGCAGCGGCACCCTCATGAAGCATATTGACAAGGGCTATAAAGTGGGCATCCTTGATTTAACCAAAGGAGAAATGGGAACCCGCGGCACCGTGGCCGACCGTATGAAGGAAGTAGCCGCCAGCAGCAAAATAATGGGCATACACGTGCGCGAGAACCTCGGCTTTCGCGATGGCTTTTTTAAGAATGACGAAAAGCACCAACTGGAACTGATAAAGGTTATACGCCGCTACAAGCCTACTATCATCATTAGCAATGCCAAATACGACCGTCATCCGGACCATGGCCGCTCTGCTGAGTTAACCCGCGAAGCATGGTTTTTAGCAGGCTTGCGGAAGATTGACACCAAAGATGGCGGCAAAAAACAAGAAGCCTACCGACCGAAAGCAGTTTACCATTACATACAGGCTATACATGCCGAACCACAATTAGTGATAGACATAACCGACTATTACGAGCGCAAGCTAAAGGCCATTCATGCATTTAAGTCGCAGTTCTACGATCCTAAAAGCAAAGAGCCCAAAACATTCATCTCCTCCCCCGAGTTTTTAAAATTTGTAGAAGCGCGCGCTATACACTTTGGCGTACCCATTGGGGTTAAGTATGCTGAAGCCTTTACCGTAAACAGAATACCGGGGGTAGATGATTTGGTAGGGTTGTTGTAAAACAGCCTAAGTCATTCCGGCCTTGAGCCGGAATCTCGTTAAATTCTTAGATGCTGAATCAAGTTCAGCATGACGCATTACAGGCCCTTAAGCATTCGCATCAAACTCATTCCTGTATCCGGCAATCTTAATCTCGCGGATGGAGTTTTCAACTTTTGATTTTAGCTCCTCTTTATAGGTGGCCAGTTTTTGCGAGACATCATTATCAGATGAGCCAACTATTTGTGCTGCTAAAATACCCGCATTGCGAGCGCCGTTTAAAGCAACTGTGGCAACAGGAACACCTGATGGCATTTGCAGGATAGAAAGCACAGAATCCCACCCATCAATACTGTTAGATGATTTAATAGGAACACCAATAACGGGAAGCGTAGTT